>PXPI01000012.1 GCA_003021905.1 Cyanobacteria bacterium SW_9_44_58 | reverse complement strand
AACAGAGAGGAGTCAAAATGATGTTATCAGAGAACTGATTCGGAGTTTGTCAGTCTCAGGGGGATTGAACCCCCTCGACTAACTCGCCTTATATCCCACTGCTAAAAGCAATGGGCTTTACGGCGACTTCTGTAAGACCTCTACTGTTTCGCAGTTTGTTGGGTAGGAAGCCGACGGCGTAATCTTTGATTCGCCGTTCAGTAGCTCACGATATGCAATTAATCAAGAAACTGAGCAATTTTAGCTGCTGCTTGTTCTAACTTGCTGGTATCCCGTACTAACGCCATACGCACATACCCTTCTCCGGCATTGCCAAAGCCAGAACCTGGAGCAAGGGCAACGCCTGTGGCTTCCACTAACTGCGTGCAAAATTCCATGGAATTTCCTTGCCAAGACTCAGGGAGTTTCGCCCAAAGATACATGGTGGCAGCGGGAGTAGGAACTTCCCAGCCAATGCGGTTTAGGGCATTCACAAAAACATCGCGGCGCTTTTCAAAGGTATTCACTGTTTTCTGGATGCTTTCTTGGGGACCGGTTAAAGCCGCGATCGCGCCGTTGAGAATTCCCTTATACTGATTAAAATCGACAACAGCTTTGACTTGCCGCAAGCCTAAAATCAATTCCTCATTCCCCACAGCAAAGGCAATGCGAAATCCCCCCATATTGTAGGATTTAGAGAACGTAAAGAACTCAATGGAAATTTCCTTGTTGCGATCTGCTTGTAACACCGACGGGGCAGGAGGCGAGCCGGAAAACACCATATCCCCATAAGGAAAATCATGAACCAGCGCGATCGCGTTCTCTTTGCAAAATTGCACCGCCTCTTGAAAAAATGATAACGGTGCTAAAGCAGTGGTGGGATTGTGAGGGTAACTCAGCACCATTAGCTTAGCTTGGTCTCGCACTTGTTGCGGAATTTCGGAGAAAACCGGTAAAAAGTCATTTTCCGCCAGCGTCGGCAACCAATAAATCTCGCCCCCTGCTAAATGAATTCCCCCGGAATGAGAGGGGTAACTCGGGTCTTGCAACAGTGCCAAATCTCCAGGATCCAGTAAGGCTAGAGGCAAATGAGCCGTTCCCTCCTGACAGCCAATTAAGGGAAGCACTTCCGTTTCCGGATCCACAGCTACCCCATATTTGTTTTCATACCAAGTTGCCACAGCCTTCCGAAACTCGCCGGTATTATGGAACAAAGTATAGCCATGAGTACTGGGATCATACAGGGAATCCTTAATCGTATCCAAAACATGATTCCCGGCAGCTAAATCCGAGGAACCCAGAGAAAGATCAATAATTTCCTTTCCAGCTGCTTTGGCTTTCGCTTTGGCCGAATCCATGTCAGCAAAAACATTTCGGCGTAGGGGGTTAAGACGTTGAGCAAATTGCATTTTTGGTATTAAAAATTAGTAATTTGGACAATTAAAGAGAAAATATTAAAAATACTATTAATTCGTACTTTTTTATTTTGAAGACTCAAAAAACAATAATATTTATTGTTAGTTAATAACGATAAATATTATCGGCAATTAATCAGGAGATGGCAATTCTTTTCCATCTCCTTATTGTTAACACTTCACTAGTTAAAAGAATTATCAATATTTTGTTTTAGTTTTTCTTTCGTAATTGAGCCTTCATGAGACCAAAAAACTTCCCCGTTTTGAATTAATCTTAAAGCAGGAACCCCCTCAACTTTATAGGTTTTTACCGCTTCTGGATTGGGATCAACTTCCATTTTTAGCACTTTAAGGCGATCCTCATATTCCTGGGCAATTGCCTCCACAAACGGGGAAACAATCCGGCAAGGGCCGCACCAAGATGCCCAAAAATAGAGTAAAACCGGCTTTTCAGAGTGGGAAATTTCCTGATTGATTTCAGAATCGGTGGTTGCGATTAAATTACTCATAACACCTTTTGCTATCACATTCTTTAATGGAAATAGAGGGGCAATCAGTACCTTCAATGCTACCTTTCCCCTCTTCGGAACGCGATTAAATGATATCGCTCATCTGTCGCTTCTCTAACTATCAAGTTGTTTGCGAAGTGCTTCTAATTCGGCATCCATTTCACTGTCACTGACCGCATCTTGATTTTGGGTTTGATTCTGATCTTGGGTTGTTTGATAGTTGGTTTGATCTTGACTGGTATTGGACTCTTCCCCTTCCGGCAATGCCTCCTGATTCTCGGAAGAACCGGATAATTGGGCTTTCATTGCTGCGAGTTCGTCATCCACATCGCTGCCCGATTCAAGTTGAGCAAACTGATCTTCAATACCGCCGCTTTCGCCAGCCAATTCAGCTGCGGCTTGACCAGAGGCTTCCATTTCGGTCACTTTTTCTTCCATGCGCTCAAACGCATTCATGGCACCACTAGTATTCAAGTTGCCCATTTGCTCTTGCAATTGCTGATTGGCCTTAGCGGCTTTCATGCGTGAGCTAAGCATTTCTTTTTTGGTTTTCGCTTCGGAAATTTTACTTTCTAAGGCAATCAGCGACTTTTTGAGCGTATCAACTTGCTGTTTTTGCTTATCAACTTGGGGCTTGAGTTGTTCCGCGGCATCGGCGGCTGATTTTTTCCGTTGCAGGGCTTGGCGGGCGAGGTCTTCTTGTCCTTTGCTCAAGGCAAGTTGCGCCCGTTGTTGCCACTTGTTGGCCTCTGCCTGTTGATCTTCATACTGCTTACGACTGCGACGTTCAGCGGCAATAGCTTTCGCAACGGCTTGGCGGAGCTGCACCAAGTCTTCGTTCATATCAGTCAGTGACTGCTCCAACATTTTTTCTGGATCTTCAGCTTTGCTGACTAGGTCGTTAACATTGGAGCGTACAACGCGGCTGATGCGATCAAATAGTCCCATAATTACGATTTATCCTCTTAGCAATTGACGACGCTTAACGGTAATAGCAATTCCTTGACAGGGTTATGCGCTGACACCTGATCAGACAATGATAAGATGTTGACGCAATTTAAGTTGCCATCTTTGATTTATACTGTTTCTATGGTAAGACAATTAACCCCTATCAATAAACGGAGAACGGGTTAATGGGATGGCTGTTTTTTTTATACTTCACTTTAAGTAAGTCTGATTATGCAATTAATTGACTGGCTGATTATCCTTCTCTATTTGATTCTGGCTCTGGCATTAGGATTAATTCTATCTCGACGCGGCTCTACCAGTTTGGTGGACTTTTTTGTCTCTGGGCGTTCTCTTCCCTGGTGGTTAGCGGGAACGAGTATGGCAGCCACAACATTTTCCATTGATACTCCCCTCTATATTGCTGGAGTTGTAGGAAGCCGAGGCATTGCCGGCAATTGGGAATGGTGGAACTTTGCCATTGCCCATTTAATTTTGATTTATATTTTTGCGCGATTGTGGCGGCGCTCAGAAATTGTTACCGATGCCGAGTTAACGGAATTGCGTTACGGGGGAAAAATGGCGGCCATTTTACGAGGAACAAAAGCGTTTTTATTTGCTGTTCCCATTAATTGCATCGGCATTGGATACGCCATGTTAGCCATGGTGAAAGCAGTGGATGCCCTAGAGTTATGGCAAAGTCTAGGCATTGAACCTGGAGAAAATGTCAAACTCTTGAGTGTGATTGGGGTTAGTATTTTTGTTCTGATTTATTCCAGTTTTTCAGGATTATGGGGCGTCGTCGCCACTGACTTTTTTCAATTCTTTTTAGGGGTATTTGGGGCGATTGCCGTTGCGGTAATTGCTGTCAATAGTGTCGGCGGCATGGAAGAATTAGTTTCTTCGGTAAAAGCCCAAACCAACGAGGATATTTTATCTTTTGTTCCCCTGACAGCAGATTTGAGTTGGAGTGATACAGCCGGAATTACCTTAACGACGTTTTCTGCTTATTTATTGGTGCAATGGTGGTCGTTTCGCCGCAGCGATGGGGGAGGCGAATTTGTGCAGCGCTTGGCGGCGGTCAAAAATGAAGCAGAGGCAGAAAAAGCGGTTTGGTTATTTAATGTTCTTAATTATCTTATTCGTACTTGGCCTTGGGTGGTCGTAGCATTAGTGGCGATGGTGGTTTACCCAGACTTGGAAGATTTGGAATTGGGATATTTCAAGTTGATGCTTGATTATTTACCGGTCGGAATGTTGGGCTTGGTCATTGCTTCTCTAGTTGCTGCCTTTATGAGTACCGTTTCCACGTCTATTAACTGGGGAGCGTCGTATTTGACTAATGATTTCTATCAACGTTTTTTTAATCCCAATGCTAATCAGGCCGAATTAGTTCTAGTGGGACGAGTTGCTTCTGGGATTTTAACTGCCATAGGCGCGATCGCAGCGTTTTTTGCTGAAGATGTAGCAACTGTCTTCCGTCTGGTAATTGCCATTGGTACTGGCTCCGGATTAGTCTTAGTTTTACGTTGGTTTTGGTGGCGCATTAATGCAGCAGCAGAATTAACAGCAATTGTCGGGAGTTTAGTCGTCGGATCTACTGTAACGTTAATTTCAAAGCTGGAAGTCTCTCAATTAGGATTGCTTAATCGCGCTTCGCGCCTTTGGCTGGAATCCAATGTGATCACCCCTTTACAAGATTACGGGATTCGTTTGTTAACAATTACTGTTATTGTCTCCGTTTTCTGGATTGTAGTTCTCTTTTTAACTCCCCCCGAATCGGAGGAAACTTTGGATGAATTTTATCGCCGTGTCCGTCCTAGCGGTTGGGGCTGGCGCCGACAAGCAAAACGAACTGGGGTGCCGCCAGGCCAAAACTTACAAAATGACATTCAGCGGGTGTTAGCCGCAATTTTACTATTATTTGGGTTAATGTTATCGGTGGGTGGATTTTTGTTATTGCAACCCACAACCGGTTGGATTGCTTTAATTATCGGCGTCATTGGCGGGAGTTGGTTGCGCCACCTGAACAAGCAAGCCATTAAACCCATGCCTCGACCGGGGTTAGATGATTAGGTAAATAATTATATCAAATGGATCAATGTTTGCTACAGATAAGTTGGGGAGACAAGGCAATGGGAGTCCTAATGTATAGCATGAATTAATCAATTTCATATTAGATCAAATTCAAGTAACTAAGTAGCAATTTTTAGTTGATTAAAAAACGACAGGTAACAAGTAGTTAAAAACAGGGATTTTATATTAAAATTGGTTGGAAAATGGTATTAACTTTCTTAATTTTATCTCCAAACTATCGATAATTGTGAAAAATAACTTATTCAATCTTCCGTTTTTGGGCAATATTTGCAATGTTGGGCAACCCTGATAACTCACAACTAGAGATTCAAAAGACAATTTGTTTTTCTCCATTAGTGATTCACCCCGATTGTTTGGTTAGGGAAGCCCTAAACTTATTCATTTCTGAACCGGAAACCCATGGCAGTGCTTCGAGTGTCAACTGGATTTGGGTTGTTGCCCAGAATCAATTACTAGGAATCATTACGGCAAAACAAATTCTAAGTTGCTGGGGACAGGAAAATGAGTTGGAAAACTTGCCAGTGAAGGCGGTGATGTTGCCGCCGGACCCCACAATTTATTACTCGCAATTAACAAGTTGGGCTCAAATTTGGGAAATTTTTCAAACGAGCAATGTTACAGAAATTCCAGTTATTGATGATAATAGCGAAGAATTAGTTGGTATCTTAAAACGTGATTGGCTTTTTCGCCAAATTTTGTTCGATCGCGCTTCCATAACGACAAGTCTTTCACAACCTAATTCCCCCAATCAAAATACAATTGCCCAAAGCCGCACCGAAGATTTAAATCGGCAACTGCAATCGGAACAGTTTTTAAATTCTCTTTCGCAACAGATTCGGTCTTCTTTAGATGTTCAGGCAATTTTAGATATTACGACTCAACAAATTAGAACGTTTCTAAACTGCGATCGCGCCCTGATTTACCAAATTTACAAAAATCGCAGCGCGCAAGTTCGTTCCCAAGCTAGCATTGAATCAAAACAGCCGCTGCAAACTTCTCGAATTCGGGAATTTTATCCCAGCCCGGAATGGTGTCAACGCTATCATCAATTTCAGGCGCGAGTGATCAATGATGTCTATTCAGAACTGAACGTAGCGGATCAATCCCCCTTTCTCAAGTTTCAGATTCGCGCCAGCCTCATTGTTCCCATTATCTGCCGAGGAAAAGTGTGGAGTTTATTGATGGTGAGTGACGGAGAAACCCCCCGCTATTGGAGAGAGGAAGAAGTAGATCTGGTGAAACGAGGGGCCCGTCAATGCGCGATCGCGCTGGAACAAGCCATCACGGAGCGCAACCTCCGTCGCGAAGTCAAAAAGCGTCAACAAGCGCAACAAGCGTTAGAAAATCGACAAGCAAACTCCTGGATATTGCCAACAGTGTGCCTGGGGGAATTTATCAATTTGTGGCGACGCCGGAGGGGAAATGGTCGGTTCCGTTTGCTAATGAAGGGGCGCTGGCGTTATTTGGGATTCCCTCCGATGTGGATCCCTCCCAAGCCAGCCATTGGTTTGAGCGGATTCATCCCGAAGATGTGCAAGAAGTGGAAACAAAAACGCAAACCGCAATTCGCCAAAAAACCCGTTGGCAATGTGAATTTCGGGTTTGTAGCCAGCAAGGTATCCGTTGGGTGCAAGGAATTGCCAATACCCCTTCCCAAGCTGAAAATGGCAATATTGTGTTTAACGGGGTTGTTTTAGACATTACGGAACGCAAAAACGTGGAAAAGGGTTGGCGCACTCTGGTAGAAGCAACGAAACATGTGAGCCGCGAAAACTTTTTTGCCTCTGTGGTGGCGTATATTGCCAATGCCTTAGACGTGAGTTGGGTTCTTCTTTACCGAAAACAACAACAGGAACTGCAAAGTATTGCGGTTTGGGGCGACGGGCAATGGCAACCGAACTTTACCCTCTCAGAACAAGAATACACCCCTTGCGCAGTTGCTCTTCGCCATGGCGGTTTAGCTTACCCGGAAAAATTGCAAGAGGATTTCCCCAATAATTCCTTGTTGCAAAGAATCGGCGCACAAGGATATATCAGTGTGCCTTTGTATAATTTAAGCAAAGAAGTGCTGGGACATTTGTGTATTATCCACAATGAACCCCTTACCGATATTAATCGCTTGAAATTAATTCTCGATGTTTTAGGGGATCGCATTGCCGTAGAATTGGAACGCACAGAAGCGCTTGCCAATTTAGAAGCCCTTAATGCCGATTTAGAAAACCAAGTAGCCCTTCGCACTGCCGACTTAGAGAAACGAAACGAAGAACTGGATCATTTTTTCTCCGTCAGTCTCGATTTACTGTGTATTGCCAATACCCAAGGCTATTTCACCCGTTTAAATCAACGCTGGGAAGACATTTTGGGTTATTCCCTTGCTGAACTGGAAGGATGCTATTTCCTAAATTTCGTCCATCCTGATGACAGAGACGCCACCCAAAGCGCGATCGCGCAACTAGCTAGAGGGGAATCAGTTCCCTATTTCATCAATCGCTACCGTTGTGCCGACGGTTCCTATCGCTGGTTGGAATGGAGCGCTGTAAGGAACCGGGTTGGGCTTGTCTTTAGTAAAACGCTTAGCTCATTTACATGGCGGCGAGGTAACTGTCAGCAGTCAAGTGGGAGAAGGGAGTTGTTTTACCGTTACCATTCCTTACTATCCCAGCCAAGAAACAGAACAATTTCTAGAAACTTCCACGGAAAATTATGCAACCCTTGAAGCAAGCGGATTCGGCACTCGTTCGCCAAAAATTTTAATTGCCGATGATGATGAAGCAAATGTTCTCACCACCTCTTCCTATTTAGAAGCCAAAGGATATTCGGTGGTGGTTGCAACCAATGGTTGGGACGCGATCGCGCAAGCCTTGCAAGAACAACCTGATATGATTTTGATGGACATTCAAATGCCGGAACTAGATGGACTGGAAGCCATTCGCCGGCTACGGGCGGAACCCAATTCCATCAACCCCCCCATTATTGCCCTGACTGCTTTTGCTATGTCAGGCGATGAGGAAAAATGTCTCGATGCCGGCGCTGATCAATATTTTGCCAAACCGGTACAGTTAAAAAAACTGGTGAATGCCATTCATCAAATAATTTCTTTTTCATGATATAAAATAATATGCTTTTGTGATTTAAACTAGAAAAAACAGTAATAGTGACACTATAAGCGTGAATTTTCTGCCACAACTCTCTCTAATTCTGCTAACGCTTGGCGCCTTACTCGGCAATTATTTCAGCATTCCGCTATTTTACGGGGTCGATTTGCTGTTTGGCGGCATTTTTGTCGTTTTGACACTTCTCTTGCACGGCACCACAAAAGCAGTTGTTATTGCCCTGATTAGCAGCAGCTATACCTATTACTTGTGGGGACATCCCTATGCCATTGTTCTATTTACACTAGAAGCGATTTGGCTGGGATGGGCAGGAACACGCAGCAAGAATTGGTATCTGCCCCTTTGGGATATTGTCTATTGGCTAGTGATTGGGCTTCCCTTAGTATGGGGATTTTATTATGGCTTGATGTCAATTGGGACCTTGTCCACTGGCTTAATTGCGGTTAAACAGTTTCTCAACAGTGCTTTAAATACTTTAATTGCCACACAGATTTTTTATGGGCTGCCTCGCCAATTTCTAGACCGAATTGCCCAAGCAAGTCAACACAAAGAGTTCAATATTCGACAACTGATCTCCAATCTTTTAATTACATTACTAGTTTTGATAATAATCAGTTTTACGGTTTGGGAAGGATACACTGTTAAAAATCGGATTGAAGAAAACTTAGCTCACAATTTGCAAAGTCTCAGTCAAATCCTAAACAGCCAAATGCAAACTTGGTTGCAAGAGCATCAATTAGCACTGCAACAACTTGCGCAACAAGAAAACATTTCCAGTGAAAAACTAAACTTATTTCGGCAATTTGATACCCACTTTGAACAAATTTATCTAACCGATGCCGCAGGGAAGATTCTCCATGCCAGTCCTGTCAAAAATCAAGGAAATTCGCGAATTGGGGTCAATGTATCTCAAAACGCTGCCTTCCAAAAATTGGAGAATGAGCAAACAGCAATGGTCAGTCAATTTCATCGCGCCAATGCCTTCCCTTATATTAGCGTTGCGGCAGCGCGATCGTCATCGGAAACCTTTTCCGGCATGGTTTATGGGGAATTGAATATTGCGCCTCTGAAAAACCAATTTGAACAAATTCTTAATAACTGGTCAGGCTTAGAACAAAAACAACCCTGGCAAAAGCTGGAATTTACTCTTTGCGATGAGCGTGGAAACGTTATTTTCAGCAATCAACCAGAATCAGTCTGCGGCAAGAGATTTCACTCATCGCTAGAGACAACACAGCCCGCCAATCAACTTCGCCAAAACGTCCCCGTTAACGCTTCTCAACCTGCTGTTATCGAGTGGCAGCAATCAACCTATCGCTTTGAACAGCCCTTATTGAACCAGTTCAATTGGCAATTGCAGTTCCAGTTGCCAGCAACCTATACAGTGCAGACGGTACGACAAAATTATATTCGATATTTGCTATTGGCGTTAGTCGCGATGGCCGCCGGTTTTGCCACCATACCGTCAGTCACCTCTTGGTTAACTGCTCCTTTGCAGGAAATAGCCGACAAGACAACGAATTTGCCCCAAAAACTAACCCATCCTGAACCAATTACCTTTCCCGCCTCACGAGTGAAAGAAATTCGGCAATTGGCCGAAAATACCCAAACTATGGCCAATAAATTAAAAGCTGAGTTCAGTCAAATCAAAGGCACGCAAGAAAAACTGGAAAATCAAGTCCAAAGCCGCACTTTAGAATTGGAACAAGCTTTAAGCTCTTTATACCAAGAACTCACCCAGCGTCAAAAAACAGCTCAACAACTGGCAACCAGTGAAGCCCGATTTCGCTATCTAGTCGAAAATGCCCCACTTCCCATGTCTATGGCTGATTCCCAAGGACAATTGCTGTTTGTCAATCCCGCTTACACAGAAACTTTAGGTTATTCCTACCAAGAACTGATCAACAAAAATATTGCAGATTTTGCGCATTCTAAAGACTTTCAAAAAGAAAAGCCCCTATTTGAGGAACTTGTTACTGGCAAACGCGATATTTATCAAATTGAAGAACGATTTATCCATAAAAATGGCGAACTGATTTGGGTGAGTCTTACAATCTCTGCCAATCGCGATCAAGAGGGGAATTTCATCTCTACCATTGAGATGTTTGAAAATATCAGTACCAAAAAACGCTATGAAGAAGGATTAAAACAAGCCAATGCCGAATTGGAAAAGGCAAATCGCCTGAAAGATGAATTTCTCGCCACAATGAGCCATGAACTTCGCACCCCCCTCAACAGTATTTTAGGGATGACAGAGGGGTTGCAAGAACAAATTTATGGGCCGCTCAACGCAAAACAATTAAAGTGTCTGAATACTGTTCAAAATAGCGGCACTCATCTGCTGGCGTTAATTAACGATATCGATCTCTCTAAAATTGAAGCCGGAAAATTGGAACTGCACCAAGAACAAATCTCCATCCCCCAACTTTGTCAAAGTACCGTCTCTCTCATCCAAGAAACAGCCTCTAAAAAGAAAATTGCCCTGACAACAGAGCTATCTCCACAAGTCTCAGTTGTAGAAGGAGATGAACAGCGGTTGCGACAGGCGTTGCTCAATTTACTGTCTAATGCCGTTAAGTTTACCCCGGAACAGGGCAGGGTTGCCTTAAAAGTGGAATTGATGAATCAAAATGCAGACGTTGCCTTTTCTGTGCTTGATACAGGAATTGGCATTGCCCCGGAAAATTTTCCCAATTTATTTGAACCCTTTACCCAAGTAGATAGTAAACTCAATCGCCAACAAGGGGGAACGGGTTTAGGATTGTCTCTGGTGAAACGCATTGCCCAGTTGCATGGCGGCGACGTAACGGTAGAAAGCACCGTTGGCAAGGGCAGTTGTTTTACATTGACGATTCCCTATCGTGGAACAAGCCCGTCATTAGAAACTGAATCATCGCAAGGGTTGCCAAAACTTTTAATTGTGAGCAATCAATCTGCTCATTTGATGACGATATCTTCTTACTTAGAAGCAACCGGTTATTCCCTTATTACGGCTGATGAGATTCAAAGTGCAATATCGAGTTCTTTAGAACACCAACCCCAGATCATTATCATCGATGTGGAAATGCCGGAAACGGAGGGATGGAAAGCCATCCGTCAACTGCGGGCGCAACCGGATTTTCAGGCAACGCCGATAATTGCCCTGACGCCTGCCGCTAATGCCGGAGAGGAAAAAAAATGCCTAGAAGTAGGGGCAAACCAGTATCTGAGAAAACCCATCCGTTTAAGAGAATTGGTGAGATTACTGCAAGAGATGAGTTTTTAGCAACCTAGGCGAGAATCCTACGACTACAATCTTTGATTTAGTCGGTAGACGGCGCTCACGGGACGCCGGAACTAAATTCCGGCGACGGCACCTTATGAATCGCCATCAATCAAGGGGGTTTAATATCCTCACTACGTGAAATTGATAACTTCCTAATCTGTTCCCTGATTACGTCATTTTGGCTTCTTCCTTTATGTTTACAGTAAGACAGAAGTTGCTGATGTTCCTCAGAGCGTGCATCTTAATGTCGCTTCTAAGGTAAGTATCATTTGATGTCCTTGGGTAAGACAACTGCAAAAATAGTAGGTGTCGGCATCTTTTTGCTAAAAGGTTTCAAATCCTTGACGACGTTTGCGATCATTGAGCACCCAGTATCTTTGGATAATTGAAGTGGGGGTAATCCAGCCATTGCCTTCTAAGTTCCCTAATTCTAAGTTCCCTAATTGATTATGCTTGAGCACAAAGGTGTATTGGTTTTGCTGAAATCCTAGATATCCTCGATAATTTAAAGACAATTCCGAACTGGAAAAATAGTAATTATTCGTAGAATTTTGTTGGTAATAGGGAAGCGTCAGCCTTTGTGTATAGCTAAACCAATTCGGTTGATTCCATACAATATTCACTGTCCCCTCAATGGGAAGCGGATTCAGATGGGTTTCGCACCAAAATCCCTTTAGCGTCCATTGTCCGGGTTGAAGTAAAAACGTATGTGTCACAGAACTCTCATTAGCTTAGTTGTTCGATTTGCTCTACAAAAAACGGGTTAAATCAAAATCTGTCGTCGGTTGAGCAATGGGGAAACGTTCTTGATTTAAGATTAACAGGAGGCGATCGCTGTAGTCTACGGCACCGCGCAATTGTTCTGCTAGCAATTCCAGTCCGCCATTCGCCGCTTGTTCTAGAATCATCACCCGTTGGGCTGCTGCTTGGGGATCATAGGGAGAAAGGACAGTCGAATTTTGCGTTTGCGCGATCGCGAGCAGCTTAATCGCCCAATCGTATCCCCGTGATAAAAAAATTTCTAGGCTAATCGGTGCCGGATCTTTGCTAATGCCAGTCTCAATGGGAGTTGCTCGCTGATATTTTCCCCCATAAGCCGCTGCAAACATAATGACATCGGCATAAGTTTCAAAGGTTCCTGTACTTTCTTTGCCAATGGTTAGGGCTTGCACTAAACCGGCTTTATCTTTCGCAACTCGCACACGATGAACTGCCATCAGTTAACCTGATATTAATATTCTTCTATTTTAACGCACGTTCTCAGTTTTCTAACAGCATCATTTCTCTCCATGGAGAAAGAGAGATGCATTTTCAATCGCGCACTAGATAACAATCTTGGTAAGATAACCACTTAGTTCTATGATCGAAAACTTGTACTAAGCAATGACACAAACTTATCAAATTGCCCTATTGCCGGGAGATGGCATTGGCCCGGAAATTATCGGTGTGACTGTCTATATCCTAAACGCTGTTGGTCAGCAGTATGGCTTGCAATTTGAATTTTCCCAAGCCTTGATTGGCGGCGCTGCCATTGATGAAACCGGAGACCCCTTGCCACAAGAAACCCTAGATACTTGTCGCCGCAGCGATGCTGTGTTGCTCGCTGCCATTGGGGGTTACAAATGGGATAATTTACCCCGTCGGCAACGTCCCGAAACCGGTTTATTGGGATTGCGCGCCGGACTGGAATTATTTGCCAACTTGCGTCCCGCGCAAATTCTCCCCCAATTGGTCGATTCATCAACCTTGAAACGCGAAGTTGTGGAGGGAGTAGATATTATGGTCGTGCGAGAGTTAACCGGCGGGGTTTATTTTGGGGAACCGAAAGGCATCTTTGCTGCCGAAACCGGAGAACAGCGCGGTGTGAATACCATGGCTTATAGCGATCATGAAATTGATCGCATTGCCAAAGTTGCCTTTGAAACCGCTCAAAAACGGAATCAGCGACTGTGTTCCGTGGATAAAGCCAATGTATTGGAAGTTTCTCAATTATGGCGCGATCGCGTCAATGCCCTGGCTTCATCTTATCCTGACATTGAACTGTCTCATATGTATGTGGATAATGCGGCTATGCAACTGGTTCGTGCCCCCAAGCAATTTGACACGATTGTCACCGGGAATCTTTTTGGGGATATTCTCTCCGATGCCGCAGCCATGTTAACCGGCAGTATTGGCATGCTTCCTTCGGCGAGTATTGGGGACGGAAACCCTGGTGTCTTTGAACCGGTTCACGGTTCTGCCCCCGATATTGCCGGCGAAGATAAAGCCAATCCCTTGGCGCAAGTTTTAAGTGCCGCGATGATGCTGCGTTACGGGCTAGATGAACCTGCAGCTGCTGATAAGCTGGAAAAAGCCGTATTTCAAGTATTAGACCAAGGATATCGCACTGGAGATATTATGTCGGAAGGCATGACCTATGTCGGTTGTCAAGGCATGGGAGACGCCCTTTTAAAAGCGTTATAAACACATCAGCGAGTTAAGTTTGCTTCCCCTTAGCTAATGGCAGGGGGTGCTTCTGTGTGGAAAATCGTTACAATAGCGGTAATATGGAATGGTATTTTTACCGTCAGCACAACGACAGTTTTTATGAGTGATTCTAGTTCCCAAAGTTCTCCGCCTCCTTCGGATTATCGCGCTTACGTTGAACAAACTGCCGGTTTGCTAGAACTGAATCTACCCGAGGACTCCTGTGATCGTGTCATCGAAAACTTTACGCAACTGAGCGCGATCGCGCAACAAGTAATGGAATTTTCCCTTCCTTCTTACACCGAAATTGCGCCTGTGTTTAAACCCTAGTTTTTGATAGAATAAAAGACCAAAAAAAGTTATGTTTGCCGGAAAACGACCCAGCAACTTAGGCGTCAAAGCAGGAAAGCTCGCTCCTTGTCCTGATACTCCCAACTGTGTTTCTAGCCAAAGCGACGATTCCGAACATGCTGTTGATCCGCTTCCCTATGTCTCCATTGCCGACATTAAAAAAGTCGTTGAAAATATGGAACGAACGACTATCATTGAAGAAACTGAAAACTACCTTTATGCTGAATTTAAAAGCAGATTAATGGGATTTGTGGATGATGTTGAGTTTCATAAAGATGATGTCAATCAAGTCCTTCACGTCCGCTCGGCATCGCGTTTAGGAAAATCCGATTTGGGAGTAAACCGCAAGCGAGTTGAGTTAATTCGTGAGCAACTCAAAGCAGTTGCCAGTTAACAATAATCAATTATCAATCCTAATTTGTGATTAATTCAAAGTCACCCGAACAATTTTTAATGGAGAGTACAGTTGTTAGTGAAATTTTCCCCTTACTGAATGCAGCTGAGATAGAAACCTTGGACTGGTTGCTCTCGGTTGCGATTGAGCAAGAGTTTAGCGCCGAGGAAGTGATTCTCTCCGATCAATCTTGGGGAAATGCCGTTTATTTTATTGTGTCAGGTTGGGTCAAAGTAAGACGTTGGCATCATCAAGCACCAATTACCCTATCTATTCAAGGACGAGGAGACTTTTTCGGGGAAAGTGCGATTTTAGATGAGCCTCCTCGCGCTACAGAAATTGTTGCTCTCAGCGACACCAAAGTGATTAGCATTTCTGCTCAACGCTTCATTCAAAGCCTGTTTCAAGACTCCCAGCTGCATCACAAGCTTCTCCAAATGACAGTTCGACGACTGCGCCAAATGGATACCCGCTTACAGTTGCAGCATTATCCGCCGGTTGTGAAATTAGCTCATACCTTGGTGACCTTAGCTGAAACCTATGGCAAACCCACCGAACAGGGCATGGAAATCTTACTCCCTCCAGAACAAGATTTAGCGGATATTGCCGACCTTAATTTAGAAAATATTCAGAAATTTTTAAATAAGTTTCAAAATAATGGCTGGTTAGAATTAAATGTCGATAACCAAACCTTATCTCTTACCAATAGCCGTCAACTGAGCCACTTAGCAACAGCAAGTCTTTGAATCGCGGCGAGCAAGCAGTTACAGATAACAAACCTATGACGGAAGCAACGATTACCCGCCAACCCACAACCGAAAAAACGCAACCCCAATTATTTTATGAGGTTTCGTTGCCGGAACCGCAAACTCATTTATTCCACGTCCAATTACAAGTTGAAAATTGGGAAGCAACTACCCTAGATATCCACTTTCCTGTGTGGACGCCAGGGTCTTATGTTGTCCGAGAATATGCGCGCCACATTCTAGGGGTAACCGCTTATAATGCCAATAATGGAGAATCTTTGCCCCGACAAAAACAAAGTAAAAATGCCTGGAAAATTAATACTGACCAAACGAATGCTGTTCGTATTGAATATCAAGTTTATGCCAATGAATTAACTGTAAGAACCAATCATCTCGATGCCAGTCACGGTTATTTTAATGGCGCGGCGCTGTTCTTTTATCTTCCCAACCAAAAAGAAACGCCCCTTGAAATTAAAATTGTTCCCCCTGCCAGCAACTGGAAAGTCACCACTCCCTTACCCGCAGTAGAAGGCAAAACCAATACCTTTATTGCCGACAATTTTGATACGTTAGTCGATAGTCCCTTTGAAATTGGCACCCATGACGTTTATGAGTTTGAAGTCTTAGACAAACCCCATCAGCTAGCAATTTGGGGCAAAGGGAATGCCAATCCCAAACAACTTATCGAAGATATCAAAAAAATTGTTGTTACCGAAGCAGACATTTATGGAGAACTGCCCTACGATCGCTATATTTTTCTCTTGCATCAAGCAGCCAGCGGTTTTGGCGGCTTAGAACATAAAAATTGCTGTTGTTTAATTTATCCTCGTTTCGGTTTTCGCGCCTCTGATAAATATAACCGCTTCCTGCAGCTGGTAGCCCATGAATTCTTCCATCTGTGGAATGTGAAACGCATTCGCCCCAAAGCCTTAGAAACCTTTGATTATACCCAAGAAAACTATACCACTGCCCTTTGGTTTGCCGAAGGGACAACCAGTTATTATGATGCGTTGATTCCCATGCGGGCAGGGATTTATAATGCCAGAACCTGTTTAGACAATTTAGGGAAAGATATTTCCCGTTATTTGACTACCCCAGGGCGAAAAGTACAACCCTTAGCCGAATCCAGTTTTGATGCTTGGATTAAATTATATCGCCGCGATGCCAATAGCGATAATAATCAAGTTTCTTACTATCTCAAAGGCGAGTTGGTTTCCCTGTTGCTTGACTTGCTGATTCGGAGCAGGCATAAGAATGAGCGTTCTTTGGACGATGTTCTGCGATCGCTGTGGGAACAATTTGGCAAACCGGAAATCGGCTACACCAATGAACAGTTAAAATCGGTTCTGGAATCGGTTGCTGAGACGGATTTAACGGCATTTCTACAAACTTATCTCCACACCACAGAAGAACTGCCCTTTGCAGAATACTTAGAACCCTTCGGCTTACAACTCACAGCCGCAGAAGATAATGATTCCGCCCCGTATTTAGGGATCAAAGCGGCGCAAGAAAATGGGGCGAACAAGATTAAATTTGTGGATGCCGAATCACCAGCGGGATTAGCTGGGGTTGATGCTGGCGATGAATTGCTTGCCATTGATGATATTCGTGTCAATGCAGAACAACTCAGCGATCGCGTTAAGGATTATCAAGCAGGGGATACCATTAATCTAACCGTCTTCCATGAAGATGAATTAGTTACTCACAGGATAACCTTAGCCTCGTCGCAACCGAGTAGTTATCAAATTAGTAGTATTGAGGAACCCACGACGGAACAAAAAGAACTGTTATTTGGTTGGTTAGGAGTGACAACCGTTTAAACACTTAGTTATTCCATCAAGTCATGACTCGTGCTGAACAATTGCGCCAACAAGCTTGGGATTTTTTAAAAGCAGCTGTCATTTATTACCAGGATCGCGAAGGTCAATTTCCGGTCGGTACTTTAGCCGCCTTACCAGACTCTAATCATGATCAAAAAAAAGACGAACTCAGTCGCGATCCGGTCAATTACGATCACTGTTTCATTCGTGACTTTGTTTCAGCAGGAATTGCATTTATTTCTCAAGGTGAAAGAAGACTGGTTCGCAATTTTTTAGAATTTACCTTGGGATTGCAAATTGATTATGATGAGCAGCCTCCCATTGAAGAAAACTTACCCCTTTTTATGGCTGCTCGTCATTTAATAAAAGGGGATCAAGTTAATTTAGCCCAAGGGTTAATGCCGGCTAGCTTTAAACTGGCCTCTGATTCTGCAATCACTGTCAATGTCGAGAGAGATTTCGGTCAACGAGCAATTGGCCGCGTTTTACCATTTGATTCTGCGCTATGGTGGATCTTTGTTTTGAATGTCTATGAAAATGCTTGTGAACAAGCCGGCCAGCCTGAAGAAAAAATTGCGCATCATCAAGCGTTTCAACGAGGAATTTATCTGATTCTCAAACTTTGTTTAGCCAACGGGTTTAGTACAACCCCCTTAATGCTGGTTCCGGAAGCAACGTTCATGATTGATCGCCGTTTGAGCGTTCATGGCTATCCCTTGGAGATCCAAGTCCTTTTCTATATGGCTTTGTCAGCCGCCTCCAATTTGCTAAGCCAGGAGTATCTCGATCAAGTGGGCGATGACAATTTACTGAACCAAATCAAAACTCGCCGCAAGGAATTGGCCAGTTATATTCGCGACCACTACTGGCTTGATCAAAATAAACTAACGCAAATATACGATTACCAAACAGAACAATTTGGCAACACGGTTTTAAACCAGTTCAATATATATACGAATGCAGTGCCTGATTGGGTGTCGCGGTGGCTAATGACCTCTGGTCAATCCGACACCGGTTATTTAGTGGGGAATGTCAGTGTCGGGTGGATGGATTTCCGCTTTTTCAGCCAAGGCAATCTCCTTGCGATTGTATCGGGATTAATTACGCAAGAGCAATCGGAAGGAATTTTGAACTTGATAGGTTACCAAAAACTAAAACTCATAGGCCATAATCCCTTAAAACTGTGTTACCCCGCTTTAGAAGATCGAGATTGGGAAACCCTTACCGGTTGCGATCCCAAAAATGTGCCTTGGTCGTATCATAATGGGGGAAGCTGGCCGGTGTTGTTATGGATTTTAACTGCTGCTGCGGTGAAATTCAATCAAACGCAATTGGCACAACATGCCATTAGTCTTGCTGAACAATCCCTAGATGTGGATAAGTGGCCAGAATATTATGAAGGCAGACGTGCCCAGCGTCTCGGTAGACGCGCTCGTCTTTATCAAACTTGGACGATTTCGGGCTACCTGGTTGCAAAAGAGTTAATGGAAAAGCCGAACCAACTCTCATTGTTATCTATCATAAGGCGTTCCTGTTAGAAATCTTCTCCAATCACAATTAAGCGATCGCGTTCACTGAATTGAATGGGAGTAGATTTGACAGGATTAACCACAATGCCATACCCCTGATATTCCTGGGTTACTAAACTCGAACACCGATAGCCGATGGCAATCTCGCCTTTTTGTTGCGCAGCTTTCATTAGGGTATAAAACGATAAGGGTTCGTGCAGTTGGATGTAATTGGAAATGGGTTTTAAGTAAATTTCGCAGCCATTGGGTTCCAATAATTCATTGATAACATCGCTGCACAGGGGATTTTCTGCAATTTGGGAAATCATCAAACTGGTGAGGCGATCGCTGACAATAAAGTCATCCACCTGCGCGATCGTCGCTAACTGTTGATTGCGGCTATCCATCATTTCACTGGTAATGGAAAAGGGATAGCCTCCTTCTTTGGCAATTTGCCGTAAGTGAAGGAGAGAGGTTAAGGTAATGCCATCCGCTTCTTCTGCATCTAAATCATCAGAATAGGCCAATAAAATTATATGATCAATGGCTTGTAGGGGAAGGCTATTTAAAAGTTGGCGATCGGTAATATCTCCTTGTTGAAATAACACACTCAGATGTTGCAGCCGTTGTAATTTTGGGCTATCGTCTTCCCCCAGTTTATTTTCATCCGCAATGACGGTTGCTACTGATCCTAAGCAGACATAAGAATCCAGTTTTTGAATAATGGTTTCCGCTTGTTCATTCCATCCTAAAATTAAGAATTTCTCAGGTTTTTTACCGACAACTTTATTACTTAAAGCGTCTTCCGAAAACTGAATACGTTCTCGATTTTCCCATAATTTAATATCGCGATAATTATCAGCAATAACAATCATTTGATCCCCTTTTTTAAGAACTGTATTCGGGGCAGGTTTCAAACAGGGATAATCATTTTGGGGACAATACCCAATTACCAACGCATTTTGATACGCAAAAATACTTTCGGAAAATGTTGCCCCAGCAAGAGTTGTTACCGGATCGAAATAAATTTCATTACCGGCAAAAGAAAGCAGTTCTAAATAAACTCGGGATAACCCAGGTTGCCGACAAATTTGAGCAATGATGCGAGCAATAAAGTCGCCGGTTAAAACAAATTCGACGCGATCTTTGCCAACGGTTTCTGCAATTTGTAAGTTTTTGGGATTTTGAATTTCGGTAACAATGCGATAAGGTTCTAACCGACGTTCCGGATTGTTGGAAAGCGCTAAAAGCGTTTTAATAACACTGGTATCGGGATGATCGTTTTCTTCAGGAGGAAGAATAATGATAGATTTTGCCCGGTCTAAATTGGTGATTTTCAAATCAATTAAATCCGTGGCAACTCCTTGGCGGCAAATGACTTTGATGCGACGGTTTTTCTTAATACGAGTGCGGACTTCTTCCTCCATTTCTACTTTATCTTTATCCCCCAGAATAACGACCGTAACGGGAATGCGATCATCATCAATCAATAATAATTCTGAGAGAATGGGAAATACTTGCGTTGACCAGCCTAAAATAACAATATGATCCGATTCTAAAACTTGGGAACGTCCCCGGCGCAATTGGTAAAGCTGCCCTTCAATTCCGGCAACAATGACCCCAATAATAATGCTGACAGTAAATAAATTAAACAGAATTAAAATCAGCATACTGATGCGTGTTGGCCAAGGCAATCCTTCTGTAGGATCCCAAGAAATTAAGGTAGTAATTAAGAATGACCAAATCTGATCAGCAAGTGTCGGTTGCGAACCATAACCGGTTTTCCAAGTAATAAAAGAAACACTTAAAACCACAACGGCTCCAATGAGAATCAGCCACCCTAATAGGGCAATTGATCCTCTTGAGAGGAGATTATCAAAAGCATATCTCAACCGTTCGCGCCAAGGAGGATTTCTCATTACCTTCCCTAATAAATGAACATTCAATGAAAATTTAGCAAACATTTTCCGAGAAAATTCCCCAAGGAGATAGATTTCTAAAAATATTTTCCAGGATAAGCTAGATAGGCTAATGTTTTTGCGTCCAAAATCAATCTTATTGATGATCAATTTTGATACATGAAATTACCGTGGGTGGGTAAAATTAAACGGCCTTTGCCATGGCTTGTCGGTGTCGTTGCTGTTGGGGCTTTGACTGCCGGAACAACCAGTTATTTTCTGAATCGGGACAAACAAGATTATAATTTGCAAGAATTGACAGTTCCTGTGGAACGGCAAGATTTGCGGGTGGAAATTGAAGCCAGCGGCACAGTACGACCGATTCAAAGTGTGAATATTAGCCCGAAAACGGCAGGGCGTTTAGAACAACTTTATGTGGAACAAGGCGATCGCGTGGAGAAAGGGCAACCGCTAGCCAAAATGGAAAATGACCAACTCCAGGCGCAACTGGAACGCGCCCAAAGCAACTTAGCAGAGGCTCAAGCCCGGTTGGCAGAAGCAAAAGCCGGATCGCGCATCGAACAAATTGAACAAGCGAAAGCGAATTTAGCCCAAGCCCAAGCCCGATTGGCAGAAGCAAAAGCGCGCATTCCTGAAAATATTGCCCAAATTGAATCGCAAGTGGAATCGGCTCAGTCGCAATATGAATTGGCACAAGAACGCCTCAACCGCAATAAAATGTTATTAGCGGAGGGCGCGATCGCGCAAGACCGCTTTGACGAAGTACGCAATCAATATCGTAACGCACAAGCAGCACTTGCCGAAGCCCGACAACGGCTTCAACAGGCCAAAAATACCAACCGTCCTGAAATTGAACAGTTGGAAGCGGAAGTGGCGTCGGCTCGCGCCAACTTGCAACAATTAAAGCGAGGCACGCGCCAAGAGGAAATTGACCGCTTAGAAGCGACAGTTAGGGCTGCCAGAGCCCAACTTCGAGAAGCACAAATTCAATATGAAGATAGTACCGTCCAAGCCCCTTTTTCAGGGGGGGTAACGCAAAAATACGCCACAGAAGGAGCATTTGTTACCCCAACAACATCCGCCTCTAGCACTGCTGCTGCCACTTCGACTTCCATTATTGCTCTGGCTGAAGGATTGGAAGTATTAGCGAAAGTGCCGGAAGTGGATGTCACGCAATTAAAGAAAGGGCAACCCGTGGAAATTGTAGCCGATGCTTTTCCCAATGAAGTGTTCAAGGGGCAGATCAAATTAATTGCCCCAGAAGCAGTAGTGGAGCAAAATGTAACGTCTTTTGAGGTTAGAATTGCGTTGGTTTCGGGGCAAAATAAGCTGCAATCGGGGATGAATGCCGATGTTACCTTTATCGGCAACCAACTGGAAGATACGTTAGTGATTCCCACGGTTGCTGTGGTTACCCAAGATGGCAAAACCGGTGTCATGGTCGTCAATGAAAACAATAAACCCGAGTTTCAACCGGTAACCCTGGGCTTAACCATTGAGAATCAAACCCAAATTTTAGAGGGCTTAGAAAGTCGCGATCGCGTGTTTATCGATCTCCCGGAAAAATTGAGAGAACAAACCCAGCTAGACAATTAGATTCACATCCAGTGAGTCTAATCTCTTTTCAAAATAAAAAAGAAGGGTTGTTTGATTGATTTAAAATCCATTAAACCTAATACGGTATTCTCATCAATTTTTCTAAACGTGTCATGAATGGGTAAATAATCATAAATCATTGTAGCACTGACTTGATTGCGATACTCCATCATTCGCAATCGCGCTTTCGACTGTTCTGTTTTAATGAGCGGATGAGTCAAACGAAATAGCAATTGCGTTGCTTGATTTCTCGGAAAATTTAAAGGCATTGCTAAGTTCATAAGGGTGGGATTGGGTGTTACTTTAAACACGTTTTGATGACGATCTGAAAATAGTAAAGGATGAACTTGATCAGCATCAATAAATTGCTTGCCATACCAATCAAAAGCTTCTAATAAACCATCCATTGGATGATCGGTATGTAACCCTTCTCCTTGCCATTGCCCCATCATAAAGTCTAAATCAACTGTATCCAGTTCATCAAATAATTTCAGCGCTGCCTCAGTAGTTGTTTTTCGCGTTTCTAGAACCGTCTGAAATTGTTTTGCCGTCTCCATTGTTGGCTCTCCAAATTCAGTAATATTATCTGATTCAGATTTTAACTAAAATAATCACTCTGAACGAAATGGAAAGCAGATCGCGTTTATTTTAACTTAAAGAGCTGGTTTAATACGAATTAATTGATATTCTCCGCTTTGACCTAAAAACGTTACTTGTTCCACTTTTTCGATAATTTCATTGAGTTTGCGCGGGTGACTTAAAATTAAAACTGATTCCTCTTGAGGTTGTTGTTTTAAATGCGCGATCGCGTTTTTCTTTTCATCAAAAAAGGTCACTTGATGTTGCGTATAAAAAACGACGCTGGTTTTTTCCATCCCAATCATAATTAACGCTTCCCCAGGTTTTCTCACTGTTTTTTCCAGTTGGGCTAAATCTCGCAATGGCAATTGTCGCGCCTGATCCATTAAAGACACTGCTGGTTGCAACACATAAATAAAAGTAAGCAACATTGCCAGTAGATTAATTCCCCATGCCCAACGCAAGTACGATTTGCTAATGAAAGCAAAACTTAACAGCACCGCTGTCGCTAACCAAATTTTTGCCCCTGTCAAATGAAGCTTCGCTGTTGCATAAATTTCCGATAAATTAGGAGCAGCCGGATCATAACCGATAAAATTAGGGCTGTTGTAGAAAGTTATTCCTAACCCTAAGACAAAAATAATATTAATTAAGAGATTAATTGTTAAAGTTTTATTAACGGAATTTCCGCAGTAATAACTCCAAAATAAGCCGATTAAAATAGCGCTGGCAGGGAGCAACAGAATAATATAACTGGGCAGTTTCGTAACAGCAATGGTAAAGAAACCAAAAATAACAGCAAACCAAAAAAATGCAAAAATTCCTAACTGTTGACGGCGCGGTTGACGAGACCAAAATCGTCTCCGCCAAACTTGTAGTTGCGCGATCGCGCCCGGTAAATAAACTGACAAAGGAGCAAACCCAATTAATACTATCAAAAAATAAAAATACCACGGCGCACCGTGATCATTGACTACTTGCGTGAACCGTTCAATGTTATGATAGCCAAAAAATGAGTTAATATAAGATTCACCATTTTCTGCAATTACTAAAACATACCAAGGAATGGTTAAAATTAGAAAAATAATCGCCCCTGAAAGGAGGCGCATTTCTTTAAAAACGTTCCACAAATTCCCCTGATATAGTAAAAAAGTAATAATAATTAATCCTGGCAAAACCACGCCCACTGGCCCTTTTGTTAACACAGCTAAGGCGTTTAAAATATAAAACCCAATATACCAGGGCGAAGGAACATTAAGACGAAAAAAAGGCTTTTCGGGAACCGTTTCTGAGTGCACATACCCGATAAAAAAACACAATAAAGCACTGCCCATACATCCCGTTAACAACAAGTCGGACACTCCAGTGCGTGCCCAAATGATAAATTCTGGCGTCAAAGCAAGCGTCGCTGCCCCAATTAAACTTGCCCAGTGCCGCTGTTTAACCGGCGATGTTGTTGCCAACGGAGAAACGCCAAACCGTGCCAGCACAAAAAATAGAAAAATCGTAAGCCCCAACGCGCTCAAAGCTGAGGGAAGCCGCACTGCCCATTCATTCACTCCAAAAACTTGATAAGCAATGGCCATTAACCAGTAAATGAGAGGAGGTTTATCGAAGCGCGTTTCGCCGTTAAAGTAAGGTGTAACCCAGTTTCCCGTTTCTAGCATCTGACGGGCGGCTTCAGCGAATTTGGGTTCCGTTTCATCTACCAGCCCAATACTGCCTAATCGCCATAAAAAGGTAATTACAGATAAAGCGACAATAATAATTAATGACAGCGTCACAGGGGGAGAAAACTGATTTTGATCATCCTGCCGCTGGCGAATTTGATTAAGAACTGGTAACTTCATTCCGTTCTCTAAAACTTACTCAAACTGAAACCCCGCACGCTAGCAATTGTCCAATTTCCATTCCACGGATTGTACTTACTGAGCCGGTGCCGGATTAGCAAATTGACGATTCAACACTGCCTGGACTTTATTTACTTCCACAGGCTTGGTAATACATTCATTTGCTCCTGACATGCGCGCTCGCACCCGATCTACCATATTCCCCGTTAGAATGACGACAGGGACATTTTTTAGAGCCTCCACACGGCGAATTTGATGACACAATTCATAGCCGTTCACCACTGGCATAACTAAGTCTAGAAAGATGAGCTTGGGTTTTTTCTCAATTAAAGTGGGCAAGGCTTCCACACTTTCATAGATGCCTAGAAAATTATACCCTGAAGCGTGCGCGATCGTCTCAATCATTTTTTGGGTTTGGGGACTATCATCGACACAGGCAATGAGTTCTTTTTTCGTCGCCGTTGCCCGATTGGTTTGACGAGCATTTCTCTGTTCACTCATCCCTTGTTTTGCGGAAAATAGAGATAAATCAGGAATATCAACAAATCCAATCACTTGCTGATGAATCAGCGGTTGTAAAACTTGTGTCATCCCCCAAATATCGCGCTTCAAGCGAGCCGCTAAATCCCGCAAGGTTTCTTTGCCTTGCATCAAGCTCATTAAGTTTTGATAAACCTTTTCTGAGGTTTGTTGTTTTAATTGCTCCGGGGATCTGACAACAGGCGCAGCATTGGGAGAATAATTTTGCAACCCCATTCCCAGCCAACGTTCCCAGGATTTTTGCACCTCCGGCTGCACTTCCATTACCGGTTGCATCCAGGTATAGGGTAAACGAGCTTGTTGCGAAGGACGATGGTTTTCGTTAACTTGAACATAGAAGCTATCGCTGGCTCCTTCCAAATCTGCCACTGTCGTTAATTGTTGGCCCGATTGCTGGCTAAAAAATTCTTGTAGGGTAGGAGAGGCCAGTTCTGTGGCTTGTACCACATCAAACAGTCCTTCGATTAAGGCTTGTTTAATCACTTGCGTCACCTGAGCTGGGCTTAATTGTTTCTCTTGAGCTAATTTGGCCAGTAGATGATATTCACTACATTCGGGGTTGTCTGAGGCAGGAAGCGAATATTGAGAAACCTTTTGCAGAACAGCATTTGTGGAATCAGCCAGTTGAAGGTGTCTAATAAAACGTCGGTGGGGATGTATTCCCCCAGCAATCCAAGCCAGTTGTCCCAGATTGAGATAAATTTGCCAGGACTGGCCATTGGCGGCTTGCACATCTAAGCGACCGGTGAATTGTTTTTTGCTATAAAAGGTAAGATGACGAAAGATGCGGTTGCAAGTCAACCGTTGTTCTGCAGTGCTAACCATAACGCTTGCCTGTTGCTGTGATTGAGACTCGAATGACCCTGCCTGTAATATAGCTTAATTGCAAGACTATAGTATCATCACAAAGAAATAAGTCTTAGGCACTGATTCGCACTTGTTCTTCCCGTCGCGTCAGGCTATCGCACAAGAAACGAACAATATATTCTTGCAGGGCATAAGCGAGAGACGGTGCTTGTTGTTTCATGGTTTCAAACGTTTCGCGATCGAGCCGATAAAGTTGACTGGGATAATCAGCAGCGACTAGAGAGGAAAGAGGGGGTTTGCCATAAAATCGCATTTCTCCAAGCAGCGTTCCCTGACCGTGGGTTTGCAAGCGCTTGGTTTGTCCATCCGGCAAGTCGAGCAACACACTCACTTGTCCTGATTCAATAAAGTATAAACATTGTTGCGTTGCCCCTGCTTCAAAGATAACTTCTCCTGCATCTACCTTTTGCGGGGTTAAATATTGGATAAATGCTTCTGCTTGTTCCGGCGTTAAAAATAGATCGATTAATTGCTCTTTTAAAGACGTTTTTTCCGTTTTATGAGAACAGGAATTTTTTAATAATTCGTTTTCGCAATATTCTAAACTGCGATCTAAATCGGGAAGAATCCAACATATTTTTTCTTGTTGATCAATGGCTCCCCCTTGACGGAGTTGCGTTTCCACTTTTGGCAGCAAATTGCTATAAACTAAGGTGAGGTTGTATTGACGAGCAATTTTAAGGATTTTAATAAAGCTGAGTACTCCAGAGGCATCGAGTCCTTCCACTTCTCGAAAATCAATCAGGATATAATTGATCGGAGATTCTTGCCTTTTGTCAATGCGATCGCGCACTTGTTGCAATAGATAGTCGGCTGTACCAAAAAAGACATATCCTTGCAATTCTAAGATATAAACTTGCTCTCCTTTTTTCGTTAACGTTTCCCGTTCCGGTTGCGTGCGATGAATATTGCTTCTTGTGGTGGCAGTGGAAGAGCTTTGTTTAACCACATTGAGTTGGCTATAGTTAAACATAAAGGAAATAACACTCATGATAAAGCCGACGGCAATTCCTTCTAAAAAGCCTACGGCATTAATAACGACTAAGGTAACAATGACAATAAAATAATCGGAAAAATTGAGGGTAAACCATGCTTTGTACACCCATTGCCATAATAAAGATAGTCCTAAATATAAAATTAATCCGCCTAAAATCGGTTTCGGAAATAATGAAATAAAAGAAGAACCTAGAATTAAGACAACAAAGCAAAAGATGCCGGAACTAATACCGGATAAGCGATTATTGGCGCCAATTTTATTAACCAGCAAAGTACTAGGCAAGGCTTGATTTCCCACCATGCCGCTTCCCATACCGGAAGCAATATTGGAAACCCCAATGGCTTCTAATTCTCGATTCAGACTGATATCTCTACCAACAACCAATTCAATGCCGCTATTACTCAGAACTAACGATAATAAACTTACTAACATCAAGGAAACAATCATTCCCCAATGAGAAAGAATTGCTGACCATTGAATGGCATCGAGTCGGGATAAAGTGAGGGGGTGCCAGAGTCCGCCTGCGGCAAATCTTTCTAATAACCAGCCTTGTTCCCTAGCTGTAGAAAGAGACGTTCCGGTTGTCCATAACACCGCATAAAATCCGAAAATCAGTCCTAATAAACTACAGGGCATGATTAAGAAATGCTGGTAGCGACCAGATACCAGTAATAAAATTAAAGCGACTAATAAAGCAGCCCCCCAATGCCATAAAGGATCCGGTTGAAAAAAGATTAATAAATTCGTAAATGTTAAATTAATATTTGTGGTAATTTGAATCGAACCTGAAACCAATAACCAACCTGTTCCTGCCATAAAACCGCCCACAACAGGATAGGGAATAAAACGGATCTTGCTTCCTAACTTAAAACGTCCCAATATTAACAAAAATACACCAGTACAAAGAGAAGAAAGCGCGATCGCGGCGAGGACGGTTATTAAAATTTCTGAGGCAGAAACACTTGTCCTTAAATCAGTAACAAGTTCTCTTGCTAAAATAGCAGTAATTGCTGTTGGCGCAGCCAGAGGCGTTGCAATCATTCCTGGAAGCGCACTAAAAATTGCAGCAACAAAACTAACCATTCCAGTACTAAATATTGTTAATCCCACACCAACTCCTAACGCTGAGGCTAAACTTCCCGAAAAAATTAATGTTGCATAGGAAATTGCGCGAATAACCCCGATAGTGCCAGTAATGACACCTGCCATTAAACTTAAAAATAGATCTTTTGGTTGCAGATTATTCGCCAAAGCATGCCAAAAATTTAGGCGAAATTGCTGACGAGAATTTAGCTGATTAGTCATAATTCCCCCTAATTCGCCATGATCTAGCGTGAATGGCTTTGGGAAAATAAACTGTATTAAATGTAACGAAGTTAGTGAGCAACAAACAGCTGTATTAGGAGAAAAGGTATCCCCCCACTGGCAATGGGAACCGTTAAATTATCGATGCCTAGCTTGGAGATTGCTTCACAGCCAGCGGCAAGAACAGCTACGACTAGAGGAATAAACCAGCTTGACCATAGATTTCCTTCTACTGCTAGCAAAATCAGACAGCAAATGGCATAACTGACTATTGCCATTGTCAGGGAGCCTTCCCAGCTTTTCGTACTTCCAAAGATTCGATAGCGATGACGACCCCAATTTTGACCCACCAGGGCAGCCATGCCATCTCCCCAACTCATGGTTAGAATCCCAATGGCAGCATATTGCGGTTGTTGTGGGAAGAACCAACTTATTAAAACGCCGATACTGACAGCATAAAAAAAGGTGCCTAGACTTTGGCGTCCCACACTATTGATACTGGGTAAAATCGGTACGAAATAAGACAATAAAGCAATGGCCGCCGCGATCGCGGCAGCACTGATGCCGATCCAGGCCGGGAGATTAAAGTGCCAAGCCAGTAAAATGACATTGCCAGCGCCAATATGGACAACTTTCCGAGTAAACTCAGGATCGGAAATCAATATCCGACTGAGCGCTTCTGCCAGCAGAACAATTCCTCCTAAAAACGCGATCGCCAAGACAGTAGGCCAAACGGGAAACACCGGGGAAGCGGATAATAAATAAGGCAATACCAAGATCATTCCTCAATTTATGAGCAGGATACATCTTTTATCATCGATCGCGCGACTCACTCCCGACAAATTTTAAATGCAACATGGGTGCTTTGTTTCTCAATTTATTTTATTGAAATATTTCAACTGAAATCAGTAATTAATGAAAATATCTTATATTAAATTAAGTAAAGGCTAACGAATTGGCAACCGTTTCAGGCGCTGCCTTGAAAATCAATTTTTTTTTCTGATATATTTATTTTGGATTGTGGAGAATAGTGGCAAACGTCAAAAAAATAGCGGTAAAAGCCAATCAACTCGTGGCTAATTAGGGAATATCCCCCTCTTGACAACAAGGAAAGGTTGCATGAATTTTTGTAAAGCAATTAACTTCTTCCCACTTAAGCCATTGACAAATTATTATAAATATGCATTCTTCAATGACAGTTTTCTCTGGAAACAAGAGTGAAGTTTAGGCAAGGCGATGCTGTGATTGGCGAGTTATGGAGTATTGTTCAAACTGAGATTTGCCCTTAACCTTTTGAACGCTGAGATTCCCTGTTACTGTAGCAGTATCGTTGGAATAGAAATTTCTCAGCAGTCTTGTTCCAGTTTTGCTTCCTCCCAAAACGCTACTTTGGAAAAAGACCTATAATTATCAATTCCAGTAAAACTGAAATAGATTGATATCAATTAACTTTATTCTATGTTTGACGCATTATCAGAAAGTTTAGAATCTGCCTGGAAAAAACTTCGCGGTCAAGACAAAATTACCTCCAGCAATATCAAACCGGCCCTGCAAGAAGTTCGACGCGCCTTGCTCTCAGCAGATGTCAACTTGCAAGTGGTGAAAAACTTCATTGCCGATGTGGAACAAGCGGCGCAAGGAGCTGAGGTGATTTCTGGGGTCAGTCCAGACCAGCAGTTTATCAAAATCGTCAATGATGAACTGGTCAAGGTAATGGGGGAAAGCAATGTCCCCCTGGCCCAAGCGGAAACCCCGCCGACGGTGGTTCTCATGGCAGGGTTGCAAGGAACCGGCAAAACCACTGCCACGGCTAAACTCGCCCTCTATTTGAGAAAACAAGAGCGAAGCGCCTTGATGGTGGGAACCGACGTTTATCGCCCAGCAGCCATTGACCAGCTCAAAACCTTAGGGGAACAAATTGAAGTTCCTGTCTTTGAAATGGGAACTGAAGCCAATCCGGTAGAAGTTGCTCAAAAAGGTATTGAACAAGGCAAAGCCGAGGGCATTGATACCGTTATCATCGACACTGCTGGGCGCTTGCAAATCGACCAAGACATGATGGGAGAACTGAGCGCCATCAAAAATGCTGTGTCTCCCCATGAAGTCTTGCTGGTCGTAGATGCCATGACTGGACAAGAAGCGGCCAGTCTCACGGAAACCTTTCACCAAGAAGTGGGTGTTACCGGCGCCATTTTAACCAAATTGGACGGCGACACTCGCGGCGGCGCGGCCTTGTCAGTACGTCAAGTTTCGGGACAGCCCATTAAATTTATTGGGGTTGGAGAAAAAGTCGAAGCTCTGCAACCCTTTTATCCGGAACGGATGGCCTCGCGCATTCTTGGGATGGGCGATGTAGTTTCCCTGGTGGAAAAAGCCCAGGAAGAAATTGACATGGCCGATGCCGAAGCCATGCAAGCCAAGATGCTGGAAGCGCGATTTGATTTTAATGACTTCCTCAAACAAATGCGCTTGCTGAAAAATATGGGATCATTTGGCAGTGTCATGAAAATGATTCCCGGCATGAATAAACTAAGCGGTGCGGATTTGGAGAAAGGGGAAAGCCAACTCAAACGCACTGAGGCCATGATTAATTCTATGACCACCGAAGAACGAGAACAGCCGGAATTGTTGGCCAAATCTCCCAGTCGCCGCCGTCGGGTGGGAAAAGGTTCCGGCCACCAGGAGAAGGATGTCTCGAAACTGGTGGAAGACTTTCGGAAAATGCGTTCTATGATGCAAAGTATGGGACAAGGTCAAATGGGAATGCCCGGTATGGGCGGCGGCGGACTCGGCGGCATGCTTGGCGGCGGCGATATGGGCGGTCAACCGCAGCCCGGTTTTCGTCAACCGCCAGGTACAGGTAAAAAGAAAAAGAAAAAGAAGAAGAAAAAGAAAGGCTTTGGCGAACTGTAAGCAGTGACCCATTATTATCATTATTGAGTGAATCATGTTCCAGCAAACTTTCCTTGACGACTGCTAATTTTTTAATAAGAAAAAACCATTTAAAAGAAGCAATTAGAAATAACAAATCTAGGAATTATGCATAATCCCAATAAAATTCGTTTCTTGGTTCTCGGTTTGATTAAAGATAACAATAACCGGGTTTTTCTTTCTCAAGGCTATGATGCAAGTAAACAACAGTATTTTTATCGGGCGTTAGGGGGCGGTATTGAATTTGGCGAACGCAGTGTCGATGCCCTGAAACGAGAATTTCAAGAAGAGTTGGATACGGCAATTGCCAATATTCAATATCTGAATTGTTTAGAAAGTATTTTTTCCTTTAATGGTCAACCAGGACACGAAGTAATTCAACTTTATCAATGCGACTTTGCCAATCCTGATTTTTATCAGAAAGAGGAAGTCAGATTTAATGAGGGGGAACGGGAAAAAGTTGCCCGTTGGGTTGATATTGATAAGTGTCGTTCTGGAGAATTAAATGTTGTGCCGGAACAGGTGAGAACCTATCTTTAAATCAATTGTTAGTTATTGGTTATGCTGATCATGGTATAGGAATTAAAGATAAAAGACTGATTCTGAGTTATGACTTCCAGTTCTCATGTTGCTGATTTACGTCGCAATTATACCCGTGCCGGTTTAAACGAAACTGAGGCAGATCCCAACCCCTTTATCCAATTTCAAACCTGGTTTGATCAAGCCTTATCCGGGGAGTTGCCGGAACCCAATGCCATGACTTTGGCAACAGCAACTGCAGAAGGAAAACCCGATGCGCGGATTGTTTTATTAAAAGGATTTGATGAGGAAGGGTTCGTTTTCTATAGCAACTATAATAGCCAAAAAGGGCAACAACTGGCAGCAAACCCTTGGGCGGCATTGGTATTTTGGTGGGCGGAATTAGAACGACAAGTTCGCATTGAAGGGTATGTGGAAAAAGTTTCTGTAGAAGAATCAGAAGCCTATTTTGCCAGTCGTCCGTTTGATTCTCAGTTAGGGGCTTGGGCGTCTCCGCAAAGTGAACTCATTTCATCTCGAAGCGTTTTAGAGGATAATATTGCCCAACTCCAACACAAGTATGACGGGCAAAAAATTCCAAAACCACCCCATTGGGGGGGATATCGGCTTTTTCCCACCGAATTTGAATTTTGGCAAGGCCGTCCCAGTCGATTGCATGATCGGTTGCGGTATCGGCAACAGTCTGACGGCAGTTGGGTTCGAGAACGATTAGCCCCTTAAGCGTTTTTGCTCCCCCGCAGGGAAGCAACAGTTGGAATGCATTTCTCAACTTTGTCCTGATGAAGAAGTTTCCATTAATGTCGTTTCTTTAAAAGAAAGGGACTCCGGTCGCCAACTAGAGGTACCCTCCATTAATTCATTAATTTCTAGTTCGCTTTGCGGGGGAAAGATCAAAATGGTACTCTCATCGACTTCTAAACGATGGTAAAGGGTATTCACTAGATCTTTTGCCCCTTCCTTGCTTTCGCGACGGTAGTGATCAAAGCCATGATTATCTGTCCAAACAATTGTCCACATTCACTTAACCTCCTGAATTGTTCCCAGCCTCTCCTGCTTAATCCAAAAAAGACAGGAATTTTCTTCTCTCAATTCATAGCATTTCTAGAAAGCCCCATAACAGTAAAATAATTGACAATTCTGTTGATTTTATATAGTTTTTATAGTCTTTGATTTTTCCTATTTTCAGCAGAAATGCTCCAGGGTGATGGAAAAAGCGAGTCAAGGGCGTACAAATGATACAAAATGCTCCAGCTCATCCCGTTATGATGAAACTAGACGTTAAGATTAATTTCAAATTGTAGCTGTTGTTCGAAAAAACTGCTTATTTATTGATTTATCACGGAAGTCGCGACCCCCGTCCGCAACAGGAAGTGTTGAGGGTTGCCCAAGAGGTTCGAGAAAAGCTAGCCGCCAAACAAGCTTCGCTGTCTCCGATTTCTTCCCAACAACAAGAAACGGCCGCAGTGTTGACAAAACCTCCCGAACCTCTCGTTTACACGGCGGCTTTGGAATTAGCTCCTTTATCCCTAGAAGACGCGATCGCGCAGATTCTTACCGAAATAAAACAGCAAGGAATAACTCATTTGCGAGTGCTTCCCTTATTTCTGTTGCCGGGGGTTCATGTGCGGGAAGATATTCCTGCTGCCTTAGCACAAGCCCAGGAAAAGGCCGGGGAAGGCATGTCCCTTGAGTTAGCCCCCTATGTGGGACAATCCCCCTTAATGGCGCAAAAATTGCAGGAAAACTTAGGGGAAATTGCTCACTCCCCAAGCTGCTCCCTTCCGTCTTCGCCATCATCGGCTAAAATAATAGTCTCCCATGGCAGTCGGCGCCAGGGCGCCAATCAACCCATTGCAGCCTTAGCGCAGGAATTAGGGGCTACCACGGCTTATTGGTCGATTTCTCCCCTTGTTAGTGAACAACTGGAAGCATTGGTGGAACAAGGAACCCGACAAATCAGCATGATTCCCTATTTTCTATTTCCGGGGGGACTGACTGACGCGATCGCGCAACAAACAGCAGATTGGCAACGCCAGTTTCCTCAAGTTGAATTCCATCTGGGACCCCCTTTAAGCCGCAGCTTCTCTCTCACTGATCTTATTATTAACCAACTTGTCGTATGACCCATCAACAACCGCTTGGCAAAGTTTATTTAGTGGGCGCAGGGCCTGGCGATCCCGGCTTATTTACCCTCAAAGGAAAAACCTTATTGGAAAATGCCGATGTTGTCATTTATGATGCCCTGGTTAGCGAAGCCATTCTCGGGATGATTAATCCCCAAGCGGAACAGATTAATGCTGGAAAACGACGGGGACGCCATTCCAAAAAACAGCCGGAAACAACGCGGCTGCTCATTGAAAAAGCACAAACCCACACGATTGTTGTCCGCTTAAAAGGCGGCGATCCGTTTGTATTTGGCCGCGGCGGTGAAGAAATGGGAGACTTGGTGGAAGCGGGAGTGCCTGTGGAAGTAGTGCCAGGAATTACCGCAGGTGTCGCTGCCCCTGCCTATGCTGGAATTCCGCTTACCCATCGCAATATTAGTTCTTCGGTCACTTTCGTAACAGGACATGAATCAGTAGGAAAATATCGACCGAAAGTCAATTGGCGCGCGATCGCGCAGGGATCGGAGACCATTGTCATCTATATGGGGGTGCACAATTTACCGCATATTATTCCGCAACTGAAAACTGCCGGCTTAAGCGGTGAGACACCAATTGCTTTAGTTCGTTGGGGCACCCTTCCCGAACAAGAGGACTTGATTGGAACCCTCGACAGCATTTTACAACAAATGGAAGACGAAGACTTTAGCGCCCCTGCTGTTGCAGTGATTGGCAAAGTCGTTGATTTGCATGCCGTTCTTTACTATTGCCGCCCCAAAATCATCAACGTATGAAACCAAACGAACCGCACAGAGGATGGGCTTATCTATTCTTGGCACCATGCAGTTGCGGATAGTAACTGGCAACAATAGCAACCATAAACCACCAGAGGGTGTTAATTTCGGGACGATACCATACCGTATCGACTAAGCCATGGGTTAACATACCGGCCATGGCCGCGATCGCGCCAATGATCCAAAATCCCTCGCGATGATTTAAATTTCGCAGGGCCGTTAGCTTCTGCCAGCCATGATAAGCAATGGTTCCCAGCAATCCCAAAAAGGCGGTAAACCCAATGATGCCCATTTCCACCAGATGTTCTAAATAAATGGAATAGGCGCTTAAGGCATTGTAATTGGGACGTTGATAGAGGGGATAAATTTCATTAAACGCGGCATGGCCCGGCCCAATGCCAGACCAAGGATAATCCCGAATCATGTCAAAAACGGCAAACCAAACCGTGAGTCGAAAATTATTGCTGCTATTTTCGCGCCAGGCAAAAATACTCATGACGCGCAGCCGCAAGGGTTCCACAAAGGTAATGGCAACGAACAATAACCCGGCAAAGAAGGTAAAGACTAGCGGCAGCAGCCAGATGCGCCAAAACTTGGGCAAGGCGTCTCGATACCAATAGTAAAGGAGTAGGAGAAAGACGGTTGTTAATCCCACAAAGGCAATCCAACCCCCGCGGGAATCAGTGGCATATAAGCAATAGGTATTTGTCAGCAATGCGGTGAGGGCAACCCCTTTTTGCAGCCAGCTGCGCCATACCCAAAGCGCCGACATCGATAGCGCGATCGCGCTTATTAAATAGCCGGCGAGTAGATTGGGATTCCCTAAATAACTGTAGGCGCGGGTTTCGTCCGCTAAGGAAGAGTCGGGATCCGTCCAAGTGGCTAATTGATCCACCCCAAAAATTTCTTGTCGGATGCCATAGACGCTTACAATCAGAGAAATGAGGAGATAAAGCGCGATCGTCCAATTCCGCAACGACCGCGATCGCAACACTTGTGCTGACAGGGCAAACCATCCTAAATAAAGGGTTAGTTTTACCCACCCTGTCAATGCTTCTGCTTTTACCGGAGAAAAGGCAACAGCAATGGCAGCAATGCCCCAATACAGCAGTACCAATAAGTGAATGGGCGTGAGACCGATCAAATCCCGTTCCGACAGGGTTAAAAGCATCCAATACCCGGTTCCGGCAATGAGTAAGACACCCAGGAGAGTAGAAGAGACAAAGGGGGCTAATCCTAACACCAATGCCATTAACACCGCGCCAAGGGGTTCTGCCCATTGCAAAAGATAACTCCCCTCGCGCCAAGGGTAGAATAATCCCACTAACCGATAAAGGAAACTTCCCCCGCGCCAATGAGAGAGAGAAAACTCAGACGTTGTTTTTTCAGAAGTCATAAATTTGTCGATATGGCTTATATTAATTCTTTTTCCAAGCGGGATGAGACATGAGAGAAGCGAAACTGCGCACCCCTCGCAACTGATTCGACAGGGGAAGATGTCCCACCGGCGCACTTAAATCCCAAATAAACTCATTGGGGTAACGCGTCCAAAATTTGCCTTTTTTCCAACCAATTTTTTCCCATAGTTTCGGAAAATCTTGTCCTAAAGAGAGCCAAATTTTCCGTTGTACGGAAAAACCAAATTTCCCCTGCGAGTGAACATACCACAGCTTGTCCATGGTTTGTAGATCCGTGCTGGGAAAGTTCTTCACTTCTGTAAAATAGACCCATCTGCGTTGCATTGCTTGTTCTCCGGCTAACTCACACCGCTTTCGCAAAGTCAACCGATCCGCCTCTTGAAAGTCTCGTTGGGCTAATGCTTGCTGGATGGGCGAGTAATCAACATTCCGTTCGCTGTTGAGGGGCACGACGCCTTGGGGAAACGTTTCTTGTAAAAATTGTTCTGTTTTGGGCAAATTTGCTAAGTATAACTCGATATAAGCTTCTCCCACAGCAGGAGTCGGTTTTTCTCCTTGTTTCTCTAGAAAAGTCATTAAAACATCTAATCCGGCTTCTCCCGCACTGGCTAATTCTGAGACAATGGGAATTTGTTTTTTCGCAGGTTGGGAAAAGAGTTTGTCTTGCAGTTCAGTAATTTTGTCACTGGAAGAGGAATTTGCGTTGTCCATTTCAGCTTGATAAAGACGACTAGCCATCATCCATCTTAATGGGGTAAGACAGCTTTCTCATTATTCAATCTTGGAATATTAACGATCAGTTGAAGAAGGATTAGAGACCTTGCTTAGGATTTAACCTCAGCAAGGGCAAAGCGTTCCATACCGGATAGATCTTTTTTGATCGCAATGTTGCAATAATGTCCATTATTTTTGAGCAATTGTTCGACTGTCCCAGCCTGTCCAGCCCCCATTTCCGTTAACCAAAGTCCTCCTCTCCGGAGAAATTGCGGGGCCGTCTCAATTAAATGGCCAATGGCAGCTAAGCCATCTTTTCCCCCATCCAAGGCAAGGTGGGGTTCATGTTTTGCCACTTCCGGCTGCAGTTGTTTTAAGGCGGCAGTGGGAACATAGGGAGGATTAGAGACCATAACACTGATTTGCCCTTGCAGATGCCTTAAGGGGCCAAACCAAGACCCTTGATGGAATTGTATGTTACTGGCTAGTCCTAAATTTTGCGCATTTTGTCGGGCAACGGCTAAAGCGGCAGGACTATTGTCAACAGCATGAATCGCAGCTAGGGGCAGGGCTTTGGCAAATGCGAGCGCGATCGCGCCACTTCCCGTTCCCAAATCTACCCAATGCCCTTGTCTAAATTCCTCACGAGCATAATTCAAAGCCAGTTCCACAATCATCTCAGTTTCCGGTCGCGGAATCAGCACCCCTGGAGAGACTTGAACAGACAAATCCCGCCAGGGGGTTTCCCCCGCCAGATATTGCACAGGAATGCGCCCTCGTACTCGTTTTTCCCATCGTTTCTTCAATTCAGAAAAAGAAACGCGCAGGGGAATCTCAGCATCACCTTGATAAGTTTCTAAATATAAACGCAATGAACTTAACCCTGTTAGCGCTTCTAGCAGCCAATCCACTTCTTGAGGAGAAATGGAAAGCGCAAGCGCTTGTTTGCGAGTTTCTTCCCGCCAACGCGCTAATTCCTGACCAGAAACCATGGTGTTAGTTTTGCTGTTGGGAATTTTGTTGAATAAACTGCATGGATTCTTGAGAAGGAACTAAAACGACTTGCTTCAACTGTTCATTATTATTTTCTTCCAGGGTTTTTAAGACACTTTCTAGGGTTGTAACATCAATTTTGACTGAGTCGGCATTTTGAGGTTGACTTTCTTTGAATTTGTCGATCATATTTTCCAATTGTTCTTTTTCAAAGAACATGGGAATAACCGGGTCGCCATTTCCTCGTTTAACGGTTAAGTATCCTTGATCTTCTCCGCCGCGAGCAATGAACAAAGGAACTCCCCCAAAATTATCAATGTCTTGGCCCTGTTGTTTTAAAACAGAAAGCGCAGAGTTAACTTCCTCTTCCATAGGAACATAACGAAAATCTAACTCCTTAGATTTACCTTCGTTTTGCTTATCAAGTTTGTAAACTCTGCCTAAAGATATAGGAACAACTTGTACTTTATTTCCCAATTCAGGATTTTCTTTTTTGAGGTTATTGACAAATTCTTGGGCATCCTGTTGACTCATAAATACACCAGTCACACGGCTATTATTGCCTCCCGAGGCCACTAAGGGCGATCCTTTTTCATTGGCCACAGTAAAAACGGGAACTTGCTTTAATTTTTCAATAATCTGGGATTGCGGCAGTGCTAGGGTAGTTGCGGTCATTCCCCATAGCATACTCGCCATAGCGCCGCTAAATAATCCGAAACGAATGCTCCAACGTCGTAATGCTTTCATTGCTATTTTAACTTCCTTGATATTAATTGCTACTTGATCTTATTGTGGCGATTTTTGGGGGAATTGTACAGTGTGTTTCGTGATACTTTATCAATTGTCTACAAATAGAAGGGGCAATAGAGCAAAAAAATTTCTATCTTGAAAATCGTTCTATATTGATTGCATTTTGACCCCTGTAGAAGGAACAATTGTAATTCCTCTGCGTACTGGTGTAATATTGCTTTGTGATGTCAGTTTTAAAGAAATTTTGGCAAACATCGTTCCAAAAATTAACTTCATTTCATATAGAGAAAAGGCAGCACCGATACAAGCACGACTTCCGCCGCCAAACGGAAAATATTGAGAACTGCTAAAGTGATGATTTAAAAATCGTTCGGGATTAAATGTTTTAGCGTTAGGGAAAGTTTTCTCACAGTGATGGGCTAAGTAAATACAAGGCACTAAAATGCTATCTGGGGAAAAAGACGTTTCATTAATGGTGATTGTTTCTTGAACAACTCTCGGCTGAGCAATTAAAGCAATGGGATACAATCTGAGAGTTTCTTGACAAACCGCATTCAAATAAGGAAGTTTAATGAGCTCTTGCGGTTGGGGGTGTTCTCCTAATGCTTTTATTTCTGCTGTTAATTTTTCCCGGACTGTGGAGGAAGAATAGACCCAATAAAACATCCACGCTAAGGAAGAAGCTGTTGTTTCATGACCTAACAAGAGCAATGTAATTAATTGATCGCGCAATTCTTGGTCACTCATCCCCTGGCCAGATTCATCTTGAGCTGATAATAATAAACTTAAAATATCGGTTTTATCCTTATCATTTTGTTGGCGACGCTCTTGGATTTCAGCATAAATTAAATCATCGATCGCGCTTTGTTTTCTAATAAAATGTCCCCAGGGACTATATTGACCGAAATCAATTTGTAATTGGGGAAAGAAAAACAAACTTGAATAAAGGGGATTGGTAATTGCGTCTAATAGGTCGCGAATTAATTTCTGTAATTGTTCAGAACGGTCGCCGGGTTTTAAGCCAAAAACTACCCGCATGATTACTTTTAGCGTAATATCAGCCATTAGCTTGCGAATCGAGAAAGGCTGATGTTTCGGAATGGTTTGAATCGCTTCTTCGGTTAACTCACAAATGATATCTTGATACAAATGCATCCGTTTGCCATGGAGTGGAGGCATCAACAACTTTCGCTGTCGCAGATGTTCCTCGCCATCTAACATGATCAGAGATTGATCCCCGGTAAAGGGACGAAAAACATGAGTGATTTTTCCTAATTGAAACTGGTTTGAAGGCGCCGTAAAAATGGTTTCTACAGCATTTGATTCGCCAATAAAAAAGACTGGCGATGACTGGTTGCCTAAAATTTGCGCTGCAAAAATATTTCCATAACGAGCTTGATACTTATCAAAAAAGCGAATGGGATTAGCAATGAGTTCTAGTGTTTGTAGGAAAGGAGGCGTTTTTAAACCTGGAATTGTTTGCTTCATAACTCAGGTAAAATGGAAATTCGACAGTCTCTCTTTTGACGAATAATTCAATTAGTCATTAATCTAAAACCATCTTCACGCCACCTGCCGGTGCAACAGTTACCCCTCTTCGCACCGGCTTAACCTCTTTCTTTTCTGCTAAGGCTAATCGATACTGTTTCAAAACGGTTGCTATCACAATTTTCATCTCCATGGGCGCGAATACATCGCCAACACAGCGGCGACTGCCGCCGCCAAAGGGCATAAATTCGTAAGGGCTAAATTCTCGTTCTAAAAAACGCTCAGGTCGAAATTGTTTTGGATTCGGATAAATGTCTTCTCGTTGATGTAACAGATAAATACAAGGGGCAAGTACTGTTTCAGGGGGATATTCATAATTGCCAATGGTTACCGTTGACTTGGCAATCCGAGGAAAGGTAAGAATCGCTACGGGATAAATGCGCAGCGTTTCCATACAAACGGCATGCAAATAACGCAATCGGTTTAGGGATTTAAAGTCGCTAACATCGGTTACTGTTGCTAATTCAGCCAGTAATTTGTCTCGTACATTTGGCAACTTATGAATCCAATAAAATGCCCAAGCCAATGCTGTTGCCGTTGTTTCATGTCCAGCAAATAAGAGGGTAATTAATTGATCCCGCAATTCACCATCACTCATGGGATTGCCATCTTCATCTTCTGCCGACATTAATAGACTCAAAATGTCATTTCCCTCTACTTTTCCTTGATGCCGCCGTTGTTCAATTTCTGCTTGCAGTCGTTGATGAATTGCTTTTTGCCGTTGTAGAAAATTGCGCCAAGGACTACCTGGAAAATCTTTTTGGAAAACAGGGAAAAAGAGTAAACTTGATTGTAAGATCGAACCGCCTGTTAATTCTAATGATTTGGTAAGACGGGTTTTTAATTGCTGGCTGCGATGGGAATCGGAAATACCAAAAACGGCCTGCATAATGACTTCTAAGGTAATTTGCTGCATTGCCGGCCGCATGGAAAAAGGCTTTCCATCTTCCCATTGTTTTGCTGTTTTTTGCGTTATTTTCGTTATAATTTCTCCGTAGTGACGGATTTTTTCACCATGAAACGGGGGAAAAATAAGTTTTCGTTGGCGCGCGTGTTGTTTGCCATCAGCTAATAAAATCGAGTGTTCACCAACAATTGGCAGTAAAATATGGTTATTTCTGCCACTATCAAACTTAGCGCAATCGCGGCTTAAAATTTCTTGTATGCTTTCTGGATTTGAAATATAAACAAAAGGATTATTTTTACGAAAACGAAGAGTAAAAGGATCACCGTATTTTTGAAATGATTCTTCTAAAAGATTTAATGGTTCTGCTGTCCATTTTATTAATTGTTGTAACGCATGCGTTGTTGGACCAGGGGGAAGTTCTTCTTTAATGGGAGTGGTAATTGTCATGGTAAACTTTCAATAAGTGCCAATCAGTTTGAGTGTAACTTATTGTTTCACCCGATTTCCTATTCTGTGGGCAATCAATTGTAGCGGTACGCAAAAAGTTAAGACGTTTTGCCGATACTTGAGTTGCTTTGAGAAAATAACAAGCAAATTAATGGGCAAATCGCAATATATGGGATAATCAAATGTCAATATGCCAGTATTGGCCAGACGAGAATCGAGATAACCATGCAAGCTAGGGAAAATAAAATTCAAGTCAGTGAGAAACTTTCATTACCAACGATGGGTTGTGGAACATGGGCTTGGGGAAACAAACTGCTTTGGGATTATGATGAAAGTAAAGACCAACAGCTACAGGAGGTCTTTAACTTCTGTGTTGATCATGGCGTGACCCTATTTGATACAGGAGACTCCTATGGCACAGGGAAACTAAAAGGACGCAGCGAGACACTTTTAGGCCAGTTTAGTCAGCAGTATCAAGGAAAAGAAAAAGACAACATTTGCATTGCCACCAAATTGGCGGCTTATCCCTGGCGTTTAACCCGTCAGTCTATAGTGGCCGCTTGCCGCGCTTCGGCACACCGCTTGGGAAAACCCGTGGACTTAGTCCAAATGCACTGGCCCACTGCCAATTATGCCCCTTGGCAAGAAAACGCCCTCTTAGAGGGACTTGCCGATCTTTATGAACAAGGAGAAGTTAAAGGGGTGGGTTTATCGAATTACGGTCCCAAACGACTCAAAGAAGTTTATCAAAAATTTGCCCAGCGCGGTGTTCCGATTTATACGTTACAGGTCCAATATTCTTTATTATCAACTTATCCCATTAAAGAATTGGGATTAAAAGCGCTTTGCGATGAATTAGGCATTCGACTCATTGCCTATAGTCCCCTGACATTAGGATTATTAACGGGAAAATATGGTAACGGCGTTTTTCCAAAGGGCATACGGGGATTATTATTTCGCTATTTGCTGCCTGGGATACAACCGGTTTTAAAAACATTAGAAACCATTGCCAATACTCGCAATAAAACCTTCTCGCAAATTGCACTCAATTGGTGTATTTGTAAGGGAACAATTCCCATTCCTGGGGCAAAAAACATGAAACAAGCCCAGCAAAATATTGGGGCTTTAGGATGGCGATTGAGTGACTCGGAAGTGGCAGAATTAGATCAAGCTAGTAATAAAGTTACACGACCTATGGTACAAAATATTTTTCAAACGCGCTAAATCAATTCTTGTTTACGTTTTAAATTGCTGACGAATTCTCTCAATGCGACGACGATTTACGCCTAAGTCAGATTGCCCAACTCGCGATGCAGAACGAACATGGATCAATTTTTCTTGAAGCGGGAAATAAAATTCCACATCGTCAACAAATCCCATAATTCGAGATGTAAATTGGGAATATAAATACTGAGGTTTGACTTCAATAATTTCAGCATTATTGATTTCTTTGAGAATTGTTTTCAACCGATTCAATGCTTCTTTCCGCGATGAATCATAAGTTAAGGGATCTACTTTATGAGTAACATCTTTGCTTTGACTAGAAACACAATTGGGCGTTTGAGGACATTTGGCAAGTTGACCGTTTTTAACTCCTAGATTTTTCGGCTGTTCTCCAGAAAAAGAAAAAATACTTGCAATTTGGACGGAATTACTTGCCAGAGTTGCTGTTGGATTGACTAAGAAGACCCCCACACAGATGCTTGTTACCAGCAGGATTGATTGGATAAATTTAAAGTTCATGGCTTTGAAGGCAAAAGGAATCATTTTCATTTTAATTAGCTGAGCGAAATAATAACCACCCTCCGATTCCAAAGCCTAAAAAATTAGGAATCCAAGCTGCCATAAACGGTGAAAAAATTCCAACTTGGCCCATGGCACCAGTAATAAATGCTAGCAGATAATAGCCGAAAATGATTAAAATACTAATGCCAAAACTTGTTGCCTGCCCTGTTTGTTGGGGTTTTGTTCCTAAGGTTGCTCCCACAATTCCAAACATTAAACAGACAAAGGGAAAAGAAACTTTTTGTTGAATGCGTACCTTTAACTCTCGCAGTTTATCATCATCGCTGGTTTTTTGAATACGTTCTAAATATTCCAAGGATTGAGCAATATTCATTTCTCCATAATCACGCGATCGCTGTGTTAATTTTAGGGGAGCTTTTGGTAAATTTAAAACTTTATGCTCAAATCGCACAACATTATTATAAGAAGCATCAGGGGCAATGATATAGCTAATACCATTATAAAAATCCCATTTATTTAATTGGGGATTCCAAGTGGCTGATTCGGCACTAATAATTTGACTAATATTGGCGCGTGTTCGATCAATTACCGTCAGTCCTCTCATTTCTTCGCCATTAAATTGTTCCGCATAAAATAAACGAACTAAAACTTCCCGTTTTTCTCCATTAGGCTGTTTGACATCATCGTAATCGGTATAAAGAATATTTTTTTGACGAAAGGGCGGTTTTTCTCCTTCTAAGGCACGTTTTAAGGTGGTGCTTGCTTCATAATTAGCCGCAGGAACCAATAATTCATTAAGGGCAAAGGTCATTCCAGTAACTAAGAAACTCATGACTAACGCCGGAATCATTAATCGATAAACACTAACACCAACACTGCGTAAAGCAATAATTTCGCTATCACTGGATAAACGGCTATAAGTCATTAAGGTTGCCAGTAACGTGGACATGGGAAATGCCAGAACAATAAATTCGGGCATTCTTAAGAAAAATACCTTTAGAGCGATTGTTACCGGCAATCCCGACTCGGCCACTTCTCGAACTAATTCAAAAACCGCTCCTACAGAAAGACCAATCGAAGAAAATGCGCCAATACCAAATAAAAACGGAAGAATCAGTTGTTGAATCAAATAGCGATCTAAAACAGGAATGGTTTTTGTTAGGCTAACTTGCATATTGATAAATTTACGATTTCAAAAAACGACAAATCAAGAATGTTATTAATGATTTTTCAGTAACCATTGCCAGCTTTTGCTATAGGGATGAACATGTTGAGTTAGGTTTCCATTCTGTCTTAACATTCTACCTTCATTTGTCCATTGAAAAATTGAGCCTTCTAAATTCCAAACTTGAGGATAACTTAACTGTTGTAACTGTTCAGCGAGTTGAGAAGAACGATATCCTACCGAACAGTAAGCGACAATTGCAACATTAGGATCAAGATTCTTTTGTGCTGTCTCTAAATCAGGAATATGCTTGGCATTTGGCAGATGACTCACGAAAAATTCTTCTTGGTTTCGCGTGTCAATTAATTGTAGTTTTGGTTTACGGTTTTCTAACCAGTTTGCTAAGGTTTTCGTGCTAAGCTGTTTAACAGTAGGAAATTGACGACGAATTTGCTGTTTCAAAATGATCCACGCTAATGGTCTAATGAAACGTTTAATGAATAAAAAAAGCATAATGGGATGGTTGATTATTCAGTTTGGGATAAGCTATTAAAACAATATGTGAATTGCTATGGACAAGTTAACTATCAATGTTGGCAAGGAGAAGGAGAAAAAGCGCTTAATCAATGGTTAAATTCGATTTCTAATATTCAGCTGCAACAACTGACAAGCCAAGAAATGCTAACGTTACTGATTAATCTTTATAATGCCCTTGTTATTGCACAAATTTTAAAGCAATATCCCATTGATTCGATTCTTCCGACTTTTTTTTGTATTTCCAATTGGCTTTCATTTTTACGATTTTTTTCACGACCGATTTATCAAATTAATAATAACTGGGTAAGTCTTAATGATATTGAACATCAACTGCTTCGTAAACAATGGCAAGAACCTCGGATTCATTTTGCTTTAGTTTGCGCGGCTAAGGGATGTCCCCTTCTACGGAATGAAGCTTATCAACCGAGTTGGATTAATCAACAATTAAATGCTGATGCTGCTCGTTTTATTAATAACTCAGACAAAGTAAGATATTATCCTGACTCTAACTTACTTCAGTGCAGCAAGATTTTTAAGTGGTACGAAAAAGATTTTCTCAATGTTGCTTCCTCAATTCCTGCTTATATTAATCAGTATTTATCGATGACGATAAAAGAATCAGTATTTTTGGAATATCTTGCCTATGATTGGCATTTGAATGAACAATAAAGACTGGCTTATATCGGTTGGTACGATTTTTTTAACGGATTTCTTCATAAAACTGTTTTAACCAGGTTGCCGATATGCCAATTCCCCACAAACAACCAATTATTAAATAGATTAAATTTGCTTTCCATACGCCCCATTTAGCGACTCTGCGATCAGAAGATTGGACAATGCGATTGACTTGTTTGATGCGACCATAGCGGCACAAACGGAGACATAAATCCGCTTCTTCCATAATGGGCAGTGTGGCATCAAAGCCGCCGCAATCTAGAAAATCTTGGCGGCGACAAAACATAACTTGATCGCCAAATAAGAGTCGTAATCCCTTACGAAAAAATAGGAAAGGATGAAAGAGTAATGGGGCATAGTAGGTTTTCAAGAAATTATGTAAGGAAATGCCCCAACGGGTGCACGATTCCCCACTCATAATCGAAATTAAGCCGCCACAAGCAATTGTGGGATCAAAAAGGGTTTTGCCAATGATGGCAACTAGATCATGGGGAACATAAGTGTCACCATGGAGGAAACATAAATAATCGCCGGTGGCAAGTTTTTCCCCTTCATTCATTTGATGGGCGCGGTTAGCAGCGGTACTGGAACACTTTAAAATAGACGGTTCAGCAAATTCCGAAGCCGTATTCTGCGCTACGGAAAGCGTTGCGTCTTGACTATTGCCATCAACAATAATCATTTCTTTTGCTGCTGGGGATAAATTCCTCAGATAACGCAACGTTGGTTTTAGGTAACGCGCCTCATTGAAGGTGGGAATAATAATGGAAACACTAGCCATTAATTGCGTGATTAACCGTGATTTTTTAGCTTGTAGGTTGCCTTAAAAAAACTTAACAAACGTTCGGTGATGAATTGATAATAATTGTTACAGACATCTCCTGTTGAAAAAAGCCTCATCTGCAACTTTTCCCGACCACCGACAAACACTGCCTTAACGCATAGTGACAAACTCTTCTGCCACCGAGGGGTGAATGGCAACCGTGGCATCAAAGTCTGCTTTCGTTGCCCCCATTTTGATAGGAATCGCTAAGCCTTGCATAATTTCCCCTGCCGCTTCTCCAACCATGTGTGCCCCTAACACGCGATCGCTGTTTTGATCCACCACTAATTTCAACATTACCTTTTCTTTGCGTTGGGTTAAGCTAAAGTAAGTGGAACCAAACCGCGCCCGATAAATTTTAATGGCATCTTCGCCGTACTGTTTCCGAGCTTCGGCTTCGCTAAAGCCCACAGTTGCCGCTTCTGGACTGGTAAAAACGGCTGCAGGAACATTTTCATGACTCATGATCCGATTTTTGTCGCCAAACTCGGTATCGGCAACAGCTCGTCCTTCTTGAATCGCAACTGGGGTCAGATTAATGCGATCGGTGCAGTCTCCTACCGCAAAGATATTGGGAACTGTGGTACAACTATAATCATTTACCGCGATCGCGCCGTTTTTCACTTCCACACCGGCTTTATCCAACCCCAATTTTTCCAAGCGAGGAATGCGCCCCGTGGCCGCTAAAACCGTATCAGCGGTAATGGTTTCTTCGTGATTCCCTTTCGTCGCTAATTTCAGCCCGTCTTGGGTTTTCTCAATGGAAGCAATTTCGGTTTCATCCAACACCTGCAGCCCTTGGTCAGTCAAGGTGCCTTGCAAATGTTCCCGAATATCGTGATCGAATCCGCGTAAAATATAGGGACGACGAATAATTTGCGTGACTTGTGAGCCTAAGGCATTGAGAATGCAAGCAAACTCCACACCGATATAACCGCCCCCGAGAACAACAAACCGTTTTGGCTGAGTGGGCAGCGTAAACATATCATCGGAGACGATCGCGTGTTCAATACCGGGAATATTGGCTTTTTCCGGGATGCCTCCCACTGCAATTAAAATTTTATCGGCAGTAATCTTTTCCCCATCAATGTCTAGGGTATGGGTATCTACAAATTGGGCATAGCCCTCATAAAGGCTAACATTAGCTTTATCCAGCATCCGTTGATATACCCCGTTGAGGCGATCCACTTCCCCATTTACCGCTTTGGTGAGTTTTTGCCAGTCAAAGGAGGTATCCCCCACCGACCAGCCATAATCGGGGGCATCTTCCAACCAATGGGAAAAATGAGAGGCATACACCATCAACTTTTTCGGGATACAGCCGCGATTGACACAAGTGCCCCCTAAGCGATCAAATTCAGCTAACCCCACTTTTGCTCCATATTCTGTCGCTCGTCGGGCAGCAGCAATTCCCCCGGAACCGCCGCCAATAACAAATAAATCGTAATCGTAACTCATAACCGACTCCTTGTCATGATTAAAATCTACAATAAACCATTAATAACTTATCTTGTCATCTCCCCTGGGATTAACGGCCGCTTTCCGGCGGATTTTCCCGCTGCGCCAATTCTGAAGGAGGACGATCATTGCTCCAAGCCCACCAAACTTCGCCACAGTCACACTGATAAAATTCTTGCCATTTCCGTTCGTAATTATCCCCAATTACTGGGGCACGGCGATTAATCCACACCCGCTGCGCTTTTGCGGCTTCATTCCCACAACGGGGACAACAAAAATCAAGGGAGTGAATTGCATCATGCGTCCATTGTGGCGGAACAGGGTTAAAGGCTTCCATCATCCTTATCCAGAGACATTTGCTGACAACAAGTTTCGTCGTAACTGATCCAGTGCATGACAAGCACTAATATGACGAATGGTATCTCGCAGGCGTTGTTCTCCTAGCCGTAATTCTACCTGATAGGTTTGATGATCCCGGGTGGCAATTCCCAAATAAACCAATCCCACCGGTTTTTCGGCTGTGCCGCCGCTGGGGCCAGCAATGCCAGTAATACTTAACCCCCAATCGCTTTGAAATTGTTTTTTTACGCCTAATGCCATTTGTTGCGCCACTGTGCCGCTCACTGCCCCTTCTTGATTTAAGGATTCGGCTTTAACCCCCAATAATTGCTGTTTAAGTTCGTTGTCATAAGCCACAATCCCCCCCAGGAAATAGCCGGAACTGCCAGAGACAGAAGTGAGCATCGCCCCCAAACCGCCGCCGGTACAAGATTCGGCCACAGCCACAGTTTGTTTCGCTTCTAAGAGTAAGTTTCCGGTGACACTGGCTAAGGAATCCTCATCAGCACCGAAATAGTCGAAACCGGCAATTTCTTGAATTTGTTTTTCAATGGGGTTAATAAGGGCCTGCGCCTCTTGTTGCGTTTGGGCCCGTGCTGAAATGCGCAGCCGGACTTCCCCTTTTGAGGCATAGGGGGCAACGGTGGGATTGGACAAGTCTAAATAGCTGCTGACTTTTTCGGCCAAATTGGATTCCCCAATGCCCCAAAACCGTAACGTGCGACTGAGAATGACATTATCTCCCCAGCCTTGCTGTTGCAAAAATGGCACTGCCGTTTCCGTCCACATCCGTTCCATTTCTGCGGGCACCCCAGGAAATGTCATAATCGTTAAATTGGGCCGGGGTTGCCAAATCATCCCAGAGGCACTGCCCATGGGATTATGGAGGATTTGCGCTCCCACTGGCATCAAAGCTTGTTTGCGGTTGCTTGGAGACATTTTTTTTCCCCGTTGGGCAAATTTGGCTTCGATATCGGCAATTAATTCCGGGCGTTCCTCCAGGGGCGTCTCAAAAAAACTGGCAATGGTTTCGGTGGTGATATCATCGGGAGTAGGTCCCAAACCACCGGTAACAATAAGAATCTGGGCGCGATCGCTGGCAATTGCCAATACCTGTTTAATGCGATCCGGATTGTCTCCCACCACCGTTTGGAAATAATGGGGAATTCCTAAATTAGCCAGTTCTCGGCCCAAAAACTGCGTATTGCGGTTCAGAATATCCCCTAACAGCAGCTCCGTTCCCACACAAATTACTTCCGCGCTCATAGCTCTTTTTCTTCCACCTTACGGTTTCGTTGCAGTTGCCGCGTCATTACTAGCAGCAAAATTGTCGCTGGAACAAAGTAAATCCAGGGTTTTTCCAAGTTGCAGCATACCAAAGCAAGGGTTCCCATCCACAGGGTTAAAGCATAAAGAAATAAAGCCGTCATGGTTGGGGACGCCCCTTTTGCCAAAATCCGATGGTGAATATGGACTTTATCGGCGGTAAAAGGAGATTTCCCTTGACGCAAGCGAGTATTAATCACGATCAGCATATCACCAATGGGAACCCCTAATAGAAAAAACGGGGCAATTTTGTTTCCTAAGGCCGGTTCATTGGCAATTCCTACTAAACTGCAAGCAGCGAGCATAAATCCCAGAAAATAAGATCCGCCATCTCCCATGAACACCGTTGCCGGGTCGAAATTGTACCAGAGAAACGCGATCGCGCTTCCAGCCACCGTTGCCATAAGCAACGCGATCCCGTAATTGCCATTTTCTAAGGTGACAAATAAAATCCCCAGGGCAATAATACCAGTCACGCCGCTGGCTAAACCATCCATCCCATCAATCCAATTGATCGCATTGGCAACTCCAGCCAACCATAGAAACGTAATGGCAACACTTAACCCCTCCCTCAGCAGAAAATTTTCCCAAGGCAGAAATTCTAAATCAATTTGCAATCCTTGCCGCCATAATCCGAGGGTTACTAGGAACTGCAGCCCTAACCGCCATAAAGGAGACAAATCCCAAAGATCATCGGCAAATCCCATAACAAAAAAAACGCCCCCACCTAGGGTGACGCTGAGAATTGCTTCTGTTTGTTGATCATTTAAAAAATAAAACCCTTCCATAAAGTAAAGGGCAACCAGGGTTAACCCGGTTGCGAGAAAAATAGCAACTCCCCCAATGCGCACAATCGGGGTTTGATGAATTTTCCGATAATCAGGTTGATCTACCTGTCCCGTTGCCAGGCCAATTTTTTTAACCAGCGGGGTAAATGAAATTGTAAAACTTGTTCCCAAAACAAAAGAAATAACGTAGTACCACTCAGCAGGCATTGCTTTTCTTCACGAACCATAAATATATCTATCATGATAATGACACTGCTGAGGGATGGGAAACAAGTCAGATTTTAAACCATTGCCGGAACCGGAATGTTCAAGTGGGGATAGAGAGGAAACTGCTTACACAGCGTTGCCACTCGTTGGGCACAGTTTTGTTTAATCTGTTCATCCTCGGGATTCTGTAAGCGATCCGCGATAATATCGGCAATTTCGGTAAATTCTTCGGTTCCTAACCCGCGGGTAGTCATTGCAGGGGATCCTAACCGTAAGCCGCTGGTGACAAAGGGCGATTCGGGATCAAAGGGAACGGTATTTTTATTGGCCGTAATATTCACATCGCTCACCAATTGATCCGCTTGTTTACCAGTGAGATTAACCGAACGTAGATCCAACAACAGCAGATGGTTTTCCGTGCCGCCGGAGACCACTTTGAAGCCGCGGTTTTGCAATTGCTTGGCCATGGCTTGGGCATTGGCAATCACTTGCCCTGAATAGGACTTAAATTCCGGGGTCAGGGCTTCGCCAAATGCGACGGCTTTCCCGGCAATGACATGTTCTAAAGGCCCTCCTTGGGTTCCGGGGAAGACTGCTTTGTTAAATTTCTTGCCCAATTCCGGATCGCGAGTCAGAATTAAGCCTCCCCGAGGGCCACGCAAAGTTTTGTGTGTCGTTGTTGTGACCACATCGCAGTGAGGGACCGGGTTAGGATGATGACCGCTGGCGACTAACCCGGCAATATGGGCAATATCGGCTAACAGATAGGCTCCTACTTCATCTGCGATAGCGCGGAATTTTTCAAAATTAATAAGCTGCGGGTAAGCAGAGTAGCCACAGATGATTAATTTTGGACGTTTTTTGCGAGCGACTTCGAGAATTTGGTCGTAATCAAGTTGTTCCGTTTCTTGATTAACGCCATAATGGGTCACTTCAAACCATTTCCCTGACACATTTACTGGCGAGCCATGAGTCAAGTGCCCCCCATGGGATAAGTCCATGCCCATAATTTTATCGCCGGGATTGAGGAGAGTGAGGAAAACGGCAAAATTGGCTTGTGCCCCGGAATGGGGTTGAACATTCGCACTGGCGGTGCCAAACAGTTCCTTGGCGCGAGCAATGGCTAAATCTTCTACTTGGTCAATGAACTCGCAACCGCCATAATAACGTTTCCCGGGAAGTCCTTCGGCATATTTATTGGTGAGAACCGAGCCTTGAGTCGCCATCACTGCCGGAGACGTGAAGTTTTCACTGGCAATGAGTTCTAGGTGTTCTCGTTGTCGCTGCAGTTCTTTCTGAATCATGCCCGAAACAGTCGGGTCGGTTTTTGCGAGAAAATCTAAATTCGTTTGCGTCACTGTTCTATAATTCCTATCTTTACTTCTTCTACTTAGCTACTTTAACGCGATTGGCATTTTTCTCAAGATGAGGCAGTTTCACCTCAGTTGCATAGCTATTTTATCAAAAAACGGGACAATAATTTAAAGAACTCGATTTTCTGGATCCAAAAATCTAGAGAAATTAAAGAAAAAATCGTTGGTATCAATCCCCCGCTAAGACTATAATCCTCACTGTAAGACCATTAATTTGCAAAGTTAGTTAGACTGGTGATTGCGATTTATCCTGGCAGTTTCGACCCCATTACCTTTGGGCATCTTGATATTATTGAGCGAGGAACACAGCTGTTTGATCATGTTATTGTAGCGGTTTTGTTGAATCCGAACAAAGAGCCGCTGTTTCCAGTGCAACAGCGTATTCGACAAATTCAAGACTGCACTCAGCATCTGTCTGGTGTGGAAGTAGATCAGTTTGCCGGATTAGCGGTAGAATATGCCAAAAAACGCAACGCTAAAGTTCTTTTGCGAGGGTTGCGGGTGTTGTCTGATTTTGAAAAAGAATTGCAAATGGCACACACTAATCAAACCCTCTGCCAAGGAATGGAAACTGTCTTTTTGGCGACTTCCAATGAGTATAGTTTTTTAAGCAGCAGCGTGGTCAAAGAAATTGCTCGCTTTGGCGGCTCTGTTGAACATTTAATTCCGAAAACTGTTGCTATAGATATTTATCAATGTTACGCACAAACTCCTACAGCGAATCCGAACCTAACCAACCAGACGACCAACAACCTTCATCGGAAAAACTCCTCATCCAAGACAAACTAGGAAAACTGGAAGAATTTATGGAAAATAGCCATAATCTTCCCTTGACCCCCTATAAGTTTGTCAACGAGAAGCAATTTTTCCATCAAATGGATCAGCTTTGGAATAATTTGGACGCAGCGTTTGAACAAGCTCATTATATTTTGCAGGAAAAAGAAAGTATCCTCCAACAAGCTTATAGCGAGCGCGATCATCTTTTGCAACAAGCCCAACAAGAAGCAACAGAAATTAAAGACCAAACTCGGATTGTTCAACAAGCTCGCCAAGAGGCTTCTGAAATTCATGCCCAAACCCAGCAAGAATGTGAGCAACTTCATCAACAAACCCTGGAGGAAATTGAAAAGCTGCGTCAACAGACCAATGCCGAATGTGAACAGTTGCGCAAGGATGCTGATGATTATGCCGCTTCGGTGCTGATGAACTTAGAACAACGTTTGACACAAATGCTTCAGGTAACTCGCAATGGACAATCCTCCTTAAATTCATCTGAGCAACAGCAACAACAATCCTCTCAGAAAAAACAAAAACCGAAACGCAAGGCTAGTTGATTTCCTGGTAGAGGGCTACCGAGAATACCTCTGCAAAATGATAAATCAGGGTTTGGCGTACTTGGGAAAGGGTAATGTCAGGACAAAATTGTTGCAGACTCCCCACAGCGCGATCGCTGATCCCGCAAGGGACAATTTGCGAAAATCCGGATAAATCGGGACAGACATTTAAAGCAAAACCGTGCATGGTAATCCAACGTTTGGCCTTAATTCCGATCGCGCCTACTTTCACACCTTCTACCCAGACTCCCGTTAACCCTTTTTCTCGCACTGCCGCCAATCCATAGTCTTCTAAGGTGCGAATCAGTACGGCTTCCAGTTGTCGTAAATACCAATGCAAATCGCATTGGTGATAGCGCAAGTTCAAAATGGGATATCCCACAAGTTGACCGGGACAATGATAGGTAACTTCTCCGCCTCGTTCTGTGCGATACAGCGGAATTTTGGGATTAGTTGGGTCAAATTTGAGGTACTTGTCATTAGAACCGGTGCCGAGGGTATAAACGGGGGGATGTTCTAGGAGGATCAAAACATCATCCCGTTCCGGATGATTAATGCGTTCGGCAATCAGCGATCGCTGTTGTTCCCAAGCAATGTCATAGGGAACTTGTCCTTGATTTTTTAAACAACAAGGTCGTTTCAATGGCAAGGGCAATTAACTTCATTTGTTTCAATATTAACAAGAAATGTTAACAACCATTAAAAGCCTATAACAGACGATAGTTAACTAGAACACAAAATGCTAGGCTAAATAGATGGAAGAAAGTTGAGAGGAGGAGTTATCCTTGGCATCAATCAATCCTTCGATTCGTAAAGCATGAAGCATTATCAAACAAGTGAATGGGAACGAAAATAATTGATGCGTTTTTGTCTAAGAAATACTGGCATAATCTCTGCAATCTGTTGTCAGCAAAAAGAAAATTTGTCATGCAAAAATCAAACGGGCCAATTGGCATTTATTAATTAAAAATAAAGTTTGATTGCTTGCTCGGGCAATTAAGGATAAAATAACGTTCTTAACCCCCAACCCGGTTTTGGGAAACATGAACCAATTAAAAACTGTTAGAAGATGGAGTAGCCATTATGAAGCTTTTGATTCAGGGCAATAACATTGAAGTGACTGAAGCAATCCGCAATTATGTTGAAGAGAAATTGGAAAATGCGGTCAAACACTTTCAACAACTCACCTCAAAAGTGGATGTTCATTTATCAGTTGCTCATAACTCTCGCGTCAGCGATCGCGCCCAAGCCGAAGTTACGGTATATGCCAATGGAAAAGTGATTCGAGCCCAGGAACATAGCGGCGATTTATATGCCAGCATTGATTTAGTCGCCGATAAAATTGCCCGTCAGCTTCGTAAATATAAAGAGAAACACTTGGACAAAAAGATTCATGAAAGTCCAAAAACTGCAGAAACTGTTGCCCCGGAACCGGTTAGCGAGGATTTAATCAGCAATCGTTCCCCTCAGCTTCCAGAAGATGTGGTAAGGGTAAAATACTTTGCCATGCCCCCCATGAGCATCGAAGAAGCTAAAGAGCAATTACAGTTGGTGGATCATGATTTTTATGTCTTCTGCAATGAAGAAACCGGGAATATCAATGTAATTTATCAGCGCAATCATGGGGGATACGGGGTAATCCAACCGCGCAATAGCAATGGCCACACTCAAGGGTTGCTCTCTGAAAAAAGCCGCGAAACAAGCAAAAACGATAATGGTCATAGCAACTCCCGCCTCGAAGGAGAAGAATTGAGCGAGTACCCTGCTGCCGAAGTGTAACCCCACTGGGAGAAGCTTGTAGATTCCCTCCTTCCTAGGTCGCCGAACTAAGAATCTCCCGTTAAAGGCTTTGCGCTATAACGGGAGAGTGTTAATTAGAGCGGTCGCTTGTTTGGTAATCTAGAAGGGCTGTCATTTATGCTGAAAAAATAATCAATGCTGGATTTAAGTCAGAAAAAAGCGCTGGTAACCGGAATTGCCAATAATCGCTCTATTGCTTGGGGCATTGCGCAACAACTTCATCAGGCGGGTGCTGAATTGGGCGTTACTTATCTGCCGGATGAGCGCGGCAAATTTGAGAAAAAAGTTCGAGAGTTAGTATCCCCTCTCAATCCCAGTTTATTTCTCCCTTGCAATGTTCAAGACGATACACAAATTGAAGAAACTTTCCAAGCTGTCGCGGAAAAATGGGGAAAGCTTGATATTTTAGTTCACAGTCTTGCTTTTGCCGGTAAAGAAGAATTATCAGGAGATTTTAGCAAAACCTCCCGGGAAGGCTTTAATCAAGCCCTGGAAATTAGCACTTATTCCCTCACCCGATTAGCCCAAGCTGCCAAGCCGTTGATGAACGAGGGAGGCAGCATTATCACCATGACTTATTTAGGGGGAGAACGGGTCGTTCCCAATTATAATGTCATGGGAGTTGCCAAAGCCGGCTTAGAAATGAGCGTTCGCTATCTCGCGTCAGAACTGGGAGAACAAAATATTCGCGTCAATGCCATTTCTGCCGGGCCAATTCGGACACTTGCTTCCTCTGCCGTAGGCGGCATTTTAGATATGATTCGTCATGTGGAAGAAACTGCCCCCTTAAAGCGAACAGTAACCCAAACTGAAGTGGGGAATACTGCCGCCTTTTTATGCAGTGACCTTGCCAGTGGCATTACCGGGCAAATATTATACGTGGATTCGGGATATAACATAATGGGGATGTAAGGCATTTGTTGATGTGGGATATTTCCCCCCCTTACTGATTGATTTACCGTAGCGTTCAAACCGAAAATGCAACTTTCCCACCGTTCAGTCTCTAATTTTTCCGCCCCTCGCACTGCTACCGTTTCTCGCACCACAGGAGAAACGGATGTTTCTGTGACGCTTAACTTAGATGGAGAAGGCAACTGTGATGCCAATACTGGGATTCCGTTTCTGGATCATATGCTTCATCAACTGGCCTCCCATGGCTTGTTTGATTTAGAAGTAAAAGCCGCTGGGGATACAGAAATTGATGATCATCATACCAATGAAGACGTTGGTATTACCATTGGCCAGGCATTTGCCCAAGCCCTGCGCGATCGCAAAGGCATTCAACGCTTTGGCAATTTTCTAGCCCCCCTTGATGAAGCCCTAATTCAAGTGGCATTAGATTTTTCTGGACGGCCGCATCTCAGTTATGGGTTGGAGATTCCCACCCAACGGGTAGGAACCTATGATACGCAACTCGTCCGAGAATTTTTTGTGGCACTGGTCAATCATAGCCAGATGACGCTGCATATTCGTCAACTTGACGGGATTAATTCCCACCACATTATCGAAGCGACGTTTAAAGCATTTGCCCGGGCTTGTCGCAGTGCGGTAGAAGTCGATCCCCGTCGCAGCGGTCAAGTTCCCAGTTCTAAAGGGATGCTTTAAACATTGACCTGATTGTCGCAAAAGTTTCTGGATCAATCATGATATTCGTGAGTAAGGAAAGGAAGAGCAACCACTTCGCCTTTGGCATCTCCCACTTGCACTTGTAAGCCTTCTCCGCCGGCTTTGGTGCGAATATAGCCCAATCCTTTGACACCTTCCTCCGTTTCGAGAACGCGGGTGATTTTTCCCACTTTTTTTCCTTCGACAGTAATCGGGGTTTCTGGGTCAACGGTTTGGGAAAGATTAATCCCCCATAGCCGTTGTTTTACCCCTTTATAGGTATTTAGGCGCGCGATCGTTTCCTGACCGATATAGCACCCTTTATCAAAGGAAATCGCTTGGTATAATCCGGCTTCTAAGGGATTATAATCTTCTGTTAGTTCGTAGTCCGGCAATGGTCTGCCTTGTTCTAAGCTTAATTGCTGCCAAACTTGCTCACTAATGGGAGTTGCCCCGGCATTGGCAATTGTTTCTTGGAGGGGTGAAGCTTGGGAAGCGGCAACCAGCAAAGTATAACCGGCAAGGGCTAATCCAGTCCCCACAGCAATACGTACTGAGATATCATTAATCGTTGTCATCTCATGGCTAGCAAATGATTGCTCTGCCATGGGGTATATTCCCAACTGAGTCAGAAGGTCTGAACTTGTTTCTCCGCTTAAAGTAAGAACAGCATACTCTTCAGACACATTATTCAATTTAACTTGATCCATTGGGAATAAATATTTATCCAACCACGCCATTAAAAACTGTGTCCGGTTGGGAGAAACTAATAAGAAAATGCGATCTTGGGTGACGTAAACTGTAGCTAAATCAAGAGTACGGGCAGTTGCATTCAGAAAAACGGTATGGCATCCTTGGCCGGGTTTGAGGCTTTTAATTTCGTTGGTGGTTTGGTTGTGGAGAAACTGTAAGCTATCTTCTCCGGTTAATTCAATAACACCGCAATTAGGATGTTGATAGATAGCGGTTTCTTTTTTGGCAATTTGTTTTTGTTCCGAAAGACTGCTCATTTTTTTCTAATTTTCTAAACTTGTAAATAATTGTTCCACTTGTTGCCTGGCTTTGTTATCTAATTTTTGCCAATCTACTTCTCCCGTTTCATCATCTAACAAGGAAGTATCGATTTCAACATTTAATTCAGATTCTAAAGGAACAGTTCCCCGTTGATAGTCTTGAAAACACACTTCAAAACACAGTTCCCACAGATTAATTTTGACATCTTTTCCTTGAGAACTTAAGCAGATTTCATAACCTGGCAACGGCGTTTCCACTTCCTGATAACTTTCTTGCCAGTTGGAGTCTTCTAGGGCTTTTCGTATATTATCCACCACGCGAATATAAGCGGGTTGCATCAATAATTGGGCTTGTTCCCAAGCTAAGGCATTGGTAATTTTAGGAATCATGATGTTGCCCTTGAACGCTAATAATTTTCGGTAGAGAGGTTTCCTGGAGATGTTCTACCCAAGTTTCAATATTGTCTTGTCCAATCTCTTGTAAAGAATCGAGCAAGCTGCGGCTTTGCTCAATTAATTGCGTAACATTTATGTCTGAGTAAATTGGTTCATAGTCTTCCAACCGTCCAATTCCTTCTCCTAATAAAATGACTGCTCCCCGCCAGTTAGAATTACTGAGGTGATAGCAGCCAACGGCAATTTGCAACAGTCCTTGATAGAAGTTACGGTCTAATATCTCTGCTTGCATCCATAACTCTTCAAAGGTATCGTGACAAGCGTAGAACTGTTGCTCATTAAATTGTGCAATGCCTTGCCAAAAGGAGCTTGATGGCATCGTTTCCTAGGGATAATCGGTTATCCCATTGTCTCACGAACTTCCTTGATATACTCTAAATCAATGTCTTGTTCCTCACCGGCAAAGTCATGATCTTCAGTTAAAAATAGCATGCAGTGGCATTCTTTCCGTTCCCGCATGGGGACACAAGGACAGTTCCAATAGCCATGTTTGGCTTCGGCTTCCTTGTCTTCGTAGTGACGACAGGGACACAAGGGAGCGCCAAGCTCTTCCTTGTGCTTGGCTAATCCTTCAATCACTACTGCAGTAACGGAAGGATCAGAGCAGAAATAAGTGCCACTACGCTTAGCATAGGTCTGAGAAAAGTTCCGCATGATATTCAATGTGGACTCTTCACTCAGATTCGAGTTTTGATTTTTCGTTTGATTTTCAGTGTTGTTAGTCATAGGTCAATGTTAATTTCTAGAAGTTAAAGAAGGCTTTACTATTCTGACACTTCCTTAATTTTCGATTTATTATTTTCTATCATGCCTTACTCAAGCGATGAGGATCAATCTATGAGCTACTAGAACACAACTCCATCAGGAATTGACTAGTAACAAAAGGGCTTCTGCCAAGCTTAAACGGGGATCGCAAAGTTTTGTCTGTCAGCTTTGAAGTAATGAGTTAGTTTGAACAAAGAAGATTGTTATATTTGTAGAAAAATAAATCTTGAAATATTACCAATAAATATATTAACTCTAAATCAATTAGAGATTAATTAAATATGAATAAAGTAAAGGGCTATAGTTGCTAATGTGGCTATAATACGATTGGAGGTAGCTTTCTATTTTCTGTAATTGGAGTAATGATCAATCTATGTCTGCTGTTTTTTGGAATACAAAAAGTTTTAATCGTGTCATTAACTCTTCCTTAACTAGCCCTGGCCCCAATCAAAATGATTTCAACAAATATCAAATTACAAAAGAAGATCGGTCTAGTATTCCGCTTTTAAACCTAGATGAGACTCCCATAGCAACCGAGTTGCTTTTCAGCAAAAATAACGGCAATTTCGTAAGTAATTTATCAAGATTTAATTTAAGTGTCGAAAGCAATAATCAGTTGGTTAATCCCTCCTCAATTCAGCCCCTATTGAACAGCGATCGCGCAGCAATTGACGATTTTTTTATTCCAGAAATTGCTAATCCAAAAGAGGTAAATGTTAGTCCGCTTCCATCAAAAACCCCTAATTTAGGGGATGCTAGTTTCGGGAAAATCAGTCGTGAATCCTTAGCAACCTCTGCTGATCAACTAATTCAAAATGTTGGCAGTACTACCTCGCAAGCTAAGACTGCCACTAACGCAGACATTGTCACCAATCAATTCGGCTTTACTGGAGACGATGTAACTATCGGCGTTATTTCTGACAGTTTCAACAGTCAAGGTGGGGCAAGTAGCGATATTGCCAGCGGCGACTTACCGTCAGATGTCAATGTTTTATCCGATTTACAGCAAGGGGGAACTGATGAAGGACGCGCCATGTTGCAACTTATCCATGATGTTGCCCCAGATGCTAATTTAGCTTTTCACACTGCCGCTGGAGGAAAAGTTAACTTTGCCCAGGGAATTTTAGAGTTAGCGCAAGCAGGAGCAGATATTATTGTTGATGATGTGGCTTATTTAAATGAGCCCTTTTTTCAAGACGGCATTATTAGCCAGGCCATAGATCAAGTAACAGAACAAGGAGTAACTTACTTCTCGGCAGCAGGCAATAGCGGCCGCCAAAGTTATCAGAGTGAATTTCGCCCCAGTGGCCAAGTATTTGATTTAGGAAACTTTCGACTGGAAGCCCACGATTTTGATCCCAGTTCTAGAACTGATTTATTCCAAGAACTAACAATTCCTCAAGGGGAACAAGTTAAATTGTCTTTTCAGTGGGACAAACCTTTTCCCAACCTTAGTGGAGGAAAGGGAGCGCAAAATGATGTTGATATTTTCTTATTGAATGAAGACAAAACAGATGTTATTGCTGGCAGTTTTGAGGCAAATCAAGGAAAGAATCCCTTAGAAATTTTTAGTTTCACCAATGATAGTTCAGTAGTAGGAAATACCTTTAATTTAGCCATTGGTAAAACCTTAGATAGCGAAAGTCCTGATTTAATGAAATATATTGGGTTTGGAAATCTCTCCATTGAAGAGTTTGATACTAATAGTAGTACGATTTTTGGTCATGCCAATGCCGAAGGGGCAATATCCGTCGGTGCTGCCGCTTTTACAGATACGCCGGCGTTTGGCACGAATCCGCCCCAAGTTGAGGAATTTTCCTCTACTGGCGGGACACCCATCCAATTTGATAATCAAGGAAATCGCTTACAAGAGGTGGAAGTTCGCAAAAACCCCGATATTGTTGCCCCTGATGGCACCAATACCACGTTTTTCGGCAAGGATATTCCTGCCGATTCCGATTCTAATCCAAACTTTTTTGGCACCTCTGCTGCCGCCCCTCATGCTGCCGCTACAGCCGCTCTCCTTAAGGAGGCCGATCCGAGCTTAACGCCAGCCCAGATCGAGAATTTGTTGGAAACAACAGCAATCGACATGGATGATCCCAGTACATCAGAATTTGATACTGGGTTTGACTTGGTAACAGGACAAGGATTAATTCAAGCGGATGAGGCATTAAGCGCCTTAGAAAGCAATCAACAACCTTTAGCGGCATCAGAAAGTTTGACGCTAGATGTAGATGACAATGGTGATGCTCAAGCTTTGACGGATGGGGTATTAATTGCCCGCTATCTGTTTGGATTGAGGGGAGAAGGGTTAGTAAATAATGCAGTGGCACCAGATGCTGCCCGAGACAGTGCAGATGCGATTGAAAGCTATTTGTCCCAAGCCGAATCCTCATTCTTAGATGTGGATGGTAATGGAAAAGTGAAGGGAGAAACTGATGGGTTTTTAACGTTACGGTTTTTATTGGGAAGGCAAGGTAATCAATTAGTCGATAATGTCATTGGAGAAGACGCAACTCGTCACAGTGGGGAGGAAGTTCAGAATTATTTAGAACAATTTTTACCCGAAGGGGATATAGTATGATTGTTCATCGCGATTTGTCGTTTTGCTTCGTATAAAATTAAGGAAGTCGCGATCGCGACGTTTAAAGATTCCACACCAGTTGCAACAGGAATCGTTACCTGCTCATCGGCTAAATTTGCCAATTCTGGGGATAATCCTGCCCCTTCGTTGCCCATCAAAATCAGGGTAGGCTTTTGAAAATCCACTTCCCAATAGGTTTTCTCTGCTGTGGGAACAGTGGCAACCACTTGCCCCGGAAATTGTTGAACTAAGGAAGATAAATCGCTAGTAGTAGCCATGGGCAGACGAAACCAAGCCCCAACAGAAGCCCGCAACACTTTGGGATGATCAAACTCCACACTATCTTCGCTTGCCCAGATGCCTTCTACGAAAGCGGCAGCCGCTGTGCGAATAATGGTTCCCATATTCCCTGGATCTTGCAGTTGTTCTAAAATGAGTCCTAATTGTATTGTGGAGGGGTCAGGGAATTGCCAAGAAAAATGGGGCGCGATCGCGATCACGCCATCAGGCGTTTTTGTCGTTGAAATCGCATGAATAATCTCTGGGGAAACGACTTCTGTCCGTTGCGCCCATTGTTGGATTTTTTCAGATAAATCAGGATGCTTATTTTGCCAGTGAGAGGTATAGCAAACTGCCTCCAGCGGATAGTTCACCTGAAATGCCGCTTCGACTAAATTCGTTCCTTCTAGTAAAAATAGGCGTTGGGCTTTGCGATGTTTACTGTAATGAAGTTTCCGAATATTTTTAATTAGGGGGTTTTTGATACTCGTTAGCACAATGATTCTTGACTCGTTTCAGTTTAACTAGCCGTCGTCAGAAGTCTCCCGACATAATCTCTGATTTGTCGGAGTAACGGCGCTCATAGAACGCCGGAAATCAATTCCGGCGACGGCGCCTTATGAATGACGACATTAGCGGTTTCTGTTATAATTTTATCAGCATTGGCTAAAATCGATAACTTATGTACGTTGCCCGTAAGTTCAGAGTTTATCCGACACTGGAACAGCAAGTTGCTCTTGCCAAGAGCTTCGGCTGTTGTCGGGTTTTCTGGAATTATTCCTTGAACTTGTGCCAACAGACCTATCAGCAGACGGGAAAAGGGTTGTCCCGCAAATACATCCAAGGGTTACTTCCCTCCCTAAAACAGGAGTATCCTTGGCTGAAGGATGACGTTTACTCCCAATGTCTTCAAGTTGTTGCCCTCAATCTAGCTAATGCCTACAAGAATTTCTTTGAGAAGAGAGCAAGACTGCCTCGGTTCAACTCCAGAAAAGGGCAACAGTCAATAACGTTTCCTCAAAATGCCAAGTTTGAGGGCGACTACCTAAAACTT
>PXPI01000011.1 GCA_003021905.1 Cyanobacteria bacterium SW_9_44_58 | reverse complement strand
AAGTCCTTCTTCCTCACGTACTTCAATGATTTTTTTCCGAAAATCAATTGAATAAGGTTGCATGGACACGCTTATTTTAATCTACTGTCTTTCCTTCTCGGTGTACCTTATTGGTCTGAGAATTGCTATAAACGAATTTTGGAATGAAGTAATCTATAATTAAAATATCAATCCTACTAATAATTGTCAATCATGTTAACGATTACTACTGATTTCGGCTTACAAGACGTTTATGTTGGCGTTATGAAAGGCGTCATCGCCACAATTAATTCCGGTGTCAATGTCATCGATTTAACCCATGATATTGCCCCGCAAAATATTGCTGCCGGACGATTTGCTTTAATGAATGCAGTTCCCTATTTTCCTCGCGATACAGTTCATATTGGCGTTATTGATCCTGGAGTGGGAAGCGACCGGGACGGTTGCGCGATCGCGTTTTCTCATGGGTTTTTAGTGGGTCCCAATAATGGTTTGTTCAGCGGCGTGTTACATCAATTTCCCCCCCAAAAAGCAGTGAGTTTAACTAACCCCAAATACTGGCGCAGCGAAACGGTTAGCAGCACCTTTCATGGACGCGATATTTTTGCCCCTGCCGCTGCTTATTTGGCCAGTGGAGTTCCCATAGAAGAACTTGGGGAACAAATGTCAATTCATGATTTAAAGGAATTCTCCTTTCCTTTCCCAAAATACAGTGAAAATCAAATCAAAGGGTATGTTCAATATATTGATTATTTTGGCAATTTAATTACCAATATTCCGGCAACAGAAGTAAGAGGAAAACAGTGGAGCGTTATTGTTAATAATCAAACCATTTCTCGGGGCAGAACTTACAGCGATGTTTCCCCTCACCAGTTAATTGCCCTCATTGGCAGTCACGGTTGGGTAGAAATTGCTGTTAATCAAGGCAGTGCTGTTAAAGCCTTGTCTCTCACTTATGGCGACCAAATAAAAATTCAACTCTAAGATAAAATCAACCAAACTGCAATTAAAGATATTCTGCAATTAAAGATATTGAAGATCAATCATTAAGCGAGTAATGATTATCGTTGTTATTATTTTATAAAAGCGATGTCGTTATTAATTGCTAAATATGCCTAATCCAATTAGCCCTTTCTCCGATTTTGAGGCTGCCGCCCGCGAGGTTCTATCTTACCTGCATCAAGAATTGGGATTTAAGCTCTGGATGGTGACCCGAACTGAGGGAGAAGACTGGATCATGTTGCAGGTGGAAGACCATGGTTACGGCGTTAGAGAAGGCTCGGTGTTTTGTTGGTCGGATTCCTTTTGTTCCCGGATGGTACAAGATCAAGGACCGCGTGTAGCGCCGCAGGCTAATTCCGTTCCCGCCTATGTCGCCGCCCCGATTGGGAAGCAAGTACAGATTGGGGCTTACGTGGGGATTCCCATGGTTCTCAGCGACGGTTCTTTATTCGGAACCCTCTGCGCTATCGATCCCGAACCGCAGGCAGAAACCGTTCGGCACCAGTTGCCCACGATGGAACTGCTTGCTAAACTTCTCTCTACCATTTTAGACAAAGAACTTAAGAGCCAAGCGCAATTCCGTCGTCTTGAACGCATCGAGGCGGAAGCCATGAGCGATATTTTGACGGAGTTATACAATCGCCGGGGTTGGGAAACACTTCTCTCGGCAGAAGAAAAACGTTGTCAACGCTACGGCCATCCTGCCGGGATTATTTATATTGACTTGGATGATCTAAAACCGATTAACGACACTAAAGGGCACGCAACAGGAGATAAATTAATCTATCATGCCGGTCGAAACATTCGTTCTGCTGTCAGAGAACAAGATATTGTTGCCCGAATAGGCGGCGACGAGTTTGCTGTGTTAGGCGTGGAATGCCATCCTCATCAAATTGAAGATTTAGCAAAACGCATCGCAAGGACATTAGAGGAAGCAGGAATTAAGGCTTCTGCAGGGTATGCCTTTCGTCATCCCAGCAAGGGATTGATGGCAGCTTTGGCAGAAGCGGATCGGAATATGTATCAATACAAACGCAACAAACAAAGCCAGAATGTTTCAAATTACTTAGGCAGTCTGGATTAACGCATCGGTTTTAATGTCAAACCCTTGCGCTTCCAATTCTTGAGAGACGGAATCGGCATCTTTTACCCAATATTGTTGTCCAAACCGGACTAGCTGTTGTTGATGGCCTGCCTTAATTCTGCCAATGACTGGTACTTTTCCTTCATTTTTGTCCGCCGCATATTGTTTTAAGGTTTGCTGCAATTTATTTTGATAGGCGCGATCGCGCGCTTGGTCAAGATTGAAATCAATCATTACCATTTTCACTTGTTCAATGGGTTCGGCATCATCGATAATCATCTGGACGCGATCGTCTTTATTTTCAATTTTTCCCCAGACAATTAACCGCGCATCTTCTTGCAAGTATTCGCTAATTCGTTCATAGGATTTGGGAAAAACCACCCCTTCCATTTGTCCGGAAATATCCTCCATTTGCACAAATGCCATGGGATCGTTGTTTTTGGTCATAATTTTCTTAACTTCACTGAGTAAAATAATGGCACTCACCGGCTTTTTCTTAGGAAGATTTTCCGGATCGCCTAACGTAATTGCCGATAAAATGGTACTGGCAGTTTCCGCTGCTTTTAAGGGATGATCCGAGACATAAAAATTTAGCAATTCTTTTTCCCGCTTCAGTCTTTCCGTGGCAGTTAAGTCTTCTACCGGCGCAGCTGTGGGGGCATTTTGATAATTCATTTCACTGCTGCCCCCATTGCCGTTACTCATGGAATCAAAGAGATTGGTTTGCCCACTGGCTTGATCTTTTGCCCGACTTTGCGCCCAACTTAAAATCGGTTCTAAATCATGTACCAGTTGGTTGCGATTGGAGTTAATTTTATCAAACGCCCCACAATAAATTAATGCTTCTAAAGCGCGACGATGCACCACATGCAAATCAATTCGGCTGCAAAGATCAGCGAGGGATTGAAATGTTCCCCCCGCTTGTTCTCTGGCTTTTAAAATGTTTTCAATGGCAGCATTGCCAAGATTTCTCACTGCCGATAAGCCGAATAAAATTTTATTCTTATCCGGGGTAAAATCAATATGAGAACGATTAATATCGGGCGGTTCCACATCAATTTCCATGCGCCGACAGGTATCAATATATTTTTCGACTTTATCGGTGTTGTCGCTGCTTGCTGTTAACAACGCCGCCATATATTCCACGGGATAATTGGCTTTGAGATAAGCCGTTTGATAGGTTACATAGGCATAGGCAGTGGAGTGGGATTTGTTGAAGCAATTGGAGGCGACTAAGCCATTGCCCAAAACAAAATTATGATCGGCTTCGACGCCAATGTCGTAAACCGGTTGCCTGCCTAATGATTTTCGACTGGTAATTTTGACCATAGAGATAATTTATATTTGTAAGCCCGTTTTGCTTGTCCAGAATACAACTTGCAGAAAAAACTGTGAAGCATTGATATTGAAAGAAAAACCGCACAGCGCGATCTTGTTTTAGATAGGAAATGGCTTTTTGCGTGGGTTGGGGATACTGTCGCAACCAATCTCTTTGTGAATGGGCTAGCCTCAACTGTATTATATTGTGTTTGCCGCAATTAAATCCAAAGCGCGATCGCCCCTTTAAAGAAACAGTGAACTGCCGGAAACAATTAACAAGTTTCATGGAGATAATTTCACAAAAACTAATTCTAAAATTTAATTAGTTTCCCATAAAAAATAATATTTGATAAACCTATTCAAATCCTATATAAAGATTAAATTTAGTTAAATTATTATCAAAGTAAAATCAGCAGGAAAATTTTTGACGATCAAACCATATTTTCAGTAAAGTACATATTATAGCTTGAGAAAGCATTAACAAGTGATACTACTCATTTACGTATTTTATGGAAGCATCTAGCCATAGCAATTTTTCTCAGCAACTAGAGCGACTGAGGGAACAAGCCAAAGCGCGGCTCACTCAAGCGCAATCGGCACAGGAAAACAAGGAAAGCAGTCTCGATGATGTGGTTGATGAATTGCAACTGCAACAAACAGCATTAGAAATTCAATATGAACAACTGCAGCAACTCTATCAAGAATACTGGAATCTCTATGAATTTGCCCCCTGTGGATATATTACTTTAAATGAGAAAGGAATTATTCAGCGCATTAATCGGAAGGGGATTGCATTATTAGGCGCAACCCATGAAACAGTAACTCAGTTCCGGTTATCTCAATTTATTATCCCTGAACATCAATCTTATTTTTTTACGGCTTTGCAGGAAGCACAACAACATCTAGAAACGCAAAGCTTAGAGTTGCAATTTCTCCATCCCAATAACGCTTACTTATGGATTCATCTTGATATTCAACCGCAAACTAACCATGATAAACAGGCGCAACAGTGGCACATTACCCTCACTGATGTCACTGCCGAAAAAGAAGCAGACGAGAAAAAGCATACCGTTTGCAATTAATTACAGATTCAGTACAAGGGGGCATTGCTTATATTGATCGCGATCAATGCTACCGATTTGTCAATCAAACTTACCAAAATTGGCTGGGCTGCAGCGCTGAGGAAATTATTGGTAAAACGGTCGAAGAAATGATTGGGAAAGAAGCTTATTCCCAGAAACGGCTGGAGGCATTGCAAAAGGTGTGGCAAGGAGAAGCAGCCCGCTATGAAGGCCGACGCCCTTGCCGGAATCAGCAAATGCGGGATGTTTCTATTATGTTAGTGCCGGATTGGAGTGAGCAAGGAACGGTAGAAGGATTTTATTCGCTGATTATTGATATTACCGAGCGCAAAGAAAGGGAACGTCGCGCAATTGAACAAGAACAGTTTCTGCGCAGTATTTACGAAGGCGTTAACCAAGCCATTTTCGTCATAGATTTTGATGAGGATGGAGAATTGCGATGGGCGGATTATAACTGGATTTCAGAGCAACTAATGGGAGTGCCGCGCACCCAAGGCAGAGGAAAAACCCTGGAACAACTATTTTCTCCTGACTTAGCCAAGGTGATCCGCAAAAATTATGAACATTGTCTTGCCGCTGGGCATAGTATTTCTTATGAAGAATGCATGCCCTACCAACAACAGCGAACCTGTTGGCTGCTCACGCTAACTCCTCTGCGAAACAGCCAAGGAAGGATTGATCGCGTCGTCGGAACCGGAATCAATATTGATTATCGCAAGGAATTGGAAAATACCTTAAGGGAACAGGCGGAACGGCAACAGTTGTTAAATACGATTACTCGTTCCATTCGTCAAAGTTTGGATGTCCAGGAAGTAGCCCAGCGAACCGTCAGTGAAATTCAACAAGCATTTCAGGCGACTCGGGCAATATTGGCTGTTGCTGATTCCCAACAGACCTCTTGGGAATTGCTACAAGCGATACCGCATCCGGAAACTCAAACCGCGGCTGCGTCTCTGGGGTTGAGTTATGAGGTCCTGCAACACCTATTTCAGAAACATGAGGAATTGATTATTGCAGATGCGGCAACAGAATCTCTTTCCCCTGAGATTCAAGCCTTTGCCCAGAATTGGGAGGCGCGATCGCTGTTAGCAGTGCCCATTTGGGGAGAGCATTCTCAACTCAAAGGGAGCATTTGCTTGCAAGTATGCCATGAAATTCGCTATTGGCGCGATCGTGACATGAAATTATTGCATGATGTTAGCGAGCAGATCGCGATCGCGCTCCAACAGGCGCAACTCTATCAACAATTGGAAGCGGAACTCAACCAACGCTATCAACTGGAAGATCAACTGCGTTACGATGCGATTCACGATCAACTTACAGGCTTGCCGAATCGTATCCAACTGAGGAACCGGCTTCAGCAAAAATTGCAGAATTGGCATGGCGAAGGTGAATATTTTGCTGTGTTTTTTTTGGATTTAAATCGATTTAAGGCGGTTAACGATACGTTGGGACATTCTGCGGGGGATGAATTGCTCACCCTAGTGGGTCAACGGCTGCAACATTGTTTGCGGGAAACAGATTTGTTGGTGCGGTTTGGCGGGGATGAATTTGTGATTATTTTAGAGCATTTGCCTGATCGACAGGGCGCGCTTGAGCTCCGCTCAGCAAAGCAAGCTTCGATCGTGGTTGCCAATCGAATTCATGATACCTTAAGCACTCCCTTTCTTCTTTTAGGGGAGGAAGTAGCCATCGGCACCAGCATTGGCATTGTTATTGTTCATGGCCAGTATGATCATCCCGACTCAATTTTGCGCAATGCTGACACTGCCATGTATCAAGCAAAGACAAGCGGCGCGAAATATATTATTTTTAGCTAATCAAGCGGCAATCTCATTGTTGCCTTCGCTCTAATCCCGAATTACCCCCTCTTGAACAGGTTGGACTTTATCAAAGGTTCTTGGAGATCCATTCCAGTTAAAGCCATTGATTTGAATAGAAACCGAACCGATTTCCAGGGTAGGATTATAACGAATGCGCAAATTATACGTGCGACGGGAATACTCTAAGATGAGATCGTTGCTGATCACTTCCCCATCGTCTAAGTTGATGGAAGTTTGAATTCCCCCCAGCAAGGGACCATAAATTTGTTGGATCACTCCAAAGGAAATCCGTTTGCGATCCGCTAAGCGATCAAATTCAAAGGGCGATTCTCCTTCGCCAATCACTTCGGTATAGGTGGCATTAAAACTGGTGTAATCAAAGGTTTTTTCGGAAAAATGACCCAATTGTCCTTTTACCCCCAAACTTAGACTAATAGAGTTTTGATCATCCCCATTGCTATAAAACGTTGTCACACCAGTTACCCCCGTATTTAGACTCAAATTCGGACGCACTGGCTGCGGCGTATAGCGCAGCCCTTGTTCTGCCGTTGCCGGTAACGTATCTCCTTGCCAAAGCAAGGTTCCCCAACTCAATGATCCTGCCGCTTGATATCGAGTGAGACTAACCCGGTCATTTTCACTGTTGGGTTCTAACAATTTCTCCACATCGGTTTCGGCATTAATTCGCTGGATTCCTCCTTGATAGCTTAAGGCAATATTGCTATCCCCGAGAGTAAAGGTCGGCGATGTAATCACGGCACCGACACTAGTTTGGACTGTTTCAAAGCCTAAGGATCCATTAAAAAACCGATCGCGAAAACTTGCTTCCAGATTGAGGCGATGTTGTCCTTGCCCGCGTCCCACAGCTTGTTTTAAGCTAATGCTGCCGCGTAAGTTATCTTCCAACACATTTTCTTCAAAGCCATTAATTTCTGCATCAGCAGTAAAACGGGTGCGAGGACTAATATTGCCGGTGAGTTCTCCCTCCACGCCAAATACGGCAGCATCGGCGACAGAATCCTCGAAAACCGCTTGTTGCAAAAAATACTGCGGTGTTACATTCAATTCCCATTTGGGGGTATTAAATATTGTAAAATCTCGTTGTATAAATAACCCTCCGCGATCGTCGGAGTCAAACCCAAACTCCAATAATTGCGGCGACTGTTCCCGTCGATCTAAGAGAATGCGATTCTGAGGAATGGGAAGGGAAAAGCCATCATCGAACACTAGCCGTTGATCCGAGGTGACAATTTCATCCCGTAATGGCCCAAGTTGGCGAAATTTAGCGGTATCAGCTCGCAGTTCCAATTCCGGCGGCGAAAACGGATCATTGGTAATGCGAATATTCGTGGCTGTCCAATTTCCCCCATTAAATTGAATCTGATCGGCTTGAAACCGTAACCGGCGAATGCCTTCTCCGCCCGTTTCCGGAAAGGAAAAATTTTCCACATCACGTCCCCCTCCAATCGCAAATTGGAATTGAGATTGTTGGGAAACATCCTGAAGGGGATTCTCTTGTAATGGCGTTTTCGGCGGTGTTTTAGCACCCGTCTCATCAGCTAACTCCAAAGAAATATCCCGTTCTAGGGTGGGTTGAAATACTTGGCCACTGCCATTTTGGATAACGCCCTGATCCTTCAGGAAATTGTATTCAAAGCGATCGCCGTTGAGAACCTGTTCCCCCCGCCGAAAGCTAACATTTCCTTTTCCCACCGCCATTCGCGTTTCGATGTTAATTTTTAATTCATACGTCTCTAATACCCCTTGGGCAAATTGGGCAGTAACATTTCCTTTCGCGGTAATCACCTGCCTCTGGGGATCATAACTTTGGCGATCGGCAGTAATTTCCAGGACCCGTGGCGGCTTTTGCGAGTCCTCCTGGGCAATTTGCCACTGTTGGGTTTCCCCTCCTCTGACTTTAATGCGAATCCGACCAATGCGCTGTCCATCATTGAGTGTCTCTAACGGCTGCGTCAATGCCGGCGGGGATAAAGTTGAGACATCAGTAACAGTTTCTGGTGTCGGAAAAGGAGGAACATCGGCAAATAGCATTTATTTCGGTATTTAATGATTGGCGGCTCGATATTTCAGTATCATTGTATAAAGCGCGTTTATTATCAATGATTCATGGTCGATTGTCAAATGAATGACTTAGCCATTGAAACCAGAGGATTAAGCAAACAATATGATCGACAGCTTGCAGTTTGCGAGGTTGATTTGCAAATTCAAACAGGAGAGGTTTATGGGTTAATTGGGCCCAATGGCGCTGGGAAAACCACGCTCATCCAAATGTTAGCAGGGATTGAAGAGCCAACAGTGGGAGAAATTTATTGGTTTGATGAACCTGTGCGGTTTGATCAAGCCCATTTTCCCTTAAAGCGTCGTCTCGGCTATCTTCCCGATGATTTTCCTCTCTATGACGATCTCACAGTATGGGACTATTTAGATTATTTTGCTCGTCTCTATTATCTTCGCCAGCCTCATTTACGCCGCCGCTTAGAAGAGGTTTTAGAGTTAGTACAGCTAGAGTCGAAACGCAACAGTTTAATTTCCACCTTATCCCGAGGCATGCGTCAACGCTTGAGTTTAGCGCGAACCATTATTCATGAACCGATTTTATTGCTGTTAGATGAACCCGTTTCCGGGCTGGATCCCTTGTCGCGCCAGCAATTTCGAGAAATTATCAAAGTCTTGCAAGAGGCGGGAATGACGATTTTAATCTCTTCTCATATCTTGAGCGATTTAGCGGAACTTTGCACGTCCATTGGCATTATGGAGTTGGGATATTTAGTCGAAAGTGCGCCCCTGGCTGATCTTTATCAACGGTATCCGCAACAAGAGTTAATTATTTCCGGGTTAGATGATTTAGACACCTTGGCGCAACAATTGCCGCATTTTAAAGGGGTTGATACCTATGAAATTTTGACTGAGAAAAAACAGATTAATATTCAATTTTATGGCAGCGGCGAAGATAAAGTAAACCTACTGCGATCGCTGATCAATGCTGGGTTTTCGATTACTGAGTTTTACACGCAAAAACAACATTTAGAAAAACTTTTTTTACAACTCGATCACAAGCAACCATCTTAAATTTAAGGAAATTCAACGCCTTCATATAAGTCACTTAAGCTTATTTCAAAGTCAAAGCTTTTAAAAGTTAAAACAGCATCTGTTTTTTGATACTCAGTGAGTAACCATTGCTGATTATTTTGTTTTGTATATTGCATTAAATAGCAACGCTCTTGATCAACTAAAAGATATTCTTGTAATTCGGAAATTGAACGATAGGCTAAAAATTTTTCCCCTTGATCATAATTTTTTGTAGAATTGGATAACACTTCCGCAATTAAAATCGGATTCATTACAGTTGTTGTGCTGGGATCGGCATAAATCGGGTCCCCTGAAACGACCATAATATCAAGATACGTATAAATGCAATAACGAGGAATCCATAATTTGACATCACTGATATAAACGCGATAGTTGCGCTTTCTTAAACCGAATTTCAAATGAGCATATAAATTTCCGGCAATTTCATTGTGATTAGTTGTTCCACCCGTCATCGGGATAATTTCTCCGTCATGATATTCATGTCTTTGTTCGGTCTCGTCTTCTAAGGCTAAATATTGTTTAGGCGTATAAGAAGCAGATTGAATTTGTGTCGCCATAATGATTAATTTTTTGTAAAAACGAGTAATCCAACTGGGTTTAGATGATCGATTAGATATTTATTTTATCTTGGTTATGGGTTGCGTCTTATTTGATCAACTCCCAACTAACCAAGGCGATAACTTCAATCCTAGCAAGCGAAACAGGCTATACTAGAACCCAATTCCAAATTGTGTCATGTTATAAAAGGCACTCCAGCCTAAACCAAGGGAACAATTTAGCACTGGTCACATTCAGCAGGCGAAAGTCGCAAGGAGTTATCTTAAATGCTAGCAACGGTGAAAGAACGCATCAGCAACTGGAATCCCCAACTGGTGCGAGAAATCAAAGGACGTTGGAAGCCTCGCAATCTTGTGATTGCTGTCGGGGGATCTTTATTAAGCCAAGCCCTCATTTATTTGGGATTTCGAGAAGAACTTCCCAGCACGGCCAATCAAATGAATCGTTATTGTGTTGGCACTCCCCCTGCCGATGAATTAAACGCGGCCCAATTTCATAATCCGCCGAACAATTATTGTCTGGAAAATTCTGCGGGAAATTTCGTCATTAATTGGGAATTATGGTGGCTGGATGTTTTTACTTGGCTGAGCGTTTTTTTTCTGATTGTTTTATTAGTTGCGGGAACTTATGTTTTAATTAGCGATCTCTCCCAAGAACAACAAAAAGGAACTTTAAGTTTTGTTCGTCTAACGCCTCGTTCGGTTAGCAATCTTTTAGCAGGGAAAATTTTAGGGGTTCCGGTTTTAATTTACACAGTCATGCTGCTGGCCTTTCCCCTCCATCTCTGGGCAGGCATGGCAGCCAAAATTCCAGTCAGTTTAATTTTGGGATGGGATTTAGTTGTTGTTGCCAGTTGCGTGTTTTTCTATAGTGCCGCCCTTCTTTACGGCTTAGTGACAACTGGATTGAATGGCATGCAGTCTTGGTTAGGAACCGGCATCGTTTTCGCGTTTCTCTTAATGGCAACCAAAGCCGGGTATAGCAATGCGTTAGTCAATCACAATCCCTTTGACTGGCTAACATTATTTTATCCGGGCAAACTGCTTCCCTACTTAATCGGAGAAACGCCTCATTCCTTAGAAACCATTGGCTATTTCAACTTGAAAGAGGCAGCAGCCTTGAAGTGGTATGGCTTGCCCCTTTGGAATCATGCTTCTAGCGCGATCGCGCTTTTAATTGTGAATTATGCATGGTGGACTTACTGGGCGTGGCAAGGCTTGCAACGGTGTTTTCGCAATTCTCATAGCACCCTTTTCAGCAAACAAAAAAGTTTCTGGTTTACCGGCAGCATCACTGTTTCCTTATTAGGCTTTATGTATCCTCAAACCGGCGATCCCGAATATGTCTCCGCTGAATTATTAGAGAACTTTCCCATCTTGTTCGGCATAGAATTTGCGGTGTTTCTCTTCCTGATTGCCGCCTTGTCTCCCCATCGTCAAACCCTACAAGATTGGGCCAGATATCGCCATCAAAAAAATGACAAACCCACCCGAAACTTGCCGGCGGATTTAATGCGCGGGGAATACAGTCCGGCAGGCGGCGCGATCGCGCTCAATTTAGCGACCAACAGTTTACTCATCATGATCGCGATCGGGTTTTTACCATTAGAAAACCACCGCTTATTCCTAGGGGGAATGGTGTTGTTAACCAGCAGCGCCTTGTTGATTTATGCCAGTCTTGCCCAATTATTGTTATTGATGAAAACACCGAAACGAGGGATTTTCGCCACCGTTGCCGTTAGTACCCTGATGGTGGTGCCAGCAATGTTAGACAATATTTTTCCGCTGCCGCCAATTGTGAGTTTAACCTTTTTTCCCATTGCTGCTGGCGCCCATATTCCCTCAAATCTGCTTTTCTTGACGCTAGTTGCCCAATGGGCGGTTATTATTAGCTGTAATATTCAACTCACTCGCCAACTCAAAAAAGCAGGGGCCTCCAGTACAAAAAGCTTGTTTTCCCAACAAAAAACTACCCCTCCCCGCTTACCTGAAAATGCGCAATAAAAAATTAAGCCCCCCAGCATTGGGGGGTTGGGAGGCAAATTAAAAGAAACAATCAGACTACTTAACAGTAACCTTTGCCCCTGCCTCTTCTAACTGACTCTTGAGATCTTCGGCCTCATCCTTGGTCGTGCCTTCTTTAAGCGCTTTTGGCGTTTCTTCCACTAAGCCTTTCGCTTCTTTTAAGCCCAAGCCAGTGATGCCGCGAACCACCTTGAGAATGGCAATTTTCTTGTCGGAGGGCACTTCATCGAGAATGACATCAAACTCAGTTTGTTCTTCTGCTTGTTCTTCGGCACCGCCGCCACCGGCTCCTTGAGCTGGTGCCATCATCATGCCGCCTGCAGGAGCGGAAGCATCTACGCCAAATTCTTCTTCGATTTGCTTTACGAGTTCTGAGGCTTCCAATAAGGAAAGCGTTTTTAATTGTTCGAGAATTTCGTCAGTTTTTGCAGACATTGGTTTGTACTCCTAAATACAATAAATGATTGATTAATGAACAACAATCTAGGCTGCCTCTTGGTTGTCTTTTTCTGAGACTTCCTTGAGCGCTCGCGCCAGAGAAGCGGGAACTTCTTTGATACCAGTGGCAATTTTGGTGGTATTGGCATTGATTCCCCGAGCAATCTGTGCCATCAGTTCTTCCTTAGAGGGAAGGTCTCCGAGGGCATCCACTTGCTCTTTACTCAAAGGCGCACCTTCCATTACACCACCGCGCAACTCAGTTTTATTGGTGGCTTTGGAAAAGTTTCTATAAGCCTTGATGGCATTGCTCAAGTCATCCTTGACAAATAAAAATGCCGAGGTTTCCCTGAGAAAATCTTGTAAAGGCTGCCAATTTTCATCCCCATCAACGGCTCGGCGCATCAGAGTATTTTTGGTTACCTTACAAGTGGCTCCTGTTTCACGCAGTCGGGAGCGTAAATCGCCAAATTCAGCAACGGATAACCCTTTATAGTCAATCACAACTGTTAGCTGCGATTCACTCAAGAGTTCTTGTAATTCCGCTACTACTTGTTTCTTATCTTCTATTGATCTACCCACACGCGTTTGCACCTCCTAGTTTTCAATGTAATTTTCCCCTCATCAAAAAAACCCCGGATGATCGTCCGAGGCTTATCGACCCACCCTCCCAACCGCCCAAATAATGGGCAAAAAGGGGAATTGCGGGCATTTACCTCGGCAGGACATTAAGCATTATCTATGCCCCTGCTGTCTTTGGCATTTGCTTGGTATTCAGTTGTTCCGCTAAACAGTTTCTGGCAGCTTGTAATCGCGCAAGGCATCGATATCCACCTTGATGGCGGGTCCCATACTCGCAGCAACATAAACGCTGCGCCAGTATCTTCCCTTTGCCCCAGAGGGGCGATTCCGATCGAGCGTGGATTGTAAGGCTTTCAGATTCACTAATAAGTCTTCTACCGAAAACGAAACTTTGCCAAATCGAAGATGCACGACACCGGTGCGATCGGTCCGAAATTCTTGTTTCCCGGCTTTAAATTCTTGGATCGCTTCGGCTAACTCGTTGGTAACTGTGCCTCCTTTGGGCGACGGCATCAGTCCTCTGGGCCCTAAAACACGCCCTAATTTGGCCACTTGCGGCATCATATCCGGGGTCGCCATGACCACATCAAAGTCCATGCGGCCGTTTTGGATTTCTTGAATCAGTTCTTCAGAACCGACAACGTCGGCCCCGGCATTGTTTGCTTCGTTTACTTTTTCCCCGCGAGCAATGACCGCAATCCGGACTGATTGGCCGCTCCCTTTGGGAAAGGCAACCGTTGTTCGCAGTTGTTGGTCAGTATATTTGGGATTTAGCCCTAAACGGATATGCGCTTCTGCCGTTTCTTCAAAATTGGCAGTGGCTGTTTCTTTAAGCAATGCTAGAGCTTCTTCCGGTTTGTAGGGACGATCTTCTACTTTTTCCAGCAGCTCCCGCATCCGACGAGATACTTTTTTAACCATGGTTCTCTCCTTGGGTCAATAATGAAGCTTTCGCCTCTCCCCGATTACGTCAGTATTTTAATCTTTAATGGCAATTCCCATATTGTGGGCGGTTCCTTCCACAATTTTCATTGCCCCCTCGAGATCATAGGAGTTGAGGTCGGGCATTTTGGTTTCAGCAATTTCCCGCAGTTGGTCGCGGGTAATACTCCCTGCCGTTTGACGGTTGGGTTCGCTGGACCCTTTTTCAATTCCCGCTGCTTTCTTTAAAAGAACCGCCGCCGGCGGCGTTTTCAGGACAAAGGTGAAACTGCGGTCTTCATAAACCGAAATCTCCACCGGAATGACCATCCCTGCCTGATCAGCGGTTTGGGCGTTATATTCTTTGCAAAACGCCATAATATTAACCCCATGTTGACCCAAAGCTGGGCCCACTGGAGGGGCCGGGTTTGCTTTTCCCGCAGGCAGTGCCAATTTAATAAGCGCGACAACTTTTTTTGCCATTGCTAACCTTGTTTCTCAACCTGATTGAATTCCAATTCCACTGGGGTTTCCCGTCCAAAGATAGAGAGGAGGGCTTTCAGTTTGTTTCTTTCAGAACTGACTTCCACCACTTCTCCTTGAAAGTCTTTAAAGGGCCCAGTGAGGACTACGATCTTATCACCTACTGCGACTTTTGCCTGAACAACCGGCTCTTGTTCTTCGCTTTGCCGGAAAATCCGTTCCACTTCTGAGGGGCTTAAAGGCACAGGTTTAACATGGCCCCTCCCTCGACCGTAAGGACGCATTTGTTCTGACCCAACAAAGTTAATCACATTCGGGGTATTTTTAACCACTTGCCAGACTTGATCATCCATAATCATCTGGATGAGAACATAGCCCGGAAAGACTTTTTCTTGGCTTTGTTGGCGAGACCCATCTTTGCGCAATTTAAACACGGGGGTTTGGGGAATTTCAATTTGCAGAATCCGGTCGGCAACATCGAGGGTTTGACTCCGTTGTTCGAGATTCGCTTTCACCCGCTTTTCGCAACCGGAAGCCACCTGAACCGCATACCATCTTGGTTTGCGATCTGTGGTTTGATCCAAGTTGGAATCTTCTTGTTGGTTATCTGTGGCAAAACTCATTAGAATACCTGTCCTGCAATCCACTTGAAGAGGTTGTCAAATAAATAAACAATTGTGGCAACAAGGGTGACCATTAAGATTACCCCTGCTGACTCGCTAATGAGTTGTTTCCGGCTTGGCCAGACAATTTTGCCAAGTTCCTCTTTGGTTCCTTTTAGGAAATCAACAAGATTCGAGGGAGTTTGCTCCTCTTTTACCTCGGGGCGGTTGCTTGTTTTTTGCTCTTTCTTTGCCACAATTAAATCCCCTTTTCTGCTCTGGATGCTTTCCTTCTCAGCGAAAAAATTTGCCCCCCGATACAGCAGGTTACTGGAAAAAGGGGGGAAGAGACCAATGAGCGCGCCCTGGAGGACTCGAACCCCCGCCATCGGGTTTTGGAGACCCGCGTTCTACCAACTGAACTAAGGACGCACAATTTACATTACGGTTCGGAATTTAGCCAATTAGCCCTAGAATGACAGTTTAACATCTATCGCTTCAGTTGACGATACTCCGATGGAGGTTACTTTTTGCGATCAAACCGTTCTTTCACCCGGATTGCTTTGCCGACGCGATCGCGCAGGTAATACAATTTGGCGCGACGGACTTTGCCGCGGCGAATGATTTTAATATCCCGAATCCGGGGAGAGTGGAGTAAAAATACCCGTTCTACCCCAACGCCTTGAAATACGCGCCGCACCGTGATTGTTTCATTAATCCCAGTGTGGCGTTTCGCGATCACAATGCCTTCAAACGGTTGGGTGCGGGTTTTTCCGCCTTCCTGAATCACAACCCCCACCCGCACCGTATCTCCCACATATATATCGGGGAGATCGTCTTTCATCTGCTCTTGCTCGATGGAGCGGATGACTTCTTGTGCATTCATAACTTCAGCCCCCAACAAAAATGTCACAACCCAAAATTCTAAATCAATTCTTTAAAATTTGTCAAGTTAACCTTCTCTTAACCTTTAACCGATAGAGTAAAATATGAACCTTATTCTTGTTCTATAGAAACTTTTTGGGATTGATCAGAGGAATCTTAACCTAATTTTTACCATTAAACGATACGCTACTGCAGGACAAATTAATCAAAGCAGAAGGAAATATGATTAACCAACATATGCGTCGTACAATTACCCTGGCTTCTTTGGGAGCTTTAACCTTTACCCTCGCTGCCTGCGGAAATCAAACCAGCGATAATCAAGCCGCTGGCGGGGGCGAAACCGGTGCCGGAAGTTCTGAACTCAGCGGCTCAGTCGTCGTCGATGGATCAAGCACCGTTTTCCCCGTTAGCGAGGCGATGGCCGAAGAATTCCAACGTGAATACTCCGGTGTGCGAGTTACCGTTGGCGTTTCGGGAACCGGTGGCGGTTTTCAGAAATTCTGTAATGATGAAACCGACATTTCCGGTGCGTCTCGTCCCATTAAACAATCTGAGATCGAGAAATGCGAGCAAAACGGCGTTGAATTCATTGAGCTTCCCATTGCTTTTGATGGACTGACGGTAGTCAAACACCCAAACAACGACTTTGTAGAATGTATGACCGTACAGGAATTAAAAACGATTTGGGAGCCGGAAGCACAAGGAGAAATTACCAATTGGAACCAAGTGCGCGATAGCTTCCCTGACCGACCCCTAGGCTTATATGGTGCTGGGACTGACTCCGGAACCTTTGACTACTTTACCTCTGTCATTGTTGGGGAAGAAGGCGCGAGCCGGGGAGACTACACCTCTAGTGAAGACGATAATGTCATTGTGCAAGGGGTAGCTAATGATGAAAATGCCTTAGGATACTTTGGTTTAGCCTACTTTGAAGAAAATAAGGAGAAGTTGGCTGCCATTGCCATTGATGATGAAAACCCGGACAATGGCGAAGGTTGTATTGAGCCTAATGCTGAGACCGTAGGAAATGGAACCTATCAGCCCTTAGCGCGTCCAGAGTTTATTTACGTCAAAAAATCCTCAGCAGAAAACAACCCAGCAGTACAGGAGTTTGTAAACTTCTACCTAGACCCCGAAAACAACGGGACCTTAGTTCCACAGGTGGGCTATGTTGCAGTACCGGATCAAATTTTAGAAAAAGCTCAGGCTCGATTCGAGAATCGGACAGTCGGGTCAGTGTTTGAAGGTGGTTCCGTTCAAGGCGTGAAGCTAAACGAAGTTCTTTAACTGCACTGCAATGAGAATTGTTGCCTGGGTCGGGAAAATTAAGTTTTCCTGACCCGGCTTGCCCTTGTTAGCACAACTTTTAACAAAGCCGATGACTAATCAACCGCAAAATCTATTCCAGCCGAATCGCGCTTTGAGTAAACTTACCGAGCGCGCGGTCGTTGCAATTTTAGGCTTATTTGCCTTTATCTCCATTTTGACCACGGTGGGGATTGTTTTAACTCTGGCCTTTGAGACTTGGGCGTTTTTCCAAAAAGTTCCGATCTGGCGCTTTCTCACCGATACCGAATGGACGCCTCTGTTTACCAATCCCCAATATGGGATTTTTGTTCTCATCAGCGGAACCTTTTTAACGTCTATCATTGCGACTCTGGTTGCCCTACCCTTAGGCTTACTCGCGGCAATTTATCTCAGTGAATATGCCCCAGCCAAGTTGCGCCGTTGGTTGAAACCGGCCATTGAAGTTCTCGCCGGGGTTCCTACTGTGGTGTTTGGATACTTTGCCCTTACTCTGGTCACGCCCTTGCTGCAAGACACCATTTTTAGCTTGCCCTTTACGCCCGATTTAGAGGGATTTAATACTCTCAGCGCCGGCTTAGTTATGGGCGTTGCCATTACCCCCTTAGTTGCCTCCATTAGTGAAGATACGATTTACTCAGTGCCTCAAGATTTGCGTCAAGGGGCCTATGCTATGGGCTGCACCAAAAAAGAAGTGGTAACGGGAGTGGTCATTCCCGCAGCCTTATCCGGGATTGTCGCCTCCTTTATTTTGGCCATTTCCCGGGCGGTGGGAGAAACCATGATTGTCACTGTCGCAGCGGGGCAAAATCCCAACTTAACCTTGAACCCGCTGGTTTCTGCGCAAACGATGACTTCCTTTATTGTGCAGGTGAGTTTAGGGGATGCTCCCACCGGTTCCATTGCCTATCAAACCTTATTTGCCGTGGGCTCAACCCTGTTTTTAATCACGCTGACTCTCAATGCCTTTAGTTTCTGGTTTGTACGTAAATTTCGGGAGCAATACGAGTAATGACGAGTGCCGATTCAATTCAAAAAACTGAGGACTCACAATTTCAAACGTCTCTGAGGAAACGTTATCAACAAGGCAATGTTCTTCGCATTGTTAGCCTGATTGCCACTTACATTGGTTTAGTGGTTCTAGGAGTATTGCTAATTGATGTGGTGGTGGATGGCATTAGCTATCTTGACTGGGGATTTTTGAGCAATTTTCCCTCTCGCAAGCCGGAAGAAGCAGGATTCAAGTCTGCTTGGGTGGGCACAATTTGGCTCATGGTAATTACAGCCATTGTTTCTTTTGTGGTTGGCGTAGGCTCAGGTATTTTTCTGGAAGAATTTGCCGCTGACACCTGGTATGCCAAAATTATTGAGGTCAATATTGGCAATTTAGCCGCAGTGCCTTCCATTATTTACGGATTGCTGGGATTGCAAGCCTTTGTCCGAGTTATGGAACCCCTAACTGGGGGACGGAGCGTTTTAGCAGGGTCGTTAACTATGTCCTTGCTAATTATCCCCATTATTATTGTTTCCACTCGCGAAGCCCTGAAAGCCGTTCCTGACAGCTTAAGGCAAGGCGGTATTGCCCTAGGCGCAACGCGTTGGCAAGTGGTGCGGGAACAGGTATTTCCCTTAGCTTTTCCGGGCATGTTAACCGGAATGATTCTGGCACTTTCTCGGGCCATTGGCGAAACCGCCCCGCTCATTGCCGTAGGCGCATTAACCTATATTGCCTTTTTACCCGACATCTGGCCCATTACAGAGGGGTTGCAAACGCCTTTCACAGTAATGCCCATTCAAATTTATAACTGGGTATCCCGTCCCCAAGCAGAATTCCACTCAGTCGCCGCTTCCGGAATTATTGTTCTGATGGCGGCGCTATTGCTGATGAACTCCATTGCCATCTTTTTCCGCAACAAGTTCCAGCAAAAAATCTACTAAACATCATTATTCTTAACATATGGAGGAAACAAAAATGACTAGCAATCCCGAACTGTCTAAATCCCCAAACGAGGCTTCTACTGAACCCAATAGCAAAGAGCGGGTTTTCAATGTTGATAATGTCAATGTTTATTATGGGTCTTATTTGGCGGTGCGAGATGTAACAATGGATATTTATGCCAACGAAGTTAGCGCTTTGATTGGTCCTTCCGGTTGCGGCAAAAGTACCATTCTCCGCTGCTTTAATCGCCTCAATGATTTAATTGCCGGGGCCAAAGTGGAAGGGAAAATTACTTATCGCGGCAAAGATTTGTATGCCAAAAAAGTTGACCCAGTGGAACTACGCCGCAACATCGGCATGATCTTCCAAAAGCCCAATCCCTTTCCCAAATCGATTTATGAAAATATTGCCTTCGGGGCGCGGATTAATGGCTACCAAGGGGATATGGATGACTTAGTTGAAAAAAGCCTGAAACAGGCAGCCCTATGGGAAGAAGTCAAGGATAAGTTGAAAGAAAGCGGACTATCCTTATCAGGGGGACAACAACAGCGCTTGTGTATTGCTCGCGGCATTGCCATTCAACCGGATGTCCTTTTAATGGATGAGCCCTGTTCTTCCCTTGATCCTCTTTCTACCCTGCGCATTGAAGAATTGATTGCTGAGCTTAAAAAACAATATACGATTGTAATTGTGACTCACAATATGCAACAAGCCTCAAGGGTGTCTGACCGCACGGCCTTTTTCAATGCCAGGGCCATTGAAGCCGGCAAACAGGGGTATCTAGTGGAATATGACAGCACCAAAACCATTTTCAGCAATCCTGCCGAAGAAGCTACTAAACAATATATCACCGGCGCGTTTGGTTAAAATAATCCAATAATTTCGCCTCATCTCGATGTTTCCCACTACCATTAGCGGTAGTGGTTTTTATTTTCAGCTTGTATTCGTCTCGATCCCGTCCGTTGCATTGTTTTTTTTAACATAGGCAACTAACGAAGTTAATTAGCAAGGAAGTTAATACCAGAAAAGATGGCGAACAATAAAAAGTATTATATCGACATCTTCTGCCAATACTGCGGAGTGCTAGCGACTCGCAAAGTTAAGAATCAACAAGGCGTTAACTATCCGCGTTATTGTAAGGAGTGCGAAAAAATTCCTGAAAACGTTAAACGTGTTGGCTATTTTAACGATATTATCAATGGTTGCCTTTTGCATTTAGAAACCCAAACGGAACATCCGGTTTTTGTGGATCGAGACGCCAAAAAAAATGGATATTATCCCGTTTATGCGTCTCAAGATGCTTGGGAAGGGGGATTAACAACCCTTTGGTGGTATCGACCGAATTATCAATTGTATTCTTTTGTTGAAAATAATCAGCCAACAGTTTCCTCCCAATATAGACTCTACTGGGAAGGAGAAACTCACAAAAACCCTGAGCGCGATCAATCATGGGTCTCAATTCCGTCTGCAGCTTCGACTCAAAGACAACTTCCCGCTAACGGAAAAAAGCAATCTTGCCTGGAACGAGCGGTTGCCATTTTTAAGTTGCTTTTCTTGGATTGAGTTGGACTATATGACGCATAAATAAGTGGTTTCTAACATAAGGACATTTAGAAGTATGGTTACTAAATTTGAACATAGAGATTCTGCCTAGCTAACCAGAACTGATTTCAACTAACGAACAGAGAAGTCTTAGGGCAGGCTTCAAACTGAAATTAGTGGAGAGAATAAGTATGATAGAAATTAATCTAAACAGCATTATTGAAGTAAGTTTGCTGGTAACGTTTCTTTCAGTTTTACCGTGGATTGGGGTGTTTACAGGACTCAAGCTAATGATTCATTATGTGGAAAATGTCAGTTGCTTCTTAGAAAAAAAAGGCGAGAATCCTGCGGCTACAGCCGTCAGGCTTACTCGTTAGACGAGGTGTATAAGCATCTGAAGTTTCCTCAGATGTTTATACGCCCCGTCCCTAATCCGCTTCGCGCTCGATTAGAGACTGCCGCGCTATCGTTCAACATCCCCATCTATGCTCCGGCTGAAATTGATAACTTTCTAATCTGTTCTCTAGTTACTTCATTTTAACTAAAAAAGACGCGATCGCGCTTCTACTGTGAATCCTCCCCAACTAAGCTGACGCTGTAGTTGGGGCTTCCCTATCCTTCCAAAGGACAGATAAGGTAACGGGGATTCTCCGTTTGAATGAGGAACTTTTGCCATCATCCAACTGACCGTCATTTCTGCGAATCAGTTTTAATTTCGGGGCCCAGTATCTAGCACCAATGTTGTAACTAGCTGATA
>PXPI01000010.1 GCA_003021905.1 Cyanobacteria bacterium SW_9_44_58 | reverse complement strand
GTTCGGTCATTACCTGTTTTCAACAGGCTTTGCAGGCAATTTTAGGACATGGTTGTTATCCTTCTTTAATTCCTCAACCTTAGACCTGAATTCTTACCCCAAAACAGCAGAAACCATCCAAGCGGTTATTGTTGAACCAGAAAATGAGTCAGCATTACTTGAACAAGTAGAACTGTTTAAGCGCGATTCTAACAATTTAGCTACTAAGTCAGATGACTTAACAAGCAGATTCAATAACTTTGAGCAAACCATCGATCAAAGAATTGCTGATTTGATCAATACGATTACTCAGGAAAATAAAGAATTAAAATCATCCATAAAGCTGTAGAAGAACAAATTCCGAAACGTCATAATCTTCTCGATTTATTTAATGCTTCTTCTACTCAAGAAGAACAAAAGTTGCGTAAAGATTTAGAAAAAGCTGGTGTACAAACCAAAAGATATAAAGTTATTGATCAAATTCGTGAAAAGCAACCCTTTAATTCTTTAGAGGAAATTCCAAAAGCAATCAAAGGAATCAGTCAAGAACGGATGTTAAAACTAATAGAAAATTGGTTACATACCCTAGAAGTTTAAAAATTTAGTTGTTTTCATATATATTTCATATATAAATTACCCGAAAGGTTAAATTAATGCGCGGTGCAACTGACTTCTTCGTTTTTGGAATTTGATGATACCAATACTGTTGGGTTTCTCCCTGCATCAGCAAAACGTCACCATTACTTAAGTCGACATCATGTTTGTCAAACGATCGCGCTTTTTGTTTCGGTTTAAAGCTAAATTTCCGCGTTCCTCCTAAACTCAGGGAACCAATTACCGGATAGTTGCCTAACTCCAGTTCATTATCGCTATGCCATCCCACACTATCGTTGCCATCGCGATAGAAATTCAACAGCACACTATTAAACTTAACTTGCGCAACCGTTTCCATTGCTTGTTTAATGAATCGTAGAGTATCTGTCCAAGGTTCGGGATTCATTTCAATGCCGGAGTAGCTATAGGAAGATCCCTCATCGCCGTGCCAAGCAGTGAGACGGGGAATGGGATGGGGGTTTCCATGGATTTTGATATATTCCTGGCGCCAGTTGATTTCTTGGGTTAGGGTTTCCAATAAGTGGTTGCTGGCGGCTTCATCAAAAAAGTTCCGATAAAGTCGGATATCGCTATGATCCAGATTTAGCTGTTCTTCTACCGGCAATGAATTGCTACGGTGAGAAAACAGTGTTAGTTGCTCAGACATGGTGAGTTATAATTTCTCCAAATCTTCCGGCGTATTGCAGTTGAATAACGTCGCGCGATCGCGCACTGTCAATTCTGCCACAGGATGCTGATCTAAGAATTCTTGAAATGATCGGTTTCCTTCTGCTAAGTAGTTGGCAAACAAGGCAGTGCACTGTTGGTGATAAAATCCAGACAGGGGATGCCAAATTTCCGGCGACTTTGCCACTAATGCCACTTTATCGTTAGCAATAGAGTCTAACTGTTGACACCAAAATTCCAGTTCCTCACCGGTGAGTTTCGGTAAATCGCAGGCTAAGGCTAATCCCCAATCTGTGGTCACTTGTTGCATTCCTTGATATAACCCCACTAAGGCGCCATGCGGCGGCGTTTCATTGGGCAATGGCGTTTCTTGAATAATGTGGCACCCTTCAGGAATAATACTTTTATATCGTTCTCCCCAAGGGGTAACAATGGAAACTTGCGAGGCAACAGCTTGGGCAAGCTGGCAGGTTCGCTGCAACAGGGGCATTCCCTCAATTTTAATTAAGGCTTTATCTTTTCCCATGCGGGTACTGTATCCCCCGGCAAGAATAATGGTACTGATGCGGTTTTTCCATGAAGCGGCAATGGACATGAGACACTAGAAAAAAACGTTACCCTTCAGCATAGAAATTTATGAGTCAAGATTCCAGCGCGATCGCGGCGCAACTCGATTCTCTCATTCAATCGGAGGAAATTAGTTATTACCCGCGATGGCAACCTTCCCCTCACTTGCCGGAAAAGCCGTTAGTCATGCCATTGACAGAAAAGCGTTTAGGTCAGGTTAGCGCGATCGCGCACCAAAATCAATGGTCGCTGTTTCCCTGCGGCAATGGCAGCAAAGCCAGTTGGGGCGGTATTCCCAGCCACTTTGACTTCTACCTTAGCACTTGCAACCTCAATCAAGTCATTGATCATGTCGTAGGCGACTTAACGGTTACAGTTCAAGCCGGAACCACTCTCGCCAGTTTACAACAGCAATTGCAACAAGCAGGGCAATTTCTCCCCATCGATCCATCCTATCCCGAATCGGCAACCATCGGCGGCATTGTCGCCGCTGCTGACGCTGGAAGCTGGCGAGAACGCTATGGTGGAATTAGAGATTTAATTATTGGGATTTCTGTTGTCCGGGCTGACGGGGAAATTGCCAAAGCAGGGGGGCGCGTGGTCAAAAATGTTGCCGGATACGACCTCATGAAGCTATTTACAGGTTCTTATGGGACACTAGGGGTAATTACTCAGTTAACCTTTCGCACTTATCCCCTGCCCCCCGCTTCCGAAACGATTGTTTTAACCGGCAATAGCGAGAAAATTCATCAAGTTGCCCAAACCCTTCGTCATTCTACCCTAACGCCAACTCGGGCTGATTTGTTGTCGGCTAGTGTCGTAAAAAAATTAAACTTGGGAAAAGAAATCGGATTAATTATTCGCTTTGAAACCATTAGCGAAAGTATTGAAAAACAAATTAAAGAACTCAGCGCCATCAGCGATTCTTTAGGCTTACAAACCACGCGCTTTAGGAATGATAATGAAAAATCATTATGGGAACAATTGAAACCATTAATTTTTTCGCCTCCCTCGGAAAACGGAATGACTTGTAAATGCGGTTTACTGCCAACTGCTGCTGTCGAATTATTTCAGCAACTTCCGTCAGAAAGTTACGCTATCATTCATAATAAAAGCGGTTTAGGAAAACTGGCTTTCCAGGGAGATATTCCCTTATCCGATCTCAAAAATGTCCGTCATTGCTGTGAGGAAAATAAAGGATTTCTCACCATTTTAGAAGCGCCAACTTCTATTAAAGAAAAACTTGAACCCTGGGGCTATTCCGGTAATGCGCTAACCATGATGAAAAAAATTAAAGAACAATTCGATGCTCAGAAACAGTTTAGTCCTAACTGTTTTGTTGGCGGTATTTAGATGAATTATTGCTTGTCTTGCTTTAGATAAAAACTTTGAAAATTACCATAATAAATACCTGATTAATTTTAATAAAAAATGACAGAAAAAAAAGCAAATCTCGACAATTTTATCAATCAATCCAGCGATTTTGATGCGAAAAATCCACCGCAACCGGAATTAATTGATGACTGTGTTCACTGCGGCTTTTGTTTATCCAGTTGTCCCAGTTATCGGGTGATTGGAAAAGAAATGGACTCTCCCCGAGGCAGAATTGATCTCATGGATGGGATTAATCAGGGAAAAGCTGACCTAGATAAAGCCACTGTCCAACATTTTGACACTTGTTTGGGATGTCTTGCTTGTGTCAGCACCTGTCCCTCGGATGTCCAGTATGACAAACTCATTGCCGCCACTCGCCCCCAAGTGGAACGCAACTATTCCCGCAACCCGCTTGATATCCTCTATCGCAAACTAATTTTTAGTTTATTTCCCTATCCGAATCGTCTTCGTCCTTTTCTCGTTCCCCTTTTCCTTTATCAACAACTGGGCTTGCAAAATCTCATTCGTCAAAGCGGACTCCTGAAAAAAATTTCTCCTCGTTTAAATGCTATGGAGTCCATTTTACCGAAAATTACCACTGAATCTTTCCAAGACAATCTCCCGGAAGTTATTCCTGCCCAAGGCAAAAAACGGTACCGCGTCGGAGTTATTTTAGGGTGTGTGCAACGCCTCTTTTTCTCTCCTGTTAATGAAGCAACAGTGCGAGTTTTAACAGCTAACGGGTGTGAAGTGGTGATTCCCAAAAGTCAAGGCTGTTGTTCCGCCTTACCTGCCCACCAAGGGCAAGAAACCCAAGCCCAAACCTTAGCCAAACAAATGATTGACAGCTTTGCTAATACCGAGGTTGATGCCGTCATTATCAATGCTGCCGGTTGCGGCCATACTTTAAAAGAATATGGTGATATCTTAGCTGATGATCCTGAGTATCAAGATCAAGCTAAGGAATTTGCCAATAAAGTCAAAGATGTCCAAGAATTTCTAGCAGAAGTGGGATTAACCGCAGACCTTTCTCCTGTGCAACATGACTTCTTAGATGTGGTGTATCAAGATGCTTGCCACCTGTTGCACGGACAACAAATTAGTTTGCAACCGCGACAATTATTAAAACAAATTCCTGGGGTTAAGTTGCATGAACCCGTTGATGCCGCCCTCTGTTGCGGCAGCGCCGGCGTTTATAATATGCTGCAGCCCAAAATCGCCGAAGAACTTGGCAACCAAAAGGTGAATAATCTCCTCAATACCGGGGCAAAAATGATTGTTTCCGCCAATCCCGGCTGTTCCTTACAAATCAAAAAGCATCTGCGACAACAGGAAAAAGATATGCCCATGCTGCATCCTATGGAATTATTAGACTATTCCATTCGGGGCTTGAAATTGGCAGACATCAATTACGATTGACCGGATACTGTTTCCACTAACTTTAAGTATTCCGTATTGACGCCGGAATCGCGCATTAAGGTAATTTTGCCAGTGCGAGCAATTTCACGAACGCCAAATTTGCTAAGCATTTGCACAATGGCCACCATTTTTCCTGGATCTCCGACAACTTCCAGTGTTACAGTGTCTTCCGACATATCCACCACCCGGGCGCGGAATACCTGGGCAACTTGAATAACTTCACCCCGCGCTGAGGTTGTTGCATTCACTTTGATTAACATTAATTCCCGTTCCACACAGGGAACTTGGGTGACATCTTGCACTTTGAGAACATTGATTAGCTTGTAGAGTTGTTTGGTTAATTGCTCAATGGTGCGATCATCCCCTGGAACCACCATTGTAATACGGGAAATGCCTTCTTTTTCCGCTGGTCCCACGGCGAGACTTTCAATGTTAAAGCCGCGTCGGGCAAACAAACCGGCAATGCGGGTTAAGACACCTGCCTCGTCTTCCACCAAAACGGATAAGGTATGTTTGAGCATGTTAATAACTCAGAAAATCTAGATGAATGGCAATTGTAAATCACTATCATAGCAAGAACATTTCCCATGAACTACGCACAAGCCAAAGCAAGTTGAGCTTGTGGTTTCTGACGCTTCATCGCTCCCTCTTAATTAGTTCTTCTGAACTAACCATAGGAGGATAGC
>PXPI01000009.1 GCA_003021905.1 Cyanobacteria bacterium SW_9_44_58 | reverse complement strand
CGCAATGGCACTTCCCATCAGATAATTTCGGATCATATCTCTCTCACACCTGTTTTTCGTTTTATTTATAGTTATTGTCAACAAGTATAGAGACAGAGGGAGCGCGATCGCGAGTCATTTTGAATCCAAAACCAAGTTTTTTTGAGCCCAAAACCAAGTTTTTTTTAGGGCGCACCATGATTCTTTTGTGAACTACTCACTTCTAATTGCTAACGCAATGTAGAAGGAGCTTCCTACCCAAAGGAATGCTTTTCATTAATACCCCTTATGGGGTTTTAAATCCAAGCCTTACATCTGACGGTAGGCTTTTTCAGCCTTGGCGAACCAAGCTGTCATCCCGTGTCCCACAGGAAATAATTCGCAGTCCTTCGTCTCTGATATTGATGGCAGCGTTGATGTCTCTGTCATGGGTGGTTTTACAGTTAGAACAAGTCCAACTCCGAACATCCAACGGAAGACTATCAACTTGGTTTAAGCAAACATTACAGGTTTTAGAACTAGGGAAGAAACGGTCAACCTCGACATACATCTTACCCTCTTGTTCTGCCTTATACTTGAGCATAGTACAGAACATCCCCCAACCGACTTGGCTGATAGCTTTGGCAAGATTATGATTCTTGACCATTCCTTTAACATTGAGATTTTCTACAGCTATGACTTGGTTTTCCTCAACTAAGCTGCGACTTAGCTTGTGTAAAAAATCCTCTCTACAACTTGCTACCTTTTTATGAACCTTAGCGACCTTTTTCCGAGCCTTTCCTCGGTTCTTAGAACCCTTTTGTTTTCGAGATAACTGTTGTTGCTTAATCTTTAGATTCTTCTCATGTCTATCCATCCAACGAGGATTATCAGATTTTTCTCCATCGCTGGTAATGACAAAATGATTCAATCCTAAGTCAATACCTACAGCCTTTCCCCCCTCTCGTTCTCCCCCACTGGGGAAGATGTAACCGGAGCGAAGGTGAGGAGGGGGTTGTTCTTTTCCATCTTCAACAAGAATAGAAGCGTAGTATTCTCCACAAGTATTCTTACTAATCGTTACAGTCTTTACCGACCCCTTAATTGGTCTATGGATAACTGCCTTAATCTCTCCTAGTTTAGGAAATTTTAAGGAGTTTTCTTTGACCTCTACATTTTGAGGATACTGAATAGACTGCTTACCGTGTTTAGATTTGAACTTGGGATATTTAGCTCTTTTCTGAAAGAAGTTAGTAAAGGCAGTATTTAAGTTGATGCAGACTTGTTGAAGACATTGAGAATAAGTTAATTTTAACCACTCATATTCCTTCTTTAAGCTAGGAATTTGTTTCTTGATGTCATAGCTAGAAAGCCCTTTACCAGTTTCCTTATAAGTCTGGTTGATCAAATTAAGCCCATAATTCCATAGCCAACGACAGTTACCAAATGATTGAGCTAGTAACTGTTCTTGCTGAGAATTAGGGTATAGTCTGACTTTGATGGCTTTCCGCATGACTTTCTGGAGAGTTTTTAGTCTTATCCTAGCTTAGATATAAGAAACTGTCTAGTTAAGATTTGAGCGTTGGACAGCGATTCATGAGGGGCTGTCATCTGAGGTTTCCTCAGATGTTTATACGCCCCATCTAACGACTAAGCCTAACGGCTGTAGTCGTAGGATTCTCGCTGAATAGGCTAAAATCTCCCCAAGCACTGAACGAGTGAAAGTCATCATGTACTATAGTTAACGTAAGCAAATAAAAGTAGATTATGGTTGCATCAGAGGCAAATAATAAAATAACTCTCCAATATTCCAACTTACAGCAACGTCTAAATATCAAAACAGCTGAACTCCATGAAATTTGTCACCAGTGGCAGATTACCGAACTAGCTCTATTTGGATCAGTTTTACGAGAAGATTTTCGTTCCGACAGTGATATTGATGTCTTAGTTTCCTTTGCTGAAAATGCAAAAATCACCTTTTTTGATCTTGATACGATCGAAGAACAACTGAGCCAATTATTTAATCGTTCAGTCGATGTTGTTACTAAAAAATCAATTCAAAAGAGCCACAATTGGATTCGTCGTCAAAATATCTTAAATCATTTCCAAATTATTTATGAGCAATGATGATGAAGTTTTAATTGATATAGTTCAGGCAGCACGCTTAATTCTAGAATTTACAAAAGATATGGATTTTAGAAGTTTTTCAGAAGATGTCAAGACCCAATCTTCTGTTCTTTATCAAATTGTTATTCTTGGAGAAGCGGTTAATCGTTTGTCTTCTAACTTTATCAATCATTATCCTCAAATTCCAATTGCAAAAATTCGTGGAATGCGTAATCGAGTTGTTCACGAATATCAAGAAGTTGATATCGGAATTCTTTGGGAAGCTATTCAAACCAATATTCCTAATCTTATTCATCAGATTGAACCTCTCATTCAAAGGAATGAGTCTGAATAAAGCAATGCTTTTTCCTTGCGATCGCGTTTTTCCAATCACACTTTAAGGCTTTTTATGGCGAGAATGCAATTGCAAAGATTTGGGATTCACACCAAACTTTTTACGAAACGCAGCGGCAAACTTGCTACGATTGGCATAACCAATCATACGAGCCACTTCCTCGATCGATTGCTCAGTATCTAGCAAAAGTTGTTGGGCTTGTTCTAAGCGGCGATCGCGCAGATATTGAAACGGGGTTGTCTGAAACATCTGCTCAAATCCTTTTTTCAGTTTCTCTTCATTTAATCCCACTTGACAGGCTAACTCCCTTAAAGTTGGGGCTTGCTGTAAATGCTTATCGAGAATATCTCTAGCATGATGGATGCAATCTTGATCCGATAGGTTTAACTGCTTCGAGGGATTATAGGGTGAGTTAAATATTTCTTCTAATTGTAGGCTCAGAAGCTCTAACGCTTTACTTTCAAGATAGAGCCGTTTTAAGTAACTTTGATAGGGACAATTCACAATCTGCCTTAAAACCAGTTCCATCCCTGGGGTTGTTTTTCCAGACATAAAATAAAGCCATTCGCTGCGATCGCGCAGTAAGGTTTGAATAGTTTCAGGAATTAAATTGCACCCCTGACAGAGTAAGGCTTCTAAGACATCCGGTTCAATATGAAGATCGACCTTTAAAATTTGCTGATTGGGGAAATAAGTTAAGTCTCCTTGAGGACAAATGCCATTGCCAAAAAGGCGACTACTTCCTGAACTTTTCTGACCAAAAGCTGAGTCTCCTTGATTCCCCGATAAACAAAAGCTCAATTCAATGGGATGTTCTCGTTCTGGCTGTTTAACCATTAACGGTTGCGAGAAATGCCAATCTTTAATTCCCAGTTCAAATCCGGGACGAAATTCGATGTTATAGCGATAAGCATGACCCAAGTGTTCTGGATAGTCAATATAGCGTTCTAGTTCTCCAGTGTGTTGAGGTTTGACTTCATGGGCACTGTTTATAATGTCTCGATGCTCTTGTCGGGATAAGATAATCGTCATGGGTGGTGGAAGTATAATCGGTATTGCGAATTATAGTTGCAATTTATCGCAATAGGAATCAGAATTAAATTAATCAATAATGACAAAATTACGAGAATAAGGGGAAAATGGGAAAAAATAACAAATCGCAAATAATAAATAATTAACAATGAAATCAATTACAGTCCTCGGTTCTACGGGTTCTATTGGTACGCAAACTCTAGAAATTGCCACTCAATATCCCGAAGAATTTAGAATTGTCGGATTAGCAGCAGGGAGTAATATCGAACTGTTAGCGCAACAAGTGCAACAGTTTCATCCCGAAATTGTGGCGACCTGCTATGAGGAGAAATTGCCGGAATTGCAAGAGGCGTTGCAAAGGCTAGATTATTCTCCCATTATCCTTGCTGGTGAGGAAGGCGTTGCCGAAGTCGCTAGATATGGGGACGCAGAAAGTGTCGTCACTGGCATTGTCGGTTGTGCAGGATTAATGCCGACGATTGCTGCTATTAAGGCAGGTAAAAATATTGCCCTGGCAAATAAGGAAACGTTAATTTCCGGTGCGCCAGTGGTATTGCCCCTAGTGGAAAAATATGGCGTCAAGTTGTTGCCTGCTGATTCAGAACATTCGGCGATTTTTCAATGTCTCCAGGGTGTTCCCGAAAATGGCTTGCGACGCATTTTATTAACGGCCTCAGGCGGGGCATTCCGCGATTGGCCGGTGGAGAAGTTACCGGAAGTTACTGTTGCTGATGCCTTGAAACATCCGAACTGGTCCATGGGCCAAAAAATTACCATTGATTCGGCGACCTTGATGAATAAAGGCTTAGAAGTGATTGAGGCGCATTATCTCTTTGGCTTAGATTATGACCAAATTGACATTGTAATTCATCCCCAGAGTATTATTCACTCCCTCATTGAATTGCAGGATACCTCGGTATTAGCCCAGTTGGGATGGCCCGATATGCGCTTGCCGTTGCTTTATGCGTTATCTTATCCCGACCGTCTCTATACCGATTGGGAACCATTGGATTTAGTCAAAGCAGGAAGTTTAACTTTTAAAGACCCGGATCACGATAAATACCGGTGTATGCAATTGGCTTATTCTGCTGGCAGGGAAGGAGGATTGATGCCGGCAGTCTTGAATGCCGCGAATGAACAAGCGGTGGCCCTGTTTTTAGAAGAGAAAATTGGCTTTTTAGATATTCCGCGTCTCATTGAAACAGTCTGCGATCGCGCTTCCAGCTATAATACCCAAACCCCGACACTGGACGATATCCTAGAAGTGAACCAAACCGCAAGACAAGAGGTATTATCAGCAGCAGAATCTCTAAACACAGTCACCGCATGAATGTTCCGCCTCTTTCCGGGTGGTCCCTTGATGAGCGCGATCCAGAAACCATTAAAGCCTGGATGCAACAAATGCAATGGTTTCATGACCATTACTTTCAGGTGGAAAGCGATGGTTGGGAAAATGTCCCTGACAGCGGGGCGGCTTTAGCCGTGGGTTCCCATAATGGTGGCCTCGCTGCCCCTGATATGATGATGACTATCTATGAGTGGTTTTGTCGCTTTGGAATAGAGAGACCAGCTTATGGGCTGATGCATCCCCATGTTTGGAAAGTTTATGGTCCTTTAGCAGAAATTGCAACGAAGTTGGGAACAAATCCGCGCTGATCCGCGAATGGCCATTCCTGCCCTACGGAGAGGGGCTTGTGTTTTAGTTTATCCTGGCGGCGGCCAAGAAGTATTTCGTCCTTACTGGGAGCGCGATCAGGTGAAGTTTTATGGGCGTCAGGGCTTCATTAAACTAGCGTTGCGAGAAAATGTTCCCATCATTCCCATTGTCTCCTGGGGGGCACACGAGACACTATTTGTTTTAGCCGATATCTATGAACCCATGAAGGCATTTTTAGAAACCTTAAACCTGCCTTGGTTATTTAATCTCGATCCAGAAGTATTTCCGATTTATTTAGGGTTGCCCTGGGGAATTTGCTTTGGGCCATTGCTGAATTTTCCCCTACCGGCAAAAATCCATTTGCGGATATGTCCGCCCATTGTATTTGAACGCTGCGGACGAGACGCTGCCCAAGATTCCAATTACGTAGAGCAATGCTATCACACAGTTTTACAACAAATGCAGGGCAATCTCAATCAATTGATTGCTGAATCAAGCTGAATCACTGGCGGTGTTTGGCTAACAGGAGCAGGTTTCATTTCTCCCCGGGTATCGAGAATAAACACTAAAACCAGATAAGCAACGGCAATTAAGATAGAAATTGCACCGGTAATGATGGCAACAATTTGTCCTTTCGTCATGAAAATCAAGGGATTTATGGACTTCTAATCCCTTAGCATATCATCAGCTTAGGCGAATTTTTTGATGATCTCTTTTTCTCTAAGAAATTCATCTTCCAATTAAGGGGAAGCAACGCTTGCTGAAGCTATTCCCCTTACAATTCCCTATTGATCAAATAACCATTCAAATTCTTGGCGAAGTTTTTCAGAATTAGTGACACGTGCCACCAATAAACTTTCTTCTCTGACTTCTTTTAATTGTTGATGCCAGTGTTGGATAGATTCTTCCGACTTCATCCAAAAATTCACAATTTCCTGTAAAACTTGATCCCAATCCCAATTTGGTTTATAGGGAATCATCTTTGTGGCTTTAATCAAACCATCTAAGGAACAATCGTAACTGCCAAGATAGGTTTTGCTGCGATTGGGGTTTCTGGCAAATTGGTGTTGAAATTGAACAAATTTTCCGATGGGAGTAACACCAACGATATCGAATATATATGCCATAACGAAACTAATTGAGACAATGATGGAATTCTCCATTTTGTAGTTTCACATTCTAAACACTCAATAACACTGTTTATTCCGACAATGGTTTATGATAAACATTTTCTTTAAAAAAATATAAAAAACTTTTAAAATTGTTGCGATCGCGTGTCAGTTGTCTCTCTCAAGATAGATGAAATGGGAAAAATGAGCTTTTGAATCAGAGACAGCGATTTCAATGATTCGGGATCAATCATGCATTTAGCTTGATGAAATTTACCGGTTTTAGGGAATAATGGAAAGGGACGTATTGTAGGGGAGATCGGATGGATTCTGTTACGCCCAAGCCTGAGGCAGCGATTGCTGACCAAGAACCTACTCGTGCCGTACAAACTTGGGACTTAAAAAAAGTCTATCGTACGGGATTTTGGTTAAATCAAAAAGTAGAATCGCTCAAAGGCTGTACGCTGAGCGTGTATGAAGGAGAAACCTTTGGTTTACTCGGTCCCAATGGGGCAGGCAAAACCACTCTGTTGAAAATTCTACTGGGAATTGTCCGGGCGAGTTCGGGACGGGCAGTGTTGCTAGGAAAACCCATCAGCGATCGCGCCGTGAAACAACGCATTGGCTACTTGCCAGAGAACCCCTATCTTTACGATTTTCTCACTGCTTGGGAATTTTTACAATTTACTGCCGGACTCTTTCAAATTCCTCCTGCCACGCAAAAGCAACGCATCCCCGAATTAATTGATACCGTTGGCATTGATAGCAAAACCGCCAAAAAGAAACAACTGCGCCAATATTCCAAGGGAATGCTGCAACGGATTGGCATGGCACAAGCCTTAATTAATGACCCAGAACTCGTCTTTTTAGATGAACCCATGTCCGGGTTGGATCCCATTGGTCGGTATCAAATCCGTCAGATTATTTTAGCATTGAAAGAACAGGGCAAAACTATCTTTTTTAATTCTCATGTTTTAGGCGATGTGGAACAAATCTGCGATCGCGTTGCCATTTTAGCTCAAGGAGATATTATTTGTTCCGGTTCCTTAGATGAATTGCTGGGAAGTAAAGATATCTATCAAGTTGTGGGACGAGGAGGCAATTCTGAACAATTACGGCAATGGGTCAATAATCTTGACTTTAGTGACAATCGGTGGTTTGGTCAACTCAAATCAGGAACGAATTTAGAAACCTTTTTAGCGGCATTAAAACAAATGAATGCGGAAGTGTTAGAACTAAAATTAGCCCGCGTCTCCTTAGAAGAATTTTTCTTACAACAGTTGCGAAAACAAGGTATCGAGACCAGCCAATAAATTATTTTTTGGCGATATATATATTTTTTATCTCAAAAGATGATACGATAAAAATTATCATTAATTTTTAATACCGCCATCTCTTTTTTTAGTAAAATAGAAATAATTCTGAAAAGATGATTCCACCCAAATATGCGTGTTGAAGCCTGTTGTCAATTTTTACTAAAAGAACTTTTACCAAATATTGATCCTAATCGAGAAGGGGTTTGTTTAGATGTTGGTGTGGGAAACTTTGCATTTTATTGCGATTTATTTTCCCAGCTAGGATTTTCCAGTGTTGCAGTTGAACCTTTTCCAAACTGGAAATTACGCCGTATTTGTAAACGTCGTTCTATTCAGTTGCTAGAATATTGTTTATCTGATCGGAATGGAACTCAAACTTTATATTTAGGACGCTTTGCAAGTCTAGCTAATGGTAATTTTAATTCTCTCGAATCAGAATGGTTTGCGTCTTCTAAAAAGACAAAACTCGTCCCGACAATGAATTTATTAGAGTTGTTAAAAAATACTGCTACTTCCAAAATTACTTGTCTCAAGCTAGATATTGAAGGTTGGGAAATTGTGGTTATTGACCAATTAAAGAAGTTATCTTCCTCACAACTTCCCCAAGTTGTTATGTTTGAATATGGAGGAGGATGTCGTCGCTATGATGGCAAAAAAGGTTGGTCGCCAAAGTTTCTAACGGGGACAATGAAATGTCTGGAAACTTTGCAAAAATGCGGCTATGGATTTAGTATTATGGTTGATTACGCTCCCAACGCAAGGACTAAAACCTTTAATTTGCAATCTCAAGATTTAGATCCAGATCAGATTTTTCTTAATAATGCTGTTTATGGCAACATTATTAGCTTTTATCGGGATGACTACTCAGAAAGCGCGATTGCACAGATGACAAATCCTTATAATGGTAAATGGTTAAATTGGCTAATGGAAAAAATTATAACCCTTTAAGGAAATGAAATTGATCCGCGCTTTGCCACATTGCCCTTCTAGATTTTTTTGCATCCTTATTCAGGTCTTAATCCTCTTTAGTTTGCCAATGAAATAGAAAAGGCAATTGAACCAAATCTAAAGCGTAATTGCCAATCCAAACAATGATATTAATCCAAAGAATGGCTCGCACTGCCATTAATTCCGGCACTCCTTCTATAAGAATCAATCCTTGATAAAGTTGCCATATTCGATAGGGAATATATAAATAAGGTACCATTACCCAAACGACTGATTCAAAGCGTCTTAGAGATAGACTTTCAGCAACAATTTGTAAGCCTAGTACAACTAAATAAGAAGCAAAAATTGCTAAAACATTCGTATGATTCCACCAAATTCCCCATAAAACTAAAGTAATAATAGGAAGTAATTTCCCTAAAATTTGTACCGTAACAAACCAAGCTTTAAACCAATTGGGAATTGGTTGAGGAAGGGAGTATGGTTTGGCATCACGCCAGTACCAACCAGTAATGAACAAAAATGCAGTTGATAAAATTATAAAAAGTAAATTTTCTTGAAGCATTGGTACTAAAGCAGTAAGAGGCTATCTAAATTACTTAAATTCTATCGAATGATAAGTTCTAATTTACCAGTTAATATTCAATTCTAAAAATAAATGACTAATAACCGTTAAATTTCTATCTCTTTTGCTATTACTTGTAATTGGTTTAAACTGGCATCGCTACAGCCTCGAATTCTAATATTGCTGCCAAAATGCAACACTTGTTTTAAATAATCTAAGGCTTGGTTTGTAATCATTTCTCCTGGCATTAAAACAGGAATCCCTGGGGGATAGGGACATACTAACTCGGCACTAATTTTTCCGACTGTTTCTGTTAAAGGGAGAACGTTTTTATCAGCAAAAAAAGCAGTGCGTGGTGAAAGACATTTACCAAGCGGCGGCAAACATGATAGTTTTGGAAAAAGTGTTGTGTTGTGGGTTACTTGTGGTTTTAATTCTCTCAAAGCCCTTAACAAGGCATCAATATCATCCCTTGTATTGCCAAACGTTATCACAAATGTCAGAGTTTTCGCCGTGGGCAACTCTGCTGTGACTGCTTTCTGTTCATGCAATATCTCATCAGCGGCAAAGCCGGTTAATCCTAATCCCGAGACATCAATTGTAATTCGGGTGGGATCAAGATGTTGGGAACCCAATTGAGGAAAAGCAGGGGCAAATAAAGACAGTTCCGGAATATTTTCTATACCTGCTTTTGCCTGTTCTGCTAATACTAATGCTTCTCCCAATAACGTCTTGCCTTCAGTCGCAACTTGTTGACGGGCTGCATCGAGGGAGGCTAATAGGAGATGACTCGGGCTAGTTGATTGTAAACATTGTAGGGCAAATTCGATGCGAGTGGAATTAATCCGTTTTCCTTGCAGATGCAATAAAGAGGCTTGAGTGAGGGCACCTAAAGTTTTATGCAACGACTGTACCACAAGATCAGCCCCCAGGGAGAGAGGAGATACCGGAAACTGCGGATGAAATCCAAAATGGGCGCCGTGGGCAGCATCAACAAGGAGGGGCATTTGGTAGGCATGGGCAAGCTTGGCAAGGGCTTCCACATCAGCACAAACCCCTTGGTAGGTGGGAGAAGCAATCAGAACCGCTTTGGCATCTGGGTGTTGCGAAATTGCCTGTTGTAGGGATTGGGGAGTAATGGTGCAGGGAAGATCAAAGTTGGCATCATAAACAGGGTGAATAAAAATGGGAACTGCCCCGGAAAAAATTAAGCCCGCGATCGCGCAAGCATGAACATTGCGGGGTAAAATAATTTTATCGCCATCCCCACAAGCGGCGAGTATGCCCGCCATGACGCCGCTTGTAGAACCATTGGCTAAAAACCACGTTTGATCCGCCCCAAAAGCTTCGGCAGCTAAATCTTGCGCTGTTTTCATGATGCCTTCTGGGGGAAGCACATTGCCAAATTCCGGCAATTCCGGCAAGTCGTAGCGAAAAACGGCATCTCCCAATAAGTCTGATAGCCGAGACGAAATTCCGTTTCCCTGTTTGTGTCCGGGAACATAAAATGGGGCATGAGGACGGTTCCCACTGTTTCTCAAGGCATCTAATAAGGGCGTATCAGCTTGGGAAAAGCCATTAGCAGACATAATATTTTTTAAACAATCACAATTGCTAAGAAGGTTGAGAAGCAAACATCAAATTGGCTAATTTATAAGCAACTCTAGCGCCCACATTAGCATCCCATTCATCATTTGAATTATTGGGATTAGGGGAAACTTCACATAAGTCAAAGCCAATAATTTGTTTTCCTGATTTCACTAACATTTCAATTAAATACAATGCTTGATTAAAATCTAACCCACCGGGGACTGGCGTTCCGGTATTGGGACAAAATTCAGGACTTAAGCCATCGACATCAAAACTAATATAAACCTGATTGGGTAAACAAGCAACAATATCTTGGCATTGATCTTGCCAAATATATCCCTGATAGGCTTTTTCTTTGAGTTTCCAATCGGTAAACCAAAAAATGCGTTTGTCTGCTTTTGCTGTTTCTATTTCCCCTTGAGAAAAATCCCGGAGTCCTACTTGCACTAAATTAGAAATTCTCGGCAATTGGATAACATGATTCATAATTGAAGCATGGGAATAGGTAAACCCTTCGTAGGCTTTTCTTAAGTCAGCATGAGCATCAATTTGTAAAATTCCGTATTCTCCATATTGATTAATCAGTGCTTTCATCAAGCCCAAAGGAACACTATGATCGCCCCCAATTAAACCCATGAGTTTGTTTTGTTGGAGTAGAGCGCTGGTTTGTTCATAAACCCATTGATTCAAATTTTCTGATGCATTATTGATAACTTCAAGGTCAGGTTGAATTTGTTTATCTTGACAAGTTCCCCCTGCTTCTTGATACGCAATAATCTGTTTTGCTAATTGGCGCATCTTATCATTTTTCGCTCGAATTTTTTCATTGGGCGCGATCGTATGATGACCAATTTTCCAGACTTGTGGAACATGAAAATCAGTGGGTTCTAATTGTACAGAGGCATCAATAATCGCTTGCGGTCCCTGTGCTGTTCCAGCGCCATAAGAAGTTGTTGCATCCCAAGGAACGGGAAAGAAAACAATTTGAGATTCTTCGAGAGAATAAGGAAATCCTAAAAATTGACCGTTGGGCCGGGAAATATCATCCGGATCAATTAAATCAGCTGATAATAGTGTCATTTATAGCTTTAATTTGTTTCGAAAACGAGTAATTAAAATGGTTAATTCCGGCAATTTCAACCAGCTAGCTACTGCAAAAAATAAAAGAATGGCAACGGTAGAAGGGAATAAAATTTGTCCTGTTTCTAATAACAGATTATCATGTCCTAACCATTGTTTCCATAATTGGCTTGTGCCAAAACTTCCCAGACCAGCTAAAACAGTTCCTGCTGTTAGGGTTAAGAAAATTTTTCCCCATTTTAATAAAGGGAGCCCATTTAATCGGCGATTTAAAACCCATAACATAACTGCCATCGAGGTAATATTAACGCCAATGGTGGAAAGAACTAATCCCGGCGTTTGGAAAAAATTCATTAAAACATAATCTAAAATAGCATTGAGAAAGATGTTAACAATACTAATTCGAAATGGGGTTTGGCCATCGCCAAGGGCATAAAAAACTCGGACTAAAACATCTCTTCCCAGATAAAAAAACATTCCCAGTCCGTATGCGACTAAAACCGGGGCAACAACATCTAAAGCGGCTTGGTCAAAGGCATACCGTTGATAAATTAAACGAACCACAGGAAACGCTAAGGTTATTAAAATTGCTGTCAAAGGAAGCATGGTTAAGGCACACAGCAATAACCCTTGACGAATTCTCTCTTTTAATTCTTCCCAATTTTCTGGACTTGCTAGACGGGAAAAAACGGGCAACATTGGCACTAAAATCATGTTAGAAATGATGCCCAGCGGGGTTAACGCAATGAGGTTGGCATATTTCATCGCAGCAGCGGCATTGCTGATATAAGAGGCAAAAAAGAGGTCTGTATAAACATTAATATGAAGCATGCCCGAGGATAGGGTTGCTGGACCCATCACTTTTAAAACCTCTTTGACCCCAGGATGAGAAAATTGGAAGCGGAGGCGAAGTTTTCCTAAGCCCGATCGCGCTTGAGCATATAATTGAACTAACCATTGTATTATTGCCCCTAACAGTGTTCCCCCAGCTAACACCATTCCTCCTAACCGGGCATATTCGGGATTGAGAATATCTTTTCCCAAAAACAGCGCCAACGCACCCAATCCCCCAATCACCGATAAACTGGAAAACAGAGGACTAATCCCAGGCAACCAATATTGATCAGAAGCATTTAGAGTGCCGAAACCAATGCCGATGAGTCCCGCTAAAACCGCCATGGGGGCCATGATTTGCAACTGGCGAATGGCAATCAAACGCACTTGTTCCCCTCCTGGTGTTTCTGTTAATCCGGGGGCAACCAAATCAATTAAAAAGGGCGCAAATACAACGATAAAAATAGTGACTAACAATAAAATACCGCTAACTAAAGTCGTCACGGTTTCCACTAACGGGGCGGCCTCTGATTTGTCTCGTTTCGATAAAACACTGACTAAAGCGCTATGAAACGGGCCATTAATTCCTCCTAAAAGAATGAGCAAAAAACCGGGAATAATATAAGCATAGGCATAGGCATTCACCACAGGGCCAACCCCAAACGCAGCAGCAATGACTTGTTCTCGAACTAAGCCAAAGACCTTACTAATTAGGGTGGCAACTGCAACAATGGTGGCAATACTTGTTAGTGAACGACGAGACGTTTGCTTTTCTGACACGATGATTTTTTAAATAATTATTGCCTTACAATTAATATCAAATGGATCAATGTTTGCTACCGATCTTTTTGGGAAAAGGGAAGACAAGGAGACAAGGCGAAGGATGCCTCATTTGTAGCATTAATTAATCGATTTCATTAACTTGATTGAATAGTAGAGAGTTATGTCAACTCCGATGTATTGATAGAAAAGAGAAAATTTAACATAACTTTTGAAAACTAAAGGCATTTAGGTAGGGGGGAAAATCCCACCTACCCAACGTTTCTATGATTTTGTTGCCTCGTTTTTCACTTCGTTGTCAGAAGTAGTTTTCTCTTCCGCTTCAGTAGTAGATTCAGAAGACATTTCCTTTTCTTGTTCCGTTGCTTCCGATTCTGTAACGGATTCTTCTTCCTCTACAGTGGATTGGGAAGATTTCTCAGATGTTTCTGATTGTGGTTCAGTTGCCTCTGGTTGAGAAGCGGTTTCCTCCTGTTGTTCTGTAACTGCTTCGGGTTCGGTTGCTGTTTCTTCTTGTGTTTCCGGTTCTGTGACAGCTTCTTCAGGAGAAGGTTTTTCTATCTCCGTTGTTTCCGGTTCGTTTACAGCTTCCGATTGAGAAGCAGTTTCCTCTTGTTGGTCACTGCCAGCTTCAGGTTGTTCTTTCTCTTCAGCTTTTTGTTCTGCTTCCTCTTGTTTTTCTTCTAATTCAGGTTCAGTGACAGCTTCGGGAGAGGTTTCTTCTGCTTGTTCAGTTGCTTTGGGTTCGGTTGCTGTTTCTTCTTTGGTTTCCGGTTCTGTGACAGCTTCTTCAGGAGAAGGTTTTTCTGTCTCCGTTGTTTCCGGTTCGGTTACAGCTTCCGGTTGAGAAGTGGTTTCCTCTTGTTGGTCACTGCCAGCTTCAGGTTGTTCTTCCTCTTGTTTTTCTTCTAGTTCAGGTTCAGTGACTGCTTCAGGCTGTTCTGTTTCCTCAGCTTCTTCTTCGGGTGGAGTAACTGGTTGTTCTTCTGCTGGAACTTTTTCTTCTTTCGGTAGTTGATAGTCAGGATCAACAATTAAACGGGCTTTCTCGGCACTGAGTTCTCCGCGGACTAACTTGGATAGAGTATCTTCTCCCTGAGGTTGATAAGTAAATAATCGCGCGGTGGTATTAAAGGCATTTTCAATAAGGTTGCCATCGCCATCGAGCAGTTCTAACTTAATCCAGTTTCGTCCCTGTTGGAAGCCTTCTAAATAAACTGGCAACCAGCTATCCATGATAAAGCTTTCGCCATTAATTGTTGCCCGAACTCGCCACTCGTTTTGTGAAGCAGGATTAACTTCCACTTCCGAATTGCTTTCTTGTTCAAAGAGGCGTATAGGAGCATTGGTCAGGTAATAATCGAGTAAAATGGGTTCTGCCCCGTAACTGCCTTTGGGACGACTATAGGTTAACAGAGGCTTTTCCGGATTTGGGGCATTATCTTCTGTTTCTGTGAAAAGATGGAAGGTAACTTGCGCGTAGGCCCCTTCATTTTTAAAGCTTTCATGCCAGGGACGGGAGGCAAACATCCGAATGGTATGAGTGCCTGGGGAAAGGTCTTCAAAAATAATGGGCTTTTCGGCGTTATAGACAGCACGATAAGGTTGATTGTCTAAGATGACATGAAGATGGGGTCCCATTCCCAATTCTTCATTTTTGAACAGCGGATAGTCTTTAACATCAACCTCGATGCTGACGCGAGTGTCTTCAATGAGGTCTCCATTTTTCGGGCTGACAATGGAAACTTGCGGTTGATAATTATCCAGGGTTTGCCGCAATTGTTGAAAAATCGCTGGCGGCGCTACTTCCGTCAGCGCAGGTTCTGGTGTTGAAATTTCTTTGGTTTCCTCAATTTTGGGCGTTTCTTTGCCGCCGCAACTCACCAGTCCGATACTTAACAAGCAAATTAAAATACCACAGCAGGCACGTTTTGCCCATTGGCTCATTTTTGTTTGATTGAACACGATATTATCTTTCCTCAGCGCGATCTTTTCTGTGGTTAACTCTATCAGAACTCGGGGAAATAGGTGAGCAATCAAACCTTAGAATAAGAAATCATTAAATGAGAACTTATTCGTTACTGGTCGCTGCCTGCGCCAGCTTTCCGACTTCTAGACGCTTGAACATCGCTTTTCGCGCTTTTTCGGCAAGGTCGTCGTCTAGGGGGGATAATTGGATATTTTGTTGATATTTTAATTCCAGAGCCGTTTCAATTAACCAGTCGGCGAGAAAGGGATTTTTCGGCAACAGGGGACCATGGGCGTAAGTCGCGATCGCGTTCCCATAAAAGGCGCCTTCGTAGCCATCTTCTTGATTGTTGCCGTTGCCGACAATGACACGTCCTAGGGGTTGCACGTTCCCGAGGTAAGTGCGTCCGCCGTGGTTTTCAAAGCCAATGACAATAGGAGACCCGCCGATTCTCGCTTGTATCATTTGTACCAGAGGAGAGGCGGTTAACCGGAAGGCAATGTTGCCAATGCAACGGTTGCTCTCATTTCCGGGATGTCTACTTACCATGTCAAAAATGCCCAAGCCTTCGATGCGTTGGCCATAGGCAGGTTCATAATAATGACCTAACAGTTGCGGTGAACCGCAGGTAAAGACTCCAGGGGTGCCCGCTTCGATTTTATTACGCATGATTTGGGCTTTTGAGCCTTGTAAGTCGCGCATGACAATTTCTTGTTGCCGATCTTGTGCGCCACCGCCCACAAACAGATCAATGTTGTCAAAGTCTGTGACTGTAGCATTCAAGTCTAGCCGAACAACTTTGATGTCTAATTCTCGCCAATAGCCGCGTTGTTGCAGACAGATCACGTTGCCGCGATCGCCGTAGGTGCTCATTAAGGTGGGATACAGCCAGCCCAGAGTTAGTTCCATAAATTAGCAATCTCTCATTAAAAATGGAAGGCCACAGGCTAAAAAACTGCGACCTTCCTCTTAAGGGTTAGCTTAACCTAAGACTTTTTTTGCGGTTGCAACGACATTGTCCGTCGTAAAGCCAAGGTTTTTCATTGCGACGTCGCCCGGTGCGGAAACGCCAAAGCGATCCAATCCAATGACAGCGCCTTCGGAACCGACATAACGGCACCAGCCAAAGGTCGTTCCGGCTTCTACCGCAACCCGTTTGGTGACAGCTTTCGGTAAAACCGACTCTTTGTAGGCTTCGTCCTGTTCTTCAAACAGTTCCCAGCTGGGGAGAGAAACAACACGGACGTTTTTGCCTTCTTGACGAAGTTGTTCCGCCGCATTGAGACAGAGTTCCACTTCGCTGCCAGTGCCAATCAGGATTAACTCAGGAGTGCCATTGCTGTCAGATAGCACATAACCGCCTTTGGTTGCGTTCTCAATGCTGCTTCCAGCTAAATTGGGAAGTTTTTGACGAGAAAGCGACAGCAGGGTCGGCGCATGATTTGTTTTTTGGGTAGCCCGCTCAATGGCAACTTTGTACGCAGCAGAGGTTTCATTCCCATCTGCCGGACGAATTACGGCCAAATTAGGCATTGCCCGTAAGGAAGCCAGGTGCTCAACGGGTTGGTGAGTGGGTCCATCTTCTCCTAAGCCAATCGAATCATGGGTAGTTACCCAAATGACGCCAGCACGGGAAAGGGCAGAAAGACGAATTGCCCCGCGCATATAGTCGGTGAAAATCAGGAAGGTGGCGCCATAGGGGATAATGCCGGAATTGTGGTGGGCAATGCCATTGCAAATGGCACCCATGCCATGTTCGCGAACGCCAAAGCGGAAGTTGCGGTTGGCGTATTCTCCTTTTTGGAAGTCGCCGCTGGATTTAACGTAGGTTTTGTTGGATGGGGCTAAGTCTGCCGAACCGCCAACTAGACCTGGAATAACAGAAGAGAGCGCATTCAAAATTGCCCCTGACTGATTACGGGTGGCATCGGCTTTATCATCCGGGGTATAGGTGGGAAGATGATCTGCCCAACCTTCCGGCAATTCACCGTTAATCAACTGCTGGAACTGCTGCGCATCTTCGGGATATTTGCTTTTATACTGCTCGAAGAGTTGATTCCACTCTTGTTCTAGTTGAGCGCCGCGGTCAATGGCTTTCCGGAAGTGATTGAGGGCATCCTCGGGAACTTCAAATTCCCCATATTCCCAACCCAGTTGTTGACGGGTGGCTTGCACTTCATCGCCGCCGAGGGCTGCCCCATGTACATCATGGCTATTGGCTTTATTGGGAGAACCAAAGCCAATGGTGGTGGTTACGCGAATAATGGAAGGTTTATCCGTGACTGCCTTGGCATTGGCGATCGCGCTTTCGATGGTATCGAGATCAGTATTGCCGTCTTCAACGCTTTGAATGTGCCAGCCTAGACCTTCGTAGCGTTTGAGCACATCTTCGGTGAACGCCAGTTCGGTTTCGCCATCAATGGAAATATGGTTGTCATCATAGAGAACAATCAGTTTACCAAGTCCCAAGTGTCCTGCTAAGGAACAGGCTTCGTTGGAAACCCCTTCCATGACATCGCCGTCACTGGCAATGACGTAAGTATAGTGATCGACAATATGGCAGTCGGGCTTATTAAAGCGAGCGCCTAAATGGGCTTCGGCAAGAGCTAACCCCACAGCGTTGGAAACCCCTTGTCCGAGCGGACCCGTGGTTACTTCCACGCCTTCGGTCATAAAGTTTTCGGGGTGGCCGGGGGTTTTGGATTCCCATTGACGGAATTGTTTAATATCGTCTAAGCTAACGCTATCGTAGCCTGTGAGATAAAGAAGGGCATAGTGCAGCATGCACCCATGTCCAGCAGACAAAACGAAGCGATCGCGATTGAACCAGTGGGGATTTTTGGGATTATACCGCAGAAACTTATCCCAGAGGACAAACGCCATGGGAGCTGCCCCCATAGGCAGTCCAGGGTGCCCGGAACTGGCTTTTTCCACTGCATCAATGGCGAGAAAGCGTATGGCGTTAATACAAAGTTGTGTTAGTGATTGACTAGTAGCGACCATAATTGATTTTTCTTTTAACGACAGTTTACTGGAAAATTTCGAGTGGGCTTTTTCCAAAACCCGCTTTTCAGGTTTGAGACAAATGCATTAGTTTCCTTCTATCTTTGCAGAAAGGGGGATTAAGGGGCAAGCGATTTTGTCAGCATGGTTTTGGGAGTGGCAATGAGCTATTCGAAATATTTTTTAAACGCTAGCGTAATGTTATGCCCCCCAAATCCAAAGGAATTGGATAAGGCACAATTGACTGCGGCTTCACGCGCCTGATTCGGCACATAGTCCAAGTCGCATTCAGGGTCGGGGGTAGTAAGGTTAATGGTGGGCGGAATTTTGTTGTGAGCCAAGGCCATCACCGTGGCCACGGCTTCAATGCCGCCGGAACCGCCAAGGAGATGTCCTGTCATGGATTTGGTGGAACTGATTGTCACCTCATAAGCCGATTTCCCCAACGCTTTTTTCAAAGCTTTTGTTTCGGTGATATCGTTGGTGGTCGTGCTTGTGCCATGAGCATTGACATAGCTCACTTGTTCCGGGGTAAGATTGCCGTCTTTCAAAGCCAAGGAAATTGCACGGGCAGCGCCGGTTCCTTCTGGGCTTGGGGAAGTCATATGATAAGCATCACAAGTCATCCCATACCCTGCAATTTCCCCATAGATTTTAGCGCCCCTGGCTTGAGCGTGTTCTAAGGATTCCAAAATTAAAATCCCAGACCCTTCGCCGATGACAAACCCGTCGCGATCGCGATCAAAGGGGCGACAAGCGTGTTCCGGGTCATCATTGCGAGTGGAGAGTGCCTTGGCAGAAGCAAACCCAGCAACGCCCAAAGGAGTCACTGCCGCTTCTGTGCCCCCGCAAATCATAGCTTGCGCCTCGCCTCGCTGAATGAGACGAAAGGCATCCCCCACAGCATTGGAGCCGGCTGCACAAGCTGTGACGGGGCAGGAATTGGGTCCTTTGGCTCCCACATGAATGGCCGTTAACCCGGCTGCCATATTGGCAATCATCATGGGAATCATAAATGGACTACAGCGACTCGGCCCGCGATTCAAATAAATTTCTTGTTGATCTTCGAGAACCTTCAATCCGCCAATGCCAGTGCCAATGACTACCCCAACTTGTTCCGCATTCAAGTCATTAATTTCTAAATTGGCATCGCTCAGGGCTTGAAAGCTGGCAGCCAGGGCAAATTGAGAAAAGCGATCCATGCGTTTGGCTTCTTTGCGTTCTAAGTATTGATGAGGATCAAACCCTTTCACCTCTCCAGCTACTTGGCTAGCATGATTAGCGGGGTCAAACCGGGTAATTTTACCAATCCCATTGCGCCCTGCTAACAGAGCTTCCCAGTATTCTTCTAAGGTATTTCCGACGGGAGCCACGACCCCAAGTCCCGTCACGACGACTCGTTGATTTTGCGAATTTGCCATAATTTTCGATATGTTTTTCGGGAATGTACCTGAGCAATGCACTTGACCGGAAACAAATTGCGGATCATCCCTTCCCCAACTTTAAGAAGAAGGAGTTGCTACTTTTTCTTCGATATAGTCCACAGCTGCCTGCACTGTGGCAATTTGTTCCGCTGCTTCATCGGGGATTTCCAAATCGAATTCTTCTTCTAACGCCATTACCAATTCCACCACATCCAGAGAATCTGCCCCTAAGTCTTCGGCAAATTTGGATTCCGGTTTAATGGTTTCTCGATCTTGAATTTCTAGTTGTTCTGCGACAATTCCTTGTACTTTGTTAAAAATTTCTTGATTCATGCCTTAGTTGTCCTTAACTAATTCAATCCCAGGTTATGATCGATCATCCTTAGTATTCTACATCTTATCGGAAAGAGGGAATATAAGAAAATTAACTCCTAGAAAAAAAGCCGAGATTAATCTTCTCATCAACGAAATGAGAGCAACTTGAGCAATTGGTTAGACTAGGAAGGAAATTCTCCTTAGAAGCGCTTCAATCGCAATCGTTGGTTCTACCTTCCTTGTGCTAGTAAACACGGTGTAACTTGCCATACACTTTCTAGCTTGCCAGCAAGCTAGCGTAGAGATAGCTGTCCTTTCTTTTGAGAAGGGCCAGAATTATTAAGGAATTGTAAAAATATCGGCTACAATAAAAGAATTGTGTGCCACTGGAGGATTAAAGTGTTTACACGACTAGCTCACCAACATCGCCAATTTATTCAAGACTTAGTCATGAATTTACAAGCCCTAGCTATTGTTTTAGAACAGCGGGGGTATCTCGCGTCTTGCTATACCTGCGGTCATGAAATGAACAGTGCTTCGTTTATGGTTAGCTTAGGGGATAATCACTTAATTCGTTTCTTGGTTTCCGACTATGGGATTACTTGGACAGAAATGTGCGATGATCGAGAACTGATGAAATTAGAAGGCGCCGAAGCGATTAACCAACTACAAGAATTAGCTGATTTAGTCAAGGCCCAAGTTTGTACCGCTGACCTAGAACATTCCCAAGGGAATCCTTTGGTGAAAACAGAAAACTAGAAAACTAACTTTCGCACACAAGGCTTGGTGAAACGCTTTGGAGATACTTTTTAGCGGTGTTTTTTTTAGGCGATGGGAGACACTCCCGCATTGGAGTATAAGCTCAATGTCTTTGAAGGATAGTCTGCTAACGGAATAACTTGTAGTGGGCAATTAAAAAGTGGTACTGTAGCAAAAGCTGGGGTGGGGCATCGCCTCAGGATAAAACCCAAAGCCTCATTATGAGGTGGAAAAGCCCGCTTCCTTTTTTTGAGTATTGAAGTCGGGGATGTCACATAATAGAGATGATTTCAGTAAGGCGCAAAAACCTGTAATGGATCAAAGTCAATTAATGAATCTTATCCCGGTGTTGCTTGCCGTCGTTCTGGGGATTGGCGGTTTTCTAATGATGTTTACCACAATTTTTACCACGCGCCGCTAATCAATTCCAGGGGAGAAGGCGGCAGGTTCTTAACACCAGGCTCATCAAATCGTCGTAGTCTTAAGTTACGATCGCCGGCTATGATAAAACGTTTGCGGTTAGAGATGATGTCTTCTGAAATTCTGAAACATGAAGGCGCCTACTGCAACGGTGGGTCATCATGTCATGATAAACATGACCAATGGTCGTAGCAGGCGCTGGAATTTGATTCCGGCGTAATCTGCGACCGCGCCCTAGTCAAGACGAAAGTCTGCTGTGGGTGTTAAGCAACTTAATTCGCAGTGCGTTCAATTAAACAACGTGGACCTAGAACAAATTTTTCAAACTCCCCATCCCATCATTGGTGTTGTTCACCTGTTGCCCCTTCCTTGTTCTCCCCGTTGGGGCAGAAACTTAAAAGCCGTTCGAGAACGTGCCGAACAAGAAGCCACTGCCCTGGCTGCAGGCGGTGTAGACGGTATTATTATCGAAAACTTTTTTGATGCGCCATTTGCCAAAAATCAAGTTGATCCGGCAGTGGTTAGCGCCATGACCCTTATTGTACAACGGGTAATGAATTTGGTGATGTTGCCGGTGGGCATTAATGTCTTACGCAATGATGCCAAAAGCGCGATCGCGATCGCCTCTTGCGTTAATGCCGATTTTATTCGCGTCAATGTCCTCACAGGGGTCATGGCAACGGATCAAGGATTCATTGAAGGACAAGCCCATGAATTAATGCGCTACCGTCGTGAGTTAGGGTCAGAGGTAGCAATTTTGGCCGATGTTTGTGTCAAGCATGGCTATCCTGTGGGAAATCCGCCTTTAGGAATGGCTGTCCAGGAAACCGTAGAACGCGGGTTAGCCGATGGCTTGATTATTTCGGGAGGAGCAACCGGCGATCCCCCCAGTTTCGAACAATTAAAAACAGCGATGAATGCTAGCTCAGGAAAACCGATTTTCATTGGCAGCGGTGCCACTTGGGAAAATGTTCCTCACTTATTAAAAGCGGCCAATGGCGTCATTGTTGCCAGTTCTCTCAAACGCAACGGCAATATTAATCATCCCATTGATCCTATTCGCGTTAGTCAATTTGTGGAAGCAGTCCGGGAAACGGAAACACCAAGCGATGAAATGAAGTCGTTTTCTCCAAAAAGTTGACTGCTAGGATTGAATTGTTATCATCCCATTTCGCAATTTTTGAGAGGAAAGCAACCTATGAAACGACAACGTTCCGCCCCTTGGTTTATGCGATGGTCACGTCCGATTATGGGCGCGATCGCGCTTTTGGGAGCGATTCTCACCGCTTATTTAACAGTGCAAAAGCTAACCGGTCAAACGGTCGGCTGTTTAGCAGGCGCCAGCGCTTCGGAAGGAGGCTGCAGCAATGTTTTAAATAGTCCCTATGCTACTGTTTTTGGGTTGCCTTTAAGTTTATTTGGGTTTTTTGCCTATAGTGCCATGATGCTATTTGCCTTGGCTCCTTTATTGGTGAATCAAGAGCAAAATCGAAAACTTCGCAAACGCTTGGAAGAACAAAGTTGGGTTTTGCTGCTGATTGGCAGCACAGCCATGACCGTTTTTAGCGGCTATTTAATGTATATTTTAAGTACCCAACTGCAAACATTTTGCCCTTATTGTATTGGTTCCGCTTTCTTTTCAATCAGTTTATTATCTCTCACCCTATTGGGAAAAGACTGGGAAGATTTGGGGCAAGTTTTCTTCATTGGAATTGTCGTGGGGATGGTGACATTAGTGGGAGCCTTAGGGATTTATTCGAATGTTAATAATAATGCTGCCGAACAATCAAATGTTATTCCAGTAGCGGATAGGGCCCCGGAACCGCCGAAAGGATGGAAAATTACCACCGAATCGAGTCAGGCGGAAATCGCCCTTGCCGAACATTTAAATGAAATAGGGGCAAAAATGTATGGGGCATTTTGGTGTCCTCATTGTTATAAACAAAAACAGCTTTTCGGTCAACAAGCATTTACTAAAATCAACTACGTTGAATGCGATCCCCGAGGGATTGATCCCCAACCGGAAACTTGTCAAAAAGCCGATATTAAATCTTATCCAACATGGGAAATTAATGGCGAATTGTATCGAGGAACCCAATCATTGAATCGACTTGCAGAGCTTTCCAATTATCAAGGGTCAAATAACTTTAAATATAAACTTCCTAGCCGGTAATAATTAAGCAGAATTCGTTACCAATTATTCTCAAAAAATTGCCCGTTAATTGCCCTCACCAAGTACAATAATCAATCAAAAAGAATGCTAGTACCAGCGGAAAAGTCAGTCAAATTACAATTAGAACAACGTCTAGAAGAAGAGCGGATTAAAGAAGAACGAATGCACGATATTCTGCTGTTGCTAGACAATTTAGTAGAACGAGAAGAACCGACAGTCAAAATGATTTTAGATCGGTTATATGATGTGGGCTCAATTAATCTAATCAACAAAAAAGTCGGCTTTCGTCCTATGAATCGACTTTTAAAAGCGATCGCGCGCTTATCGAAACCGGCATTTCGGGCTGTGGGGTGGCGTTGGTTTAAACGGAATTGTCCGCAACTCATTACGGAATGGCTGCGGACAAAAGTCTCATTTTAAACCGCAATCAAAAGCTAGTTTTCTACTTTCATTTCTTCCACTAACGCAACTAATTCGTCGCGACTGGCCTGATAAACTTCACCGCAGAAGTGACAAGTGGCTTCGGCTCCCCCGTCTTTTTCAATCATATCTTCCAACTCGGCAACACCAAACAGTTTTAAGGCATTCATCATGCGCTCAAAGGTACAACCGCAATGGAAACGAACCATTTGTACGTCTGGAAAAACATATAATCCCATATCCCCTAATAGATGTTCAAAAATTTCCGATAGGGTCTTTCCTTGCCTCATTAGCGGCGTAAATCCAGACAAACGATCCACTCTCGACTCTAACGTTTGTACTAATTCTTCATCATGGGAAGCCTTGGGCAATACTTGCAATAAAATCCCCCCCGAAGCAGTGACCCCTTCTGCACCAACAAATACCCCAACCAGCAACGCTGACGGTGTTTGTTCCGAATTAATCAAATAATTCGCCACATCATCGCCAATTTCCCCAGAAACCAGTTCCACAGTACTAGAATAAGGATAACCATAGCCCACATCGCGAACCACATACAAATAGCCGTCACGCCCGATGGCACCGCCAACATCCAGTTTTCCCCGGTCATTCGGCGGCAACTCTATTGAGGGATTTTCCACATAGCCGCGTACCGTGCCATCAACGCCGGCATCCACTAACAAACCGCCAAGGGGACCGTTGCTTTTAATCCGAAGATTGACCCGAGATTGTTCCTGCTTCATATTGGAAGCCAACAATAAACTGGACGACATCGCTCGTCCTAAGGCAGCAGTTGCTACATAAGAGAGATTGTGTCGTTGTCGGGCTTGTTCCGTTAAACGGGTGGAAATAAGCCCAACAGCGCGAATTCCTCCCTTAGCTGCCGTTGCTCGGATTAACTGATCCGCCATGATATCCTTCTCCTTCCCTTACATTTCTTCACATTTGCTACTATTTCTATGGTATTCGGTTTTAATGGATTGTTATTGATGATTGGTTATTCAATAACGCGATGACGTATCCCCTCGCGCTGTTTTCCTATCGCCCTTGCCCTCTCCCCAAACCATCTGCAGCCAATATTGCTCCATTTGATATAACCTCCCTTGATTAGCCTAGGGGAAATTCAGGGTTTCTTTGAGGGGTGTTAAGGTTGTTTAGTGACCCATTGATAAATACTGTTCCCCATAAGCAAGATGAGTTCTTCTTCGGATAAACCCAAACAAAAAACCTGGATTTTAGTCGTGATTGGCATTATTGTTGTCGCCTTTATCGGCGTCTCTGTGCTTCCCTTTTTAAATAGTGTCGGAAACCAACAACAAGCCAATAATTCCACTTCCTCTTCTCCCTCGACGGAACAGCAACAACAAGACTTAGCTGAACAAGCCCAAGGCTATGAAGCCGTCTTGGAAAAAGAACCGGAAAATGAAAGCGCGTTGCAAGGTCTCATTGAAGTTCGGATTAAACAAGGCAAAATTGAAAAAGCACTGCCTCCCTTAGAAAAACTCGCTGATTTAAATCCGGATGAAGACGCCTATCGGATTCTTCTTGCCCAAGCTAAGCAACAAGTTGGCGATATCGAAGGAGCAAGCAATGCCTATCGTCGGGTTTTAGATGAAAAACCCGGCAACACTCGCGCTTTGCAAGGATTGGTGGATTTGCTTCTGCAACAAAATCGTCCCGAAGCGGCTATTGGTGAAGTCAAAGACACTCTCGAATTGGCAAAAAATAGCAACACCGAAATTGATACCACTGGGTTGAAATTATTATTAGCGCAAGTGTATGGCCGCACGGAAAACTTTGATGGCGCGATCGCGCTTTATAAAGAAGTTGCTGAGAATAATCCCAATGATTTCCGTCCCATTTTAGGACAAGCCTTAGTCCAACAACAGCAAGGCAATAAAGAAGCCGCCAAACCGTTGTATGAAAAAGCTTTTGAAATGGCGCCAGCCCAGTTTAAAGATCAAATTAAACAAATGACGCCGTTGCTGACGGATAAAAATGCGAGCCAACCCCAACAATCGGATCAGCAATCAAAAACGGAAGAAAAAATAGAAGAAATTCCGACTTCTGAACCGCCAAAACCGCAACAGTAATCGTTGTTATTTAAACTGATCTTTGGCTTTCTCAAAGGCATCATTTAAATCATCCCAAGCTGATTGAAAACCGGATTGAATTTCTTCCCACGCTTCTCCTGTCGTTTCTTGCAACTCATTGAGCCGTTGTTGCATCGCCTCCTTTTTCTCTTGAATTTGATTAATTTGCCAATCTAATTCTTCTTTTCTTTGTTCACTGGCTTGGGATGCTTGTTCTTTCAACTCATCAATTTTTGATCCCATTTCTGCTAATTTTTCTTCCATTTCTCCTTTAGAGTTGGGTCTTGCCATAATGCTTCCTCCTAATCCAAATTTTATGAATCGCTACGAAAATAACTAGTCATTAGTTCTTTTTCTTTTTTAATCTTTAGTTAGAGCGTTTTGCCTCCCACTCATGTTAGAAAAAATCAACAAAGTGTCGGTTCTAAGTTCTCTCATGACTAAGGATCATGTTATGATTTATTAACCAGAGCAACTTTAAACGCAACATCAGTTTATGCACCGTATTGTAGCTACTCCCGGCGGTTGGACGCCTGACACCGAAGGCGTTGTTTTTATCGAACAAACACCAGCGCCGATTGTTGTTTTAACCGCTGCTGATACCGATATCCAAATGTTAGCAACAGCGGTTTCGCAACTGCCTCCCGATTTTCCAGACGTACGAGTTGCCAATATTTTAAATCTTCAACAGGAATTAAGTATTGATACTTATGCGGAAAGGGTTTTAAGCGAGGCTAAGGTTATTATTTTACGGTTGTTGGGCGGACGCGCCTATTGGTCTTATGGCTTGGAAGTAGTCAAAGAAACTGCCGAAGAAAACGGTGCTTTATTATTTACCTTACCAGAGGACGATCGCGCTGATCCCACGTTAATCAGCCACTCCACAGCTTCTCTGTCAGCAGTGAACCAACTCTGGCGATATTTTAGTGAAGGAGGCGCGGCCAATTGCTGTCATGCTTTGCAATTTGTCGCGGATTTAGGGTGCAGTAGAAATTATCGGCCCCCTGGCGCGCAATCGGTTCCTCGGGTGGGGCATTATCAGTCTTCGGCGGTTCCCCAACCGGAAACCGCTCAGGGAAACGTTGCGATTCTGTTTTACCGGGCTCATTATTTAGCGGGCAACACCGCACCGATTGATCTGCTATGTGAAGAACTTGCCAACCGCAATAAAATTGTTCCCGTTCCCATCTTTGCTTCCGCCTTAAGTCAAGAAGAAGTGCAAGCCGATGTTTTAAGTTATTGTTCCGATATTGACTTAATTTTAAACACCACGAGTTTTTCTCTGGCCAAGTTTGGGGAGGAGGAACAAAGCAGTTTTTGGCAACAGTTGAATGTTCCGGTTTTACAAGTCATTTTAAGCGGGGGAACCAAAGACCAATGGGAAACTGGCATGCAAGGGTTAACCCCTCGGGATGTGGCGATGAATGTTGCTCTGCCGGAAGTGGATGGCCGGGTGATTACTCGCGCCATTTCTTTCAAGTTTTCCCAGCAGTGGAATGAGCAATTGGAAACCGATGTGGTGGGGTATGAACCGGTGCGCGATCGCGCGCAATTTGTGGTCGATTTAGCGCAAAATTGGCTTAGTCTTGCAAAAACGCCCAACTCGCAAAAAAAAGTTGCTTTAATTCTAGCCAACTATCCCAACAAAGACGGCAGATTAGCCAACGGCGTGGGATTAGATACTCCTGCCAGTTGCTTGGAAATTCTACAGGCTTTGCAAGCCCAAGGCTATACGGTTTCTTCTCTCCCCCAAAGTAGCGAGGAGTTAATGCAATGGTTAACCGAAGGGGTAACTAACGATACCGAAGCGCGATCGTATCGTCAGGTGAGACAGCAACTGTCTAAGGACAAATATAACGATTATTTTGCAACGCTTCCCGAGAAGACGCAACAGGAAATAACCCAACGTTGGGGAGACATTCAAACCGAACGTTTTCCCATTCCCGGCATTCAATTCGGGAATATTTTTATTGGCATCCAACCCTCGCGAGGATACGATGTCGATCCCGCTTTAAACTACCATTCCCCCGACTTAGAACCGACGCCGGATTATCTTGCTTTCTATTATTGGCTGCGTCGGGAATTTCAAGCCCAAGCCATTGTTCATGTGGGGAAACACGGCAATTTAGAATGGCTGCCGGGGAAAAGTATCAGTCTCAGCAATACCTGTTATCCCGAAATTGCCCTTGCCCCGATTCCGCATTTTTATCCCTTTATTGTGAACGATCCTGGGGAAGGATCGCAGGCCAAGCGTCGCGCTCACGGCATTATTTTAGATCATTTAACCCCTCCGCTGACGCGGGCGGAATTATATGGGTCATTGCAACAACTGGAAGGATTAATTGATGAATACTATGAAGCCCAAACCTTAGACCCCTCTCGCCTTCCTTTGATCGCCGATAAAATTGCCGATTTAGCCATCCAAGAAAACCTGCATCGCGATTTAGGATTTGAAGCATTTGACCGCAATGCCATCAATGAGTTTTTAACCGTTGCCGATGGCTATCTCTGTGAATTGAAAGAAGCCCAAATTCGAGACGGCTTGCATATTTTCGGCCAATGTCCCCAAAACAAACAGCTGAGAGATTTAATTTTATCCATTGCTCGTTCCCCGGGACAAAATCATGTGGGAATGACCCGCGCGATCGCGCGATCCTATAATTTTGATTTTGATCCCCTTACTAGCGATTACAACCAACCAGTTTCTTTTGCGCAAACCCATCCCTCTCTCCCGGAAACCTTATCCCAAAACTTATCAAACGCTCGCATTGTTGGAGATGCCATTGCCGCCATTGAAGAGTATGCGGCTGAACTCATTGCCGAGCATATTTTAAATAACCAACCATTTGCCTCTCTCCCTTCTCTGATCCAAAATGAACTGAGTTGGATTAAACATTATCTTCTTCCCAAACTCCAACTCACCCATCAAGAAATCGATCATCTATTGCAAGGACTCAACGGGAATTATCTTCCCCCCGGTGCCTCCGGTGCCCCAACCCGAGGACGCCCCGATGTTTTACCCACGGGACGGAATTTTTACTCAGTTGATATCCGAGGCATTCCCACAGAAACCGCTTGGGATGTGGGACGAAAAGCAGCGGAAAATCTCATCGAACGGTATACCCAAGACAACGGAGAATATCCCCAATCCCTGGCCATTTCTGTTTGGGGAACCGCTACCATGCGCACCGGCGGGGATGATATTGCCCAAGCCTTGGCCTTATTGGGGGTTCAACCGGTTTGGGACGGCCTGTCGCGTCGGGTGGTTGATTTTGAAATTCTTCCTCTCTCGGTTTTACAACGGCCTCGGGTTGATGTCACTTTACGCATCTCCGGCTTTTTCCGAGATGGCTTTCCCAATTTGCTGACGTTATTTAATCAAGCGGTAGAAGCCGTTTCCAACTTAGACGAGCGTCCCGAAGATAATCCCTTAGCAAGCCAAGCGGCACAAGAAACGGCCTATTGGCAGCAACAAGGCTTAACCGAAGCGGAAGCCAAGGCGCGATCGCGCTACCGGATTTTTGGGTCGAAACCCGGTGCCTATGGGGCGGGATTGCAAGGTTTAATTGAATCGCAAAATTGGCAAAGCGATGAAGATTTAGCCCAGGCTTATATCAATTGGAGCAGTTATGCCTATACGGAGAAAGGCATCGGGAAAGCTGCCCCGGAAGCGTTCAGCAAACGTCTAGAAAATTTACAAGTGGTGCTTCACAATCAAGACAACCGAGAACATGATTTATTAGACTCTGATGATTATTACCAATTTCAAGGGGGATTAACCGCCGCCATTCGTTCCGTTGCCGGAAAAAATCCCCAAACCTATTTCGGGGATAATTCGGTGATGGAAAATCCCAAAGTGAGACAGTTAAGCGAAGAAATTACTCGGGTATATCGCTCTCGCGTCGTTAACCCCAAATGGTTAGCCGGGGTCATGCGTCATGGATATAAAGGCGCCTTTGAAATTTCAGCAACCGTGGATTATCTGTTTGCTTATGATGCCACTGCCCAATGCGTCCAAGATTATATGTACGAAGGGGTAGCCAACGCTTATTTATTAGATGAAACGGTTCAGCGTTTTTTAGAAGACAAAAATCCTTGGGCCATGCGCGATATTGCAGAACGCTTATTAGAAGCCCATCAGCGAGGCATGTGGCAAAATGCGCCTACCAAAACTTTGGAACAATTAAGAGACATTGTTCATCAAGCAGAAGGCGTTTTAGAGGAAACGATGCAGCATTCCTAATTCATTCATCATTCTTTTTTGAAGTTCCCAGAATTTAAGTAGGATGCCTAAAGCTTTACAATTTTTAATCAGTAACGCATTGATGGGACTTTCAGGAAACAGGGTTTGTCTGATATGATTATTGTTGATAAAAGAACTTTAGATAATGGGGGGGGTTATTTAAAGTTAAAAAAAACAACCTAAAACGCCGGAAAATCGTCTTGCAATATCCCCTACCTGGGGATTGACAAACCAAACGGAACGCATAAATTTTAATTAAGCTCATTCCTGGTCGCAGATCACAAAAGTTGAAATAAAAAAATAAATATGTTAATAAAACGTTTCTAGATAAAAATGCGATTATATTGATTTTTGCTAAGTTGTACCTTGGTGGAAATTGCAGACTGTCGCGCTTGCCGTTCAATTCCGACCTTTTTTTACCTGCTTGCTGCTTTTTCAACGTACTATCGCCAGGTATTGATTCGATACAATCAAGACACCTACTCTTATTATTAACGATTGTGAAACAATAGAGTAAATATTTATCACCATCAATAAGTTCGCTTGTTTCAGCTTGTGGCTTTATGATGGGGTGTGTGTGGTGTGAAGTGAAGTGAAAAGAATAAGATGACTGCTCAAAGCCAACTTATCTCCGTTAAGGTTTTACGAGGTGCAATTAAACGTCGCGTTGACCCATTTGTCACTCAAAAAAAAGACAAAACGATTGCTCTGGCCGCTCAAGATGGAGAATGTCTCAAACGATTATTTGATATTGTCTTCTCGCTGGCGGTTTTAATACTCTGCTCTCCGCTTTATTTATTATTAGCCGTTTTGATTAAAGTGAGTTCGCCGGGTCCTGTGTTCTATATTCAAGAACGAATTGGCAAAAATTACAAACCTTTCCGTTGCATTAAATTTCGAACCATGGTCAAAAATGCTGATGCGGTGATGGAGCGTTTAATGTTAAAACATCCGGAATTGCGGAAAGAATATGAGGAGAATTTTAAACTGAAAGATGATCCGCGGGTAACCCCCATAGGGAAATTTTTACGTTATACCAGTCTCGATGAATTTCCTCAGTTTTGGAACGTTTTGAAAGGACATATGAGTGTGGTGGGGCCGCGTCCGTTAGTCCCAGAAGAGTTATATAAGTATGGCCGCCATATTGATAAAGTTCTGACCATTCGACCGGGAATTACGGGATTATGGCAAGTTTCAGGACGCAACGACATTCCTTATGAAAGACGGGTTAATATGGATGTCTATTATGTTAATTTTCGGAACTGTCTGCTCGATTTTTGGGTCATTATTAAAACGATCGGGGTGATTCTTTTACCTCAAGACAATGGCGGGTATTAGGCAATACTTTAGCAGGGGCGGCATTTTGTTAAAGTTTGACCAGTAATTTCACTGAAATCCCCGCTGAGGAAGGGAAGGGGGGTTTCTATTTGAAAAATCACAGGATGAACGAACTGACATGACCAATAGAAAAGTTGCATTAATTACCGGGATTACCGGTCAAGATGGCTCTTACTTGAGTGAACTGCTATTAGAAAAAGGCTATGAAGTTCATGGGCTAATCCGTCGAACGTCCACGTTTAATACCGATCGCATTGATCATATTTATGTGGATTTTCACCAAGAAGATGCCAGATTATTTCTGCATTATGGGGATTTAACCGATGGCACGACCCTAAGGCGCATTTTAGAAGCAGTCAAGCCCGTGGAAATCTATAATTTAGGGGCACAGTCCCATGTTCGGGTTAGTTTCGATGCCCCGGAATATACAGTAGATACGGTAGCTATGGGAACTTTGCGCCTGTTAGAAGCAATCCGCGATTATCAAAATCGGACTGGGATTGAGGTCAAGTTTTATCAGGCCGGTTCCTCGGAAATGTTTGGGAAAGTGCAAGAGATTCCCCAGAAAGAAACAACACCATTTTATCCCCGCAGCCCTTATGCTTGCGCGAAAGTGTATTCCCATTGGCAAACTGTCAACTATCGCGAGTCATATAACTTATTTGCTTGCAATGGAATTTTATTTAACCATGAATCGCCGCGGCGGGGGGAAACGTTTGTCACTCGGAAAATCACCCGCGCGATCGCGCGTATTATTGCCGGGCAACAAAAATGTCTCTACATGGGGAATCTTGATGCCAAACGGGACTGGGGATATGCCAAAGACTATGTTAAAGCAATGTGGCTCATGTTACAACAAGAGCAACCTGACGATTACTTAGTGGCAACCGGGGAAACGCATTCGGTGCGCGAATTTCTAGAATTGGCCTTTGGCTATGTCAACCTAAACTGGCAAGATTATGTGCGGTTCGATGAACGATATTTGCGCCCCACCGAAGTTGATTTGTTAATTGGTGATCCCACAGCGACTAAGCAAAAACTGAATTGGGAACCCTCGGTGAATTTTGAACAACTGGTGAAATTAATGGTAGATGCCGACTTGGAAGCCCTGGGAATTACTCCCCCTGAAACAGAAGGAGAACGCCTGCCAGATAATGCCTATATCCGTCAAAATGTGGGTTCTATATCTTATTAAACCGCTCTCTCCTCACCCTCTTGGTGGGGAGTTATTTTTGAATACCGTTGCAGGAGAGTAACATCGCGATGCTGGATTTAAAGGATAAACGGATTGTTGTTACCGGTGGTGCTGGATTCTTAGGCCGTCAAGTAATTGACCAATTGTGTCAAGCAGGGGCGCAGCAAGATAACATTACTGTGCCGCGATCGCGCGATTGTGACCTGCGGCAATTCCAAAACTGCCAAGCCGTTTGCGATCAGCAAGACATCATTATCCATCTTGCCGCCCATGTAGGAGGGATTGGTTTAAACCGAGAAAAACCGGCGGAACTGTTTTATGACAACTTAATGATGGGAACGCACCTGATTCATGCCGCTTATCAGGCTGGGGCGGCCAAATTTGTTTGTGTGGGAACTATCTGCGCCTATCCCAAATATACGCCGGTTCCTTTCCATGAAGATGATCTTTGGAATGGCTATCCCGAAGAAACCAATGCCCCCTATGGGATTGCCAAAAAAGCCCTGCTGGTACAACTGCAAGCGTATCGGCAACAATATGGCTTTAACGGCATCTATCTGCTTCCGGTAAACCTTTATGGACCGGAAGACAACTTTGATCCCCGAAGTTCCCATGTTATCCCGGCCTTAATCCGAAAAATCCAAGAAGCTCAACAAAAAGGGGAAAAGACCTTGCCGGTTTGGGGAGATGGCAGTCCTACTCGAGAGTTTCTCTATTCTCAGGATGCAGCGCAAGGGATTGTCATGGCAACCCAAAGCTATGATGATCCAGAACCGGTTAATTTGGGCACCAATGAAGAAGTGTCGATTAAAGATTTAGTGGAACTGATTTGCGATCTCATGAACTTTGATGGCAAAGTAGTCTGGGAAACAGACAAACCCAATGGTCAACCGCGTCGTTGTTTAGACACGCAACGAGCGAAAGAGCAATTTGGTTTTACCGCCCAAACCCCCTTTAAGGAAGGATTAAAAAAGACAATTGATTGGTATCGAAAAAACGCCAACTAAAACATAAATGAAACTGATATCCTCATTGGCAGGATTGTTGTATCGTTAATTAGAAAGAAATTTTGTAAATCAAGACAGCATGATTGTTGCTCAATTAAATGATTTTCCTGTAGCGATGATTAATTTTAGCCCTTTCTCATTGCTTGCAATAGCAGAAGAAAAAATAGCGCAAGAACCAGAGAACGCCCTTGTCCTCGCTAGTGTGTTACTCAGTTTAGTTGCAATTTATATTGCCAGCAAAATTGGGGGAGAACTTTGTTCTCGCATTAACTTGCCCCCGGTTTTAGGAGAATTAGTCGGCGGCGTGATTATTGGCGTTTCCGTCTTGGGCGTGCTGGTTTTTCCTCAAACTGGCGCTACAGCAGAAGACTCCCTGATTATTGCTTTTTTAGAACGAACCACTGATCTCCAGCCCGAGGCTGCCCAAGCCGTCTTTGAAGCCCAAAGCGAAGTGATTATCGTCCTCTCGGAATTGGGGGTGGTAATTTTACTCTTTGAGATTGGTTTAGAATCCGACCTCAAAGAATTATTGCGCGTGGGCCCGCAAGCGGCAGCCGTTGCCATTACAGGGGTAGTAGCGCCCTTTGTGGCAGGAACTGGCGGTTTATATTATCTATTTGGCGTTCCTGCGGTTCCCGCCATCTTTGCAGGCGCTGCGCTAACAGCAACCAGTATTGGCATTACGGCAAAAGTTTTAGCAGAATTAGGACGCTTAAATTCCCAAGAAGGACAAATCATTATTGGCGCAGCAGTGATTGATGATGTATTGGGAATTATTATCTTAGCGGTTGTCGCCAGTCTCATTAAAACCGGCAACATTGAAGTCGGCAATATTCTTTATTTAGTGATAAGTGCTGCTGCTTTCTTGGTGGGAACCATTTTAATTGGACGGTTTCTAAGTCCGTTTTTAATAGGCATGGTGAAGCAAATGAATACCCGAGGACAGTTATTGTTAACGGCTTTGGTATTTGCCTTTACCTTGGCTTATATTGCCACGGCCATTGAGTTGGAAGCGATTTTAGGTGCCTTTGCTGCCGGCTTAGTGTTAGCGGAAACTGACAAACGCAAAGAACTGGAAGAACAAGTGGCACCAGTCGCAGATCTGGTGGTTCCTGTTTTCTTTGTCTGTGTGGGCGCTAGAACGGATTTGGGCGTCTTAAATCCGGCAGTTCCCAGTAACCGGGAAGGCTTGATTTTAGCGGCATTCCTCATTGTTGTGGCCATTATTGGCAAAACCATAGCAGGATTTACCATTTTTGGGCGTCCCGATATTAATAAACTGGCCATTGGTGTGGGACTGGTTCCCCGCGGCGAAGTGGGATTGGTTTTTGCTGGCGTTGGTTCAGCCAGCGGCGCCCTTTCTCCCGCCACAGAAGCTGCCATTATTGTCATGGTGATTCTAACGACTTTCCTTGCCCCTCCCTTTTTACGAGTTGTGTTCCCGGAAGCATCGGAAACGGAAACGTCTGAACAAGAAGGAACCTAAAATGAGAGTCAACCTGTCAAATTCAGATAAACTAATCTCAAAATTGCTACGGTTATGCTATGTTCCCAATAATGATTTAGAACGCAAATGTGCGTGTGAGGAGTAGGACTTGTGAAACGAGCCTCGTTATTAATCAGTTCTCTAGTAGCGACTGCACTAACAGCTGCCCCTGCCCAAGCAGGAAAGCTCGCCTTTTGGCGATTTAACGAAACCAACAATCGCCTGGTGTTTCAAACGGAGGAAACCGTACAACCAAAAGCGCAATTAATTTTTAATCCCACCCGAGTCGTAATTGACTTGCCTGGGACTGTGCTGGGCCAATCCTTAGTCAACCAACCGGTGGGAGGTCGCATTAAGGAAGTGCGGGTGGGTCAGTTTAAAGAAACAACCACTCGCCTAGTGGTGGAACTGGCACCGGGATATACGGTCAACCCGGACCAAGTAAAAATCCGTCGAACCACTGCCAAGCGATGGTCGGTGGCGTTGCCCTCTCCCCAATGGCAGAACAATCTTCCGGAACAGAGGTTGGGAAACAAGCAAAACAATGCTTCTCCGAGCAATTCCTCGGGTTCTCAAACCAGCGCTTTGAGTCAACAGAGTCATCCGGACTTCCAAGTGACTGCCAGCGGCTTGTTGTTGCGCTTAGCCCGTTCCCCGCAAAAAGACATTGAGGTGGGGCGCAGTGACGATAAAAAACAGATTTCCTTTCGCTTACCAGGGGCAAAATTGCCTTCCAATTTCCCAGCTAGGTTGCCGGTAGGCAAGTATGGCATTAGTTATGCTGAGTTTCAACCGAGGGGCAATAATGCTCCGCCGCAAGTTACCCTTCATGTCAATGAAGCCAGCCCCAATTGGGAAGCATTGCCCACGAGTTGGAAAGATGGAGGCATTGTGCTCTTGCCTGAAACTGGAATGGCAACAGTGCGAAAGAATCTTCCCACGCCGCCTATTCCCCAAGGATTGCAGCAAATTGCCAATCAGTCTCAGCCAACGCTGGTGCAAGCCGTGGAGTTAGTGGACAATCAGTTAATGGTACGGGGGAATCAACCTCTCAGGGGGACTGGGAATTGGGATCCCGTTAGTGGGGTTTATGAAATGAAAATTCCCAACGCCAAGTTAGCGGAACCGGTACAGGGGCCTGAATTGACCCAAAATAGTCCCGTTTCCCAAATTCGCGTGCGTCAATCCGATGAGGAAACGGTAATTGTCCAGATTCAGTCTGCTGGTGGGGTCAGTATTCTCGATCGCGTCAATCGGCCCAATAAAAATACCTTAGCTGTGACACTGCGCAACTCGCAATCCACCTCCCGCAATAATGTTTCCAATTTTGTCAGGCAAGGGCAGCGAGAAGCGCAAACCATTCGCGTGCCCAAGGTGGATACTGGCGTTTCCCAATCCTCATCGCCAACAGCTCCTCAGGGGAATAATGACCAAGAGGATTTGTTGGTGATGCTGGATCCGGGACATGGCGGAAAAGATCCCGGTGCCATCGGCATTGGCGGTTTAAAAGAAAAAGATGTGGTGTTGCCAATTTCCGATCATGTTCGTCAAACTCTAGAAAGCAATGGCATAAGCGTCAAGATGACCCGGCGGCGCGATCGCTTTGTTAGCTTGGAAGGACGGGCAGAAATGGCAAACCGAGCCGATGCGGATTTCTTTATTAGCGTTCATGCCAATGCCATTAGCATGAGGCGCCAAGATGTCAATGGCACCGAAACCTTCTACTATTCTAGCGGTCGGGGGTTAGCCCAAGCCATTCAACGCAGTATTATCAGCAAAATTAATATGAACGATCGCGGGGTTAAAAAGGCTAATTTCTATGTGTTGCGCAATTCTGCCATGCCAGCGGTTTTAGTGGAAGTGGGGTTTGTTACCGGCAATAAGGATGCCCCCCGTTTAGCCAGTCCTGATTTCCGCAAACGGATGGGAGACGCGATCGCCGATGGCATTTTGCAGTATGTGCGTCAAACGCAATAGAGCCTCTAAAAACAATGAACTTATCACAAGTCACTAATGATTAAAGAATGTTTTAGGGGGGATTAATCTGTTGACCCATCATGTATCTTCACCTTGCCAAAAACCAATCGTTCCCAAACACCGTATTGGTGTCTTTGACAGCGGTCTAGGGGGATTAACGGTTTTACGGGAACTCTATCGACAGCTTCCTCAAGAATCCCTTCTCTATTTTGCCGATACCGCTCGTCTTCCTTATGGCAACCGTTCCTACAGTGAAATCCTACAATTTGTTCGTGAAATTCTCCACTGGATGGTCGCCCAAAACGTCAAAATGGTTATCATGGCCTGCAATACCTGCTCAGCACTGGCGCTAGAGACCGTACGGTCGGAGTTTCCCATTCCCATTTTAGGGGTGATTTTACCCGGCGCCCGAGCAGCAGTGGAAATTGGCCAACGCATTGGTGTCATTGCCACCCCAGCGACGGCAACCAGCAATGCTTACCGGCAAGCCATTCTCGAAGTCAATCATACCAGAAAAGTTTGGCAAGTCAGTTGCCCCGAATTTGTCCCGCTCATTGAACAAAATCGATTGAATGATCCCTATGTGCGGGAAGTAGCGCAAGGATATTTAGCCCCTTTACAAGAAAAGCAAATTGATACCTTAGTTTACGGCTGTACCCATTATCCTTACTTAGCCCCGATTTTAGGGGAATTATTACCCGCAACGGTCAATTTTATTGATCCGGCAGAACATGTGGTCATAGCCACCGAAAAAGAATTGGAATTAATGGGATTAAAAAATATGCAATCCCCTGCCCCCACTCGCTTTTGTGTCAGCGGCAATGCCGAACAATTTGCTGAACGTTCTAGCCATTGGCTTGGTTGTACTCCTGTGGTCGAACAAATTCAGTTGCCGACCCTAGTTTCTGATTCTCATCATGATTCTCATCAAATGTCGATTTCTAGAGATTAACGATTAAATAATTTATTGAATTGACGTTGTACCCAAGCCACAGGATTTTTATCCAACTCTTGATAATTTAATAACCCTAATTCCCGTAGTTGTTGTTGTTGTTGGGATAACTCTTGTTGCGCTTTTCCTAATTCGACAACGATTAATTCATATAACTGGGGTTGTTCTTGTAATAAAGTAAAAAATCCTTCTTTATTAATAGCAAATAAGATGGTTTCTTCTCTTGCTCTTACTGTCACTGTACGCCGCAATCCTAACATTAAGGACAGCTCACCGATAAATTCGCCAGGGGTTAATACTGTAGGCGCTTGTTCCAGTTTTTCCACATAGTATTCCACTGACCCCGATAAAATAATATAAAAGATATCTCCAGGATCCCCTTCTCGGTATAAAATATCTCCAGCTTGAAGTCGTTTGCGATAGCCAATTTCGATGAGCTTTTTCAACTCAATTTCAGAACAATTTTGAAAATAGCTAACCTTTTTTAATAAATTTCTGAGGACTAGGGGACGAGAAGGAAGCACGGTTTTAGACAAATGAGGAAATGCGACAGAAGCTGTTTCCTGATCTTTCGTTTCCGTTGCTGTTTCGGAACGAGATGTTCCCTCTTCATCGTGAGAAACCGTTTGAGAAGGAGAGGCAGGATACCAGACCCCTAAGCGCGGGGTTGCCAGTTTAATACCGTGATTTCGTAAATTAGATTCAATAATAAACCGTAGTGAACTTTCTGTAATATGTTTTTCATCAACGCGATTGACCCAAGCCCACAGTTGAAAATTTAAGGAATTATCCCCAAATCCTGTAAAAAATACAGAGGCGGGTTTTTCATAAGAAACTGTTTCTTCCATGTAAGCAGAATCTAAAAGAATTTCTACCACTAAAACGGTATCGCTTTCCTGGGCAACACTCACTTCTACCATTGCCCATCCCTTGTATTGATCATAGGTCCAATTAATGACTTGATTTTCTACTAAAGAACGATTGGGAACAATAATATGTTGTCCCACAATTGTCCGAATTACAGTGGAACGTAGCGAAATTTCATCAATATATCCGGTCATGCCATTCCATTCCACAAAATCTCCTGCTTTAATTTTTTGTTCAAACAGCAACGTTAAACCGCTGCTAAAATTTTTCGCCAGTTCTTGTAAGCCAAACCCAATTCCAATGCCAATTCCACCCGCTAATACAGTAAAGGAAGAAAGATTAATTCCAATGGCTTGCAATAAGGTGATAAAAACAAAGGCGCCGCTACTGTAACTAATAATAATGGCAATCGCTTCTCTCGTTCCTAAAGCAATGCCGATTCTCGGTAGCAAATTCTTACGTAAAAGGCGTTTGAAAACAACTGTAACGGCTAAAGTTGCAATAATAACGACAACAAATTTTCCAATGAGAGTGAAAGGAATGGCATCCATTTTCAAAGAGCAACCGGCGGCCAAAAGAATCTCCCGCCAAAGCAATCTATATCTTTTGACGGGAGAGAGATATTAGTTTTAATTTAGTTCAATCGTTTAAATTTGACGAGATGCCAGTTTCTCAACATTGGCTTGGGTTTCTTGCAACAATTGCTCACGGCTATCTCTAGCTTGAGTCAAACTTGGGACTAAGTTGCGGGCTTGTAATGTCATGTGCAGCTGCAACTGCGCCACGTAATCGCGAACTTCTTCTTGTGCCGAATTTTGTGCGTTTTCCGGTTCCCAGTTCAAGATGTTCTCCTCTTCTAATTCCAATTGCAATTATGTTCTCACCATTCTAGACAGTAGCACGTTGTTTTTAAGATGCGTTATTCAATGCCGCAAAGTTTAATGTTTTGTAATCCCTAAGCAACAACTGCTTTACAACTTGTCTGAATACATTTCCTTGTACTCTTGGAAGGAGACATAAGCATTTTGCCGATCATAAAGATGACACTGATCAACAATCTCCTTGAGCATTGCCCAAGAAAAATGCCGTACCTTTAAATAAGCTCCCCAGTTTTGGGTCAAACTTTTGTGAGCCGGACGTAAGTTATAAGAAGGAATGGCAACGGAAAGATGATGGGGAATATGGACATTAATATCGTGGCAGAGAAACTCAATCCAGCGAGGATAGCGACAATGAATTGTCCCGTTCAGTTGTGCTTCCACTTCATTCCAACTGCTTTTGGGGCGAAACGGAACGGTTATGTCTGTATGATGAACTAAGGTAAAGGTACTCATCCAAAAGTGATAAACCAGCCAAGGCATTAACCAAAATTTAACCACTCCCCAAATGCCGGTGAACAGAAATAACGTTGGGAAAAAAATAACAGCAAAAATGGCGACTGCTGCGATGGATAAGCTGACTTTTCCTTGTTCACGGGGCTTAACTAACGAAGGATTAAAGTGAAAACGTCCCCAATGCAGGATTGAGGAAAGCCACCATAAACGCCCGCGAAACAGACTAAAAAAAGAACGCAATAACTTCGGCGTTTGCTCATATTCTTCTGGCAGCCAGAGATGCCAAGCTGTGTCTACCATTAACTTATTGGTGTGTTGATGATGGAGATTATGGAGAACACGCCAGCTATGAAAGGGATAGATTAGAGGAAGGAAGAAAATGTGACCGACTAGATCATTCACCCAAATTTTTTTAGCAAAAGAACGGTGGCCGCAATCATGGGCAATTACAAAACAACCGGTTAGGGCTGTGCCTGTAAAAATCCAAGCAAACGGAAGCAGAAACCAAGGGAAATAGCCAATTGCCGCGTAACCAACGCTGGTTGCAATAATGCTGGTTAAAGCAGATAGCCAAGCCTTGCGAGGATTCTTTTGAAAACACTCTTTCGGGATGGTTTTGATAATGTCCCGCAGCCGAATTTCAGAATTCAGGGAAGGCTTTTCATGGGATGCTGATGTGTTTAATATGCTTTGGGTCATTCAATTGATGGATTTTTTTTAACGAAATCGATGGACAGCAGGTTACTGCTAAGATTGTTGAATCGAATTGAATGTCCCTAGCCAAACTCGTTCATCATCATGATGAACAGCATTGCTCGGGGACGATTCTTCTTAACAAAACTTTACAAGTATATCATAATCAGTAAGGGGATGTGTAGAAAGATACAATTTTTGCCATTACAAAAAAGAGTGAGGGAATCATGGATAAAAAACAGCTGCGTCAAGAATTGCTTCAAGCTCGCAAGAAGCTGTCGGAACAGCAATGGCACAGTAAAAGCCGAGCCATTTGTGAACAGTTGCGTCAATACTTAAACGATTCCCCCGTCGTTTCCCCAGGGAGAACGATTCTGAGTTATTTTTATTTTCGGAACGAGCCCAATCTGGATCCCCTATTTGAATTGCGTGACTATTATTGGGGCGTGCCGCGTTGTGTGGAAAAGGAATTAAGTTGGCATTTTTGGCAGCCTGGCGACCCCTTAGTGAAAGGGGCATTTGGCATTATAGAACCTTTACCGAAAGCCCCAACTTGTTCCCCTGAAGCTGTGGATTTAATTTTTGTGCCAGCAGTAGCTTGTGACGAGCGGGGGTATCGTTTGGGATACGGAGGCGGTTTTTATGATCGGCTGTTCCATCAACCGCAATGGCAAAATATTCCCAAAATCGGCATTATTTTTGATGTTGCCTTTGTTCCGGAACTGCCGGCGGACAGTTGGGATATTCCCCTGGATGGCGTTTGTACAGAACAAGGATGGCGCGTTAAACCGCTTCATCTTTAACTTGCATGACAACTAAGGTCATATCATCCACCGAGCGTTTCTGACTTCCCATAAATGCTTGGACTCTCTCAAACAGATACTGGACAATCGCTTCCGGTGAATATTGCTGTTGCGCTACCCATTGAAAGGAATCGATTAAGTTTTCTTCTTCAAACCGTTGTCCTTTGCTATTAACGGCATCAGTAAAGCCGTCGGTGTAGTATAAGACAGTATCCCCTGGGGCGAGTTGGACACTATCATCTTCGTATTGGGAGTTGATATCGAGTCCCACTAGCATCCCTGCTGTATCTAAACGGTGAACCGTGTTTGTGCTAGCTTGCCACCATAAAGGGGGATTATGGGCGGCATTGCTGTAGGATAAACGTCGCGTTTGCGGGTCATATTGGGAATAAAATAGCGTTACGAAGCGATGGGAACTTTCTAAGTCATCGTACATAACCCGGTTGAGGTGTTGCAGAATTTTTGAGGGAGAGTGATGGTTTAATACTTCTGCCCGCAACATTCCTCTAGTCATGGTCATGATTAACCCGGCAGGAACGCCTTTGCCCATAACATCCCCAATGACAATACTCCAAGGAACCGTACTGGCAGCATTGTCAACTTCTGTTTCTATCCGACTTTGGCGTTGGTCGTAGTTGGCCGGGATAAAATCGTAATAGTCCCCTCCGACACGGTTAGCAGTTTGACAGGCAGCTGCTAAATCGAGCCCTTTAATTGTCGGGTATTTGCGAGGGAGGAGATGGAATTGAATGTCGGTGGCGACTTCTAATTCGCGATCGAGGCGTTCTTTTTGACGAACTTCTTCAGCTAAGTCATTATTGGCAATGGCAACTGCGACTTGGTCAGCAACCAATTGCACTAATTTCTGGCGGCTTAAGTTCCAATCATAATCGCGATCGCGCGTGAAAACATAAACCCGTCCCCGTTCTTCCCCTTTTGCTAAAATCGGGGTTCCAAAAAGCTGAATATCGCTGGGCAAGGCATTTTGAATCAGTTTATCCAGCGGCGGCGTTTCTTTTCCTTGAACGGTTTGGGTTTTAGCTAATGCCCGAGTGACTTTCGAAATGCCGCGTCGAATATCTTGACAGTCCAAGCCACCTTGACAGTGAAGTTGTTCGAGCGTTACTTTGTCTTCCCCTTGATACATTAACAGAGCACTCCCGTCCGTATCAGAAACCCGAGCCGCCATTAAAGGAATAATTTCTAAAAATTGATTGAGATTGTTAAAACTGCGAAGGGCAAAGCCAAGGGAACTTAAAAGATTTTGAACTTTATTTTGCTCACGGCTTAAATTTGCCACCAATTCTTTCAATGTGGAAACCGGGGCTTCTGTTTTATTATTTTTTCTTTGAAAAGAATGATTGGATGAAGAAGATTGGGGCGCAGGTAAAGCAGTCATAGCATTGGAGGTAGGCAGCAACGAAAGAGAGATTTATGAAAAGTCAGCGTCGGAGTCGCAACTTATGCCTTCGGAAGCTAGAAGACACTTGCTGGGAGTATTGGTCAAATTCATTTGATTCAAGAAGCGATTATTCATGATGAGTTATCAATCGATATTTTTTGATTTAGCGCCGAAGGTATCAATAAGACTTGCTTACTGTATTGACTTAATTGTCAATTATTAACGGTAAATTGTCAATTATCCATGGGAAGTTGGCTGGAAAAAGCGCCTAAAAAATTCTTCCTCGATTTTGCAATTCTGGCCTTGAGCAAATCAAAATTTGTGATCTAAAAAAGAATGCGTTTTTGGCGTTTGGCCTTAGTTTTACTAAGTTGAATGCTATCAATAAGGAAATTTTAAGTGGAAATTGCTTGATAAAGTAGAAGCCATGTTAACCTTAAATGTTGGCTAGGTCAATCTATCTTTCGTTACAGCAAGGGAAATTGTCGCTTGAGCTATGATCCAAGCAGAAGGCAGATTAAACTCACCGCCAATTGCTTCATGCTAGAAAAAGTAGAACGATTTCTTTATCAAGTGCAACAATTTGCCGATCAGTTAGTGTCGCAACAATTGAATGAACTAAGCCCCTTAAGTATTGGGATTATTTTTCTGGCGGGGTTACTCACCAGTTTGACGCCTTGCATGCTATCTATGCTGCCCATTACCGTGGGCTATATCGGTGGGTCGGAAACGGAAGGACGACGCGATGCCTTCTGGAAAACGAGTTGGTTTGCCTTAGGACTAGCCACAACCCTAGCAGGATTAGGGATATTTGCCGCCGGCTTTGGTCAAGTCTATGGACAAATTGGTGTGGGATTGCCCCTGATTGTCAGCGCGATCGCGATTATTATGGGGTTAAACTTGTTGGAAATTCTGCCCTTGCGTTTTCCCTCCTTGGGTGGCACAGAATGGATTAAAGAGGATTTCCCCACGCCAGTGCGTTCCTACTTATTGGGATTAACCTTTGGCTTAGTGGCTTCCCCCTGTAGTACCCCTGTCTTAGCGACATTATTAGCTTGGGTTGCCAGCAGTCAAGATTTAATTTTGGGAGCAGGATTGCTGTTATCCTATACAGCAGGTTATGTTATGCCGTTAGTGATTGCCGGAACCTTTACGGCTTCCATTAAAACGTTTCTGGAATTTCGGCGTTGGGGAACTTGGATTACCCCAGTGAGTGGAGCATTGCTCATTGGGTTTGGTGTCTTTTCTCTGTTGCTGCGCTTGCCTATGGATCGATTTTAAACAATTATAATGACCAATCAGACAACCAATTTGGGATTTTCTTGGATTAAACAAGGATGGCACAAGTTAATTGCTCGCTTAGCCGATTTGCGCCTTGCCATTGTTTTACTTCTCGCGATCGCGCTGTTTAGCATTTCCGGCACGGTTATTGAACAAGGTCAACCCCTTGAATTTTACCAAAATAGTTACCCCGAAGATCCCGCCATTTTCGGCTTTATTTCTTGGAAGTTCATTCTGGCATTGGGATTAGACCATGTCTATACCACCTGGTGGTTTGTTACCTTGCTGGTCGTATTTGGCAGCAGCTTAACGGCCTGTACCTTTACCCGTCAACTTCCCACCCTAAAATCAGCCCGACGTTGGCAGTATTATAAACGCCCCGGTCAATTTGAAAAACTGGCGCTCAGTACCGAACTGCCCAATCAGTCACTGGAACAGGCAATTGGGCAATTAAAACAGCATCGCTACCAAATTTTTCAACAGGGAAATCAACTGTATGCCCGGAAAGGGCTCATTGGACGCATTGGTCCCATTGTGGTCCATGCCAGCATGTTGATTATTCTGGCTGGGGCAATTTGGGGAGCATTTACCGGGTTTATGGCGCAAGAAAAAGTCGCCAGCGGAGAAACCTTCCAAATTAAAAATATTATTGAGGCAGGAAAATTAGCGCGATCGCAGATTCCCAAAGACTGGGCGGTACGAGTAAATGATTTCTGGATTGACTACACAAATGAGGGAGAAATTGATCAGTTTTATTCTGACTTATCCGTCGTTGATCTCGAAGGCAACGAACTGAAACAGAAAACCATTCACGTTAACCAACCCCTACGCTACGACGGGGTAACCCTTTACCAAACCGACTGGGGCATTTCCGCAGTGAAAGTCCGACTTAATAATAGTCCGGTTTTTAAACTGCCCATGGCCCAATTAAATAATGAAGGAGAAGGCCGTTTGTGGGGAAGTTGGGTTCCCATTAAACCGGATCTTAGCAAAGGGGTATCTCTGCTGACCCGGGATTTAAAAGGAACGCTGTTGGTGTACGATACAGCAGGAGAATTAACAGGAGTCGTTCGCCCAGGGATGGCAATTGAAGTAGAAGGAATGACTTTAAAGGTTCAAGAGTTAATTGGTTCTACGGGCTTACAAATTAAAGCCGACCCTGGCATCCCCATCGTCTATACAGGTTTTGTCTTACTCATGGCAGGAGTCATCATGAGTTACGTTTCTCATTCTCAAATTTGGGCTTTACAAACTGACAATTGTCTTTATGTAGGGGGAAAAACAAACCGAGCCCAAGTTGGCTTTGAACAAGAATTTATGGAAATAATTGCAACTTTAGAACAACAATCGCAACTAACCGTTTCACAAAGTTGAGGGAATTTTTTTAATAACTGCTTCCAGCGCTTTAATTAATTCTATTTTACCGCGATGGCAGTTGGGAAATATAAGATTAAATTTTGTGTGATAGCAATGCTGAGTTCCCAATACTTTTCTAAAATTAGGAACTCAAACCTAGTCAGGTTTGACGCACTCCCACGTCTTAAAGACGCGCTCGATGCTTCGCGCGGACTTCGTCCTACGGCGATTGAGCCGGAGGCTCACCGAATCGAAGATTCGATCAAACAAAAGACGCGGGACAAATCCCGTCTTACTCTTTCTACCACCTGAGATGGCGCCACCTCAATCTCTTCAAAAACCGGAATTTTACTTCTCGCGAAACTGAAGAAAAGCGCTGTGTCCAATTTCAGCCTGGAAAACAATGATTGCTTCTTGCTTGCCGCTCTCCTCAGCTTATTTAGGGCAGTTACTTTTTAAGCAACTACCCCGGGAAAAAGCATTTTTGTTAGTTATTAATTAACCGATAAAGCCTAAAGCGAGAAAGGCAATTCCCCCGAATAGCGCGAGTAGGCTAAGAACAAAGCCTGCATTCGGGCTTCCTTTCCAAGAATAATTTTTATCGTTCATCGTTCGTTATACTTCTTTACAAATCGGTTAGCTCTATGATGACATTTTCTGGTTAAATTGTCAGGGTGACGTATGCGCAAATCTTAAATACGGTGAAGCTATTTGTCTATGACACCCCAGAATTAACGCCCACTGATCGTCTCCCTGATTGTGCCGTTGTGATTGATGTGTTACGGGCAACAACGACGATCGCGACGGTACTCGCTGCAGGGGCGGAAGCAGTGCAGGCGTTCAGCGATATTGAACAGTTAATGGAGGTTAGTGAAAGATGGGATTGCGCGTTGCGTTTGCGGGCTGGCGAACGCGGCGGATCAAAAGTCGAAGGTTGTGATTTAGGCAATTCTCCCTTAGAATGCACTTCCGAACGGGTCAAAGGCAAGCGATTTTTTCTCAGTACCACCAATGGCACTCGCGCCCTGCAACGGGTAGAAAAGTCGCCAACGGTGTTAACAGCGGCGTTTGTCAATGACCAGTCTGTGATTGATTATTTACAAAGGCAACAACCGGAAACCTTATGGTTAGTGGGATCGGGTTGGCAAGGAAGTTATTCTTTAGAAGACACGGCTTGTGCCGGGGCAATTGCCCATTGTTTATTGGATAATTTGAGTCATGAAAATGCGGAAGCCATTGGCAATGATGAAGTCATCGGCGCGATCGCGCTTTATTGTCAATGGCAAAGCAACTTGTTGGAATTATTCCGTCTTTCCAGTCATGGGCAACGCCTGTGCCGTTTAGGTCAAGAAGCGGATCTGGCTTACTGCGCTAAACGCAATTGTTTACAGGTGCTGCCGACGCAAAAAAAGCCTGGTGTATTGATGGGACTTTAAGTGGAATCGAAGAGTTAATAATGGCTGCCTGAGTTGCGATGATGTACAGCAGTTACCTTCTCAGGATCTAATACTTTCCCAGCTTTGGCAACGCCATAAACCAACCAATGATCCCCGCACTCCATGCGATTTTCTACTTCCAATTCAATATAGGCTAAGGCTTGTTTTAGAATCAGACAACCATTTTCGGCTTGTTCAGTTTCAATGTCAGCAAAGCGATCTTCCCCAGGGGAATAATTTTTCATAAAGTGTTTTTGCAGTTGTTTCCCTTCCGGTAGGATATTGAGAACAAAGGGATCGCCGACATGCATTAAGGATTCGATGGCGCGTTCTTTGGCCACAGCGACGGTTAAACCCGGGGGAGAAAACGTGGCTTGGGATACCCAAGAGGCTAACATTCCATTGGCTACTTCTCCTTTTTTGGCAGTAACCACACACAATGCCCCAACAACGCGGCCTAAGGCTTGTTCCGTTCGCGCTGCTTGAGAATCAGTGACTGCTTGACGAGTTGCCTGTCGTTTCTGTTTTCGTTTCAGCTTTTGGGCAAAATCGGTTCCCGCTTCTTCGCAGTATTTGATCGTACTGTCGGTGGGTTTAAATTTAACCCGAATGGGATCGAATCCAAAGCGGAATCCGGCATCTTTGATTTTTTGTTCCAACAGATCAATGGCTTCCCCACTCCAACCGTAAGATCCAAAGACCCCTGCCAGTTGTCCTTTGTCAGCATTGGAGAGAATAATGCCCAGGGCTGTTTGAATTTGGGTAGGGGCATGTCCCCCTAAGGTAGGCGATCCGATAATTAAGCCGTTCGTGTTTTGGATAATGGATTTTGTCGTTTCCGGGTCGGTAAACTCACAATTAATGGCTTCGACAGCAACCCCAGCTTTCGTAATTCCCTGCGCGATCGCGTTGGCAATGGTTGCGGTATTGCCATAAGCCGAGGCATACAAGAGCGCTACTTTTGTCGTTTGTTGCTGTTGTTGGCTTAGCCATTCCCGATAGGCATTGGTCAACTCTCGCAACCCGTAGCGGACTATCGGCCCATGACCAACCGCATACAGCTTTGCCGATTTTCCTTGAAACTTGTCTAAAATGCTTGCCACTTGACTGGCATGAGGGGCCATCAAACAATCGAAATAATAACGGCGATCTTCTTGATAGACTTGCCATCCCTCATCAAAAATTTGTTCCCCGCAAACGTGGGCGCCAAATATTTTATCGGTAAACAGAACCTCAGTTTTGGGATCATAGGTACAAAGCTGATCCGACCAACGAGGCGTCGGCGTTAATAAAAATTCTAGGTGATGGCCATTTCCTAGATCTAAGGTTTCTTCCCCTTTAATGACAAAATAGTTCGCTGCATTTTTCCCAAGAAGGGTTTCTAAAGAAAGGGCTGCCGGATTGGAACAAACTAAGGTAACGTCAGGGGTTAGCTTTAGTAATGCTTTGAGGGTTTCCGCGCGATTCGGGTTAACATGGGCTAAAACAATATAGTCGATACTGGCAAGGGAAATCCGGTTTTGCAGGGAATCTAAAAAAATCTCGGTAAATGACTCTCCCGGCGGATCAAATAAGGCCGTTTTCTCCCCTTCAATGAGATAAGAATTGGCGGTGGTTCCCCGTTGTAAGCCGTATTCAATTTCAAATTTTAGCCGGTCCCAAGTGCGCGATCGATAGACAGTCGTATCGGAAGCGATGGGAAGCACTTGTGTGTCTCTTGGTTGCATAATAATAACTGCTTATGAGTGATTCCTAAAAAAAGAATGGGGATAAGCTGAAGCGGGTTAATAATGATTGCCCACTTTCCGGTGGTGAACTGCGGTTAACGATTCCGGTTTGGAAACCCGTCCGTTCGTCACCTTGCTGTAAACAATCCAATGATCGCTGCATTCCATCCGGCGAACTACTTCGCATTCCAAATACGCTAAGGCATCAGTGAGAATCGGGGAACCATGTTCAGCGGTTTGGGTATTGATGCCCTCAAAGCGATCTGCCCCTGGCTTAAACCGCTTCAGAAAGTGCTTCATCAGATGTTGATAGTTCCCTTCTTCTAAAATATTGAGGACAAACTGATCGCCCACTTGCATCAACGCCTCGATCGCGCGATCTTTAGCAACCGCAATACTAATGCCTGGGGGATCAAAGCTGGCTTGGGCAACCCAAGAGGCTAACATGGCACTTTTTAAGTCCCCTTTTTTGGCGCTGATAATGTAAAGTCCCCCGCTTAAACGCCCCATGGCTTTATCTAACTCGCTATCCAGGGATTTCATTTGTTTAACGGTTTTCTCCCGTTGCAGCCATTGCCCTAAGTCGGTTCCGGCTTCCTCACAGAGTTTATAGGTGGTTTCCCTAGGGGTATCGGTAATGCGAATGGCAGGGAACACCTCTTTTAAGCCTAAATCGGTAAATCGGGTTTTAATGGGATCAATGGGTTCATCATCTTCCCCATAGGATTCAAAGACGCCGATTGCTTGTTTCGAGGAAACAGAAGCGATAATGGTTCCTAAAGTGGCACTAGCTTCTGTGGCTTTATCGCCGCTTGTGGGAGGCATGCCAATGACGATCGCGCTGGATTGTTCCACTAATTCCCGCACTTGTTGCTGATCTGCTGCCAACAAATCCGTCATTTCCACATTGATGCCGGTTTTCGTAATCCCGTAAGCAATGGATTGAGAAACGCGATCGCTGTAGCCATAATCTGAAACGTAAAATAGCGCAACCGTCTTTTCTGCTTTTGTTTTATTCTTACTCCAGGTGCGATAGCGATTGATGAGTTCCTCAACGTTATAACTTAAGATGGGACCATGACCATTAGCGACTTTGGCAATTTCCCCTAACTTATCCATGCGTTTTAACGCCGATAACACCGATCGCGCATTGGGGCCCATTAAACAGTCATAATAGAAGCGATAGTCCGGGGAAATGGCTTCTAAATCTGTATCCAATAGATCATTACTGCAATAGTGCATGCCAAACACATCGCAAGTAAACAGCACTTGTGTGCCCCAATCATAGGTCAACATGGTATCCGGCCAATGCAAATTCGGGGCATTGACAAACTCTAAAAGATGATCGCTCCCTAAATCCAATTGACTGCCGGTTTTGACAATTTCCCGTTCAAACGGTTGATGCACAAACCCTTCTAAAAACTGAATGGCGACCTTGCTACCTACTACAACAGCTTGCTGGGCAAGATCGAGGACATCCTTAACTAATCCGCTATGATCCGGTTCCGTGTGGCTAATAATGAGATAATCAATTTCACTTGGATCAATCAGTTGTTTGAGTTGCGATAAATACTGATCACGGAATTTTTCGTGGGAAGTATCCACTAATGCTGTCTTTTCCCCTCGAATTAGGAAAGAATTGTAAGTCGTCCCATTTTGCAAGCCAAACTCAATATCAAAGCGATCGCGGTCCCAGTCTAGGCAGCGAATCGCCGTGGTATTAGTTGCAATATCTGCCACTTGCAGAGTTAAACGATTTCCTTTTACGGGTGTAGCAACCATTTCAGGTTTCTTCCTGTTTTTATATTAAATTTTGTGTATATCTTCAGTATCTCACACCAGGATCGGTGTCAGAGATTGCTATATCAGATTATTGTCGATATTCCCATCTTTTCTATAGAGCATCGGGATCAACTCCCATTTCACGAAGTTTTGTTGCTAACTTCTCCTTTTCAGCTTGGGCTTGTTGTGCCATTTCTCCCCTTGTGGGCAAAACATTCCCTTCGAAATCAGCCCATCGCAGCCAAGTTGTCGTTACGCCCTCATAATTCCCTTCCCATCGGGTTAAATACAGTTGCAATCCTTCACAGAAATAGCCTTTGTCTTCCCAAGAGATAGGCTGATAGATTCTTCCATGCAAGCGAAATCCAGCTAAATCCTCCGAATTAAAAGGATCATACCAAAAGTATTCTGGAACCCGCATTTGATCTTGATAAATTTGTTTTTTCTTTGTCTTATCATCATTTGCGGTGCTTTCCGAAAGCAATTCCACAATGACATCTGGGGCTTTTCCCTCTTCCCAAACTACCCAGCTTTTTCGTTCCACTTTCGGCACATCTAAAACGGCAAAAAAATCCGGTCCTTTGAAATCTTGATTTTTCAGTTGGGCAGCGCTGTAATAGATAAACATGTTGCCGCCAATATAGCCCTGATTTCGCTGTTCCAACCAAGGATACAGGGTATGGATCAATAAATCCATTTGCATTTTGTGTCGTTGCGTTTCCATGGGAATTCCATCATCGCAGGGAAGTTCATTTTGAGTGGGTAAGGTGATGGAAGTAATGGTCATCGTAATTAATTCCGAATGATTACTCTAGGGGTTGGCTCTATTTTAGTCGAATGGAAAGCGCGATCGGGGAACATCCTCAAACTGCGATATTCCAGTTATATTCCGGTTATGCTTAGTAATTTAAATTCTTTATTAGATAAAAACTATAGCAGTCAGGAATAATTCATGAAACGTTGCAAAATGACCATTATTCTGATGACACGTCCTTTTTATCTTTAGCTTAGAGCAAAATTTTGATTTAGGTGCTAAAGGCGCGATCGCGCGACGAGATAATATTAGATTGTTCCCCTCGCCAAGAAACTGGAAAGAGGGGAAATGCTAAAACAAGCTACAGCAGATTATCCAACATTGGAGGGTGCTTTGACTTCATCAGCAAAACTTGCCCAACGGACGAAATGAAACGCCCCAGCAACTGACCCCCAAACCCGTTCATCGGTTTCTGGATCGCGACCGCGATCTAAACTGATAAACTTTTCATTATCAATTTCAAAACTGCTATCGAGATAAGTTTCTTTGCCGTTGCGAACCACTTTACATGCTTTTCCGGGTTCCACTTCTCCTTTAAAGCTGTTGCCAGTCCAATGAACAATCATATTGCAACCGGGGAGTTTTTCTAGATTATCCACTGACAGTTCTAACAAACGTTTCGGTTCTCGACTTGCCCCAAAAAAAGGCTGAGACTCTTTTAACTTGTAGTTTTCAATTTCAATATGGTCATCAGCTTGTATTAATTTCAAAACCCGTACCCGATAGGGATTATGCAACATATAATCATAAGCCTGTTCCACAAACAGACTAATCCCTGATAATAACTCTACCGGTAAGGGACGCATCCCAACTCGAACGTGAGCAAAAAATGGTGGATTGGTAAAGGCTTGTTGTTGATTGCTAAAATCTGCGGCCATCCAGCGACCAAGGGTTACAATATCGGTGGCGTGAGACATAATAATTTTTTTCCTTCAACTTTTATTAAAGACTCATCATTCATTTTCCATGTTGCAAATATGTTGTTGCAAAAGCGTTTATTTAATGTAACTGAATATCATCAAATGGCGAGTTTGGGGATTCTCACTAATTTTACCGTTGCGGAATTAGTTGGGATTGATACCGCTGGAAGTTAGCAATAAAAAGCATTTTACAAGTCTTTTAAGTTTTCCATTATGATTGAAACTCTAGCTAAATTTCCTAAATTTCCGCCAGGGTAACAGTCAAATTATGATTAAAACGTCAAAAATTCACAATTGACCTCTAAGCGTCGCTTCGTTGTCTTCAGCAGGTAATTTTATAAGTTCATAATTTCTACTGGTTCAATGTCTTCAGCAGGGGTAAACCCAAAGACACAAGAATAGAAATAAAATTCGCCATCTAAGGCGCGTTTAATATTCTCAGCGCGACGGAACCCATGTTGTTCCCCTTTGAAAGGCACATAAGCGGTGGAAAGTCCTTTTTGTTTAATCACTTCCACCATTTTTTCCGCTTGATTGGGGGGCACTACTTTGTCTTCCAACCCTTGGAAAAAAATGACTGGGCAGGAGAGTTTTTCGGTATGATAAATAGGCGATCGCGCGTGATAAATCTCTTTTTCGTCCGGATATTGTCCTACTAATTGATCCAAATACCGGGACTCAAATTTATGGGTTTCTTGCGCCAAGGCTTCTAAATCGCTAACCCCATAATGGCTTGCCCCCGCTTGAAAGGTATCCCGAAAGGTCAGCGCGGCTAAGGTGGTGTAACCGCCGGCACTGCCGCCGGTAATGGCCAGACGATTGCCATCCGCTTTGCCGGTTTGGGCTAAATATTTCGCTGCATTGACACAGTCATCGACATCAACAATTCCCCAATTTTTCCGCAGTCGTTGCCGGTATTCCCGCCCATAACCGGTGCTGCCGCCATAATTGACATCAACAAAGCCAAACCCGCGACTGGTCCAATACTGAATCTTCAAATTAAAGCGAGGACTGGTTGCAGCAGTGGGCCCGCCATGACTTTTCACAATTAAGGGGGGCAATTCCCCATCCGGTCCGCGATAATCTTTATTTTGCGGCGGATAGAACCAGGCATAAGCCGTTTTCTCTCCGGTTGTCGGGAAAGCAATGGGTTCGGGAACCGAGAGATAGCCCGGATCAATGTCTAAATTGGTTGCCTTTTTGAGAACGCGGCTTTTTCCGGTTTCGATATTCATCTCCACCACTGAAGTAGGTTCCGTTGCCGACCCCGCCACAAAAACCACCTCATTGGCTTCGGTGTGAATCGAACCGATATCGGTATAGGGAACATCAAGGGGTTTTAGGGTCTTGGCTTTCGTATTCAGGGTAGCTAAATACCACTGCCCATTTTGGGTATAGGTACAGACAATCTGTTCTGGGGAAACAAAGTCATACAATGACAAGCCGAACACCCAATGGGGAAAAGCAAATTCTGCTTCCATCTCGAACAGGGATTCAATTTCCCCCTCGGAAGTAAGACGATATAAATTCCACCAGTTGGTGCGGTCGGAAACAAAATACAATTGTCCATCCGGCGACCACAGAGGATGACAGACGGCTTCTTCTTTTCCCCCTGCCACCACTTGGATATCTCTGATCATGCCTTCATCATCAATGGTTCCGATACAGAGTTCTGTATCATCCCAAGGCATATTCGGATGATTCCATTGCACCCAAGCTAAGGTTTTCCCATCTGGGCTAAGCCGCGGGGAAACGTAAAAATCGCATCCCGACACCAGCGGTGCCGCCTTGCCAGTATTTAAGTCAATCGAGGCGATATAGTTTCTGGGTTCAGCATCAATCGTTTCGTTGTCTTCACAGATACAGATTAAGCGATCGCGCCAGCTATCTAATAAAGGTTCTGCGTAGGACCGTTTTCCTTCTGGCGTTAGGGGTTCAGGATCCGCATAGGGAAATTTTCGGTAAAGACGCTGATCGTCAAAATGGACAAAATAAATGGTTCCTTCGGCAACTAAAAACGCACCGCCGCCATATTCATGAACGCGAGTGCGAACATTGTAAGGTTGCGGGGTCACATCTTCCACAGTTCCTTGAGGCGTCCGTCTGACTAAAACATATCGTCCCTCTTCTGAGGGGCGTCCTTCTAACCAATAGATATCTTGGCTGTCATAGATAACCCCGCCTAAACCAATACTTTCCGAAACGATTAAATCTGAGGTAATGGGAGATTTCCAACTGCCATAAGGAGTAACGGTTTGCTTCGCCATCTTAACCAGCATCCTGTTTTCGTCTTTCGTTCATCTTATCAATGATGCCAAGCCTCTCACGGATTGCAGCAAGACCGAATCCTAAACTATCTTATATAGGAGCAAGGGCTATTAGCTCAATTGGTAGAGCACTCGGCTCTTAACCGATTGGTTTTAGGTTCGAGTCCTACATAGCCCATTATTTTTTTTGTGATAGAGAAAAAATTGATGACAAAACGTCGCATCCTAGACTTACTGCGCAACGGAGAACCGGAAGAACAAGCAACCATTCAAGGCTGGGTACGCACCAAACGGGAATCAAAAAAGTTTGCCTTTATGGAAGTCAATGACGGTTCGTCTTTGGCTAATTTACAAGTGATTTTAGAACCCACACTAGAGGATTATGAGGAGAAACTGGAACAACTTAATAACGGGGCGTCGGTGGAAGTAACAGGAACCTTAGCCGAATCTCCGGGAAAAGGGCAAAGCATTGAGTTGCAAGCGACTGCGGTAACCGTCTATGGAGAAGCGGATCCCGAAACCTATCCCTTGCAGAAAAAACGCCACTCCTTTGAGTTTCTCCGCAGCATCGGACATATTCGGACGCGAACCAATACCCTAGGTGCAGTGATGCGGGTACGAAATAGCTGCGCCAATGCCGTTCATCAGTTTTTCCAACAACATGGCTTTTTGTGGATGCATACCCCCATTATTACCACCAATGATTGTGAAGGGGCAGGGGAATTATTTAATGTCACCAGTTTCGATCTCAACAATGTTCCTAAAGAAAACGGGAAAGTTGATTATTCCCAAGACTTTTTCGGACAGCCGGCTTATCTGACCGTGAGCGGCCAGTTAGAAGCCGAAGCCATGGCGTTAAGTTTCGATCGCGTTTATACCTTTGGCCCCACCTTCCGCGCTGAAAATTCTAACACTTCGCGCCATTTAGCCGAGTTTTGGATGATTGAACCGGAAATGGCGTTTTGCGACCTGCAAGGGGATATGGATTGGGCGGAAGCGTTCCTGAAACATATCTTTCAAACCGTGTTGGATGAGTGTCCCGAAGACATGGAATTTTTCAATCAACGGATTGATGATTCGGTATTGACCACTGCCGATAATATTATCAATCAAGGCTTTGAACGCATTACCTATAAAAGCGCGATCGCGCTGTTAGAAAAAGCCGATAAACAATTTGAATACCCAGTAGAATGGGGCATTGATTTACAATCCGAACACGAACGCTATTTATGCGAAGAACACTTCCAGAAACCTGTTATTCTTACCGATTATCCTAGTGAGATTAAAGCCTTTTATATGCGTCTCAATGATGACGAAAAAACCGTCGGCGCAATGGATGTTTTAGCCCCAAAAATTGGCGAAATTATTGGCGGTTCGCAACGAGAAGAACGGTTAGATATCCTAGAAAAGCGGATTAAAGAAGCTGGAATAGACCCCGAACAATTATGGTGGTATCTTGATTTAAGACGCTATGGAACTGTTCCTCATTCTGGTTTTGATTTAGGCTTTGAACGCTTAATTCAATTTATGACTGGAATACAAAATATCCGTGATGTTATTCCCTTTCCCCGAACTCCTGATAATGCAGACTTTTAAATAAAAAGCCAATGAATAAAAAAGATTTAAATATTCAATTTGCCATCTGTATTTCAGGGCAAGAATATGGAGATTTAGAATATTGGAAACTTTATCGTATTCTACCTGATAAGAAGGCAAGTGAAGTAGAATGTTTGCGGGTGATTGACGAATCTGGGGAAGATTATCTCTATCCACAGAATCAATTTGTTTTAGTAGAATTACCTGAAGCCGTTACTTTTTTAGGCTATTATCCTTAATAATATTGAACTTTTAAAAATTACCAAATTGGTTTGATAAGGTAACACGCTTTAGTTCATGATTAGGTTTTCTAACATAAAGTTTAGCACCCTTTCTTTCTGCATTAAGCAGATACTCAACAAACTTATATTTGTACTCATCTTGCAAAATATTTTTTAATTCAATCGTTTTGATATTTTCTCTAGGTCTCAATATAAATAAATTCGAGAATTGCTATACCATTTCTAAGAATTGGCGCTACTACCTTTCTTTTCCCCCCTTACAAAGGGGGGTTAGGGGGGATTAACTGTAACTTCAGTTTTTAGAATTGGTATTACTTTTCACGCCTTCGGGATTAGATGTTTTGATGAAACATTATCTTGCTTTCAGCCTGTTCTCAGTTCCAAGGTATATCTTGAAAATGAACCATAGTGCCACGGGAAGAAAATAAGCATGATCACTGAGGATGAAGTCATTAAAAATGCTTGGCAAGTTTTAGAAAATGCCATTATCAATGATCAAGGGCAACCCATCGGAGTGCTTGCGGCTCAAGAGGTTCAAGACTCCCCATTAAACTATGATCAATGCTTTACTCGGGATTTTGCTGTCGCCGCTTTAGCGTTTCTAATGCAGGGAAAAACTGATGTTGTCCGCAATTTTCTCTGTCAAATGATTGAATTACAAAACCATCAAAAACAAATGGATTGTTTTCAGCCTAGTCAAGGGTTAATGCCTGCTAGTTTTAAGGTGGATTCTCGGTAAGGTCAAATTATTGCTGATTTTGGAGAAAGCGCGATCGCGCGAGTTGCCCCTGTCGATTCAGGATTTTGGTGGCTATTTATTCTACGAACCTATATTAAAGTAACAGATGACTGGGAATTAGTGAAACGCCCCCGTTTTCAACAGGGAATTCGTCTAATTTTAGATTTATATCTAACCCCTTGCTTTGAAATGTTACCCACTTTATTGGTTCCCGATGCTTCCTTTACCATTGATCGACGGATGGGCGTTTATGGACATCCCCTTGATATTCAAGCCTTATTTTACCTTGCTGTTCGGTCTGCCCAAGAATTATTATCCCTTTCTCCTGAAAATAACCCCTACATTACAGCCACCAACAATCGTATTAATCATCTTGCCTACCATATTCGCGAATATTCTTGGCTCAATTTAACTCGACTCAATAATATCTATCGTTATGATGTGGAAGAATACGGCACAGCAATTAATAAGTTTAACATTTATCCCGATACCATTCCCCAGTGGTTAATTGAATGGTTACCAGAGACAAGTGGTTATTTTGTGGGCAACTTAGGGCCCGGGCGGATTGATTATCGCTTCTTTTCTCAGGGAAATCTCATGGCAGTGTTAACTTCCCTCGCCGATGAAACCCAATCTCAAGCCATCATGGATTTAATTGAACAACGCTGGGATGATTTAGGGGGACAAATGCCCATGAAACTCTGTTTTCCCGCCTTAGAAGGTTAAGATTGGCGCACTCTCACGGGCTGTGATCCTAAAAATACCCCTTGGTCCTATCATAATGGGGGTAACTGGCCGTTCTTACTGTGGCTGTTAACAGCAGCCGCTCAGAAAACAGGCAGAACTCAGCTAGCGCAAAAAGCCTTCAATCTTGCCAAACAACGCTTACTCAATGACCAATGGCCCGAATATGATGATGGTAAAAATGGACGTTTAATCGGGAAGAAGGCAAGAACGTTCCAAACTTGGACGATTGCTGGATTTTTAACGGCTAAAGCACTACTAGAGACACCAGAAAAATTATCAATAATTAGTTTTTCAGAACAAACGGTTGCGTTAGCTTGTAATACTGAAATTCCTCCTCAGTGAATCTGAATTACAAGCATTGATTTTGAAAATTGGGATTTTGTTTATCTACCTGATAGGCTTTTCTCTTAAACCAAGGGAAAATAAAATTCAATAACTTTAACTGTCGAAATACTTGATGAGGATCGCTAAGATGCGTTTCGGGTAATGACTGTCCCATCTCCTTAAAAACGCGACCAAGGGGGATATTAATTTCATCTTGGAGTTTCAATAAACGGGCAAATACAGGGGCATACGCTGCCATAAGAGAACCCACTCCTCCACGCGCTTGTCCCCATCCCATATATGCTAATCCTTTATAATCATCAAGGAAGCAACCGCCATAACATTGCACAACTGGCCCTTTGACTCGCTGTAATTCTGGCGGCAAAAAGGGGTAAGCAACATAAAATCCTGTGGCGCAAACAATGAGATCAATTTTCTCCCGCGTATCATCCACAAATACGACCTCCTCCCCATCTAATTTTTTCACTTCTGGTTTAGGCGTAATGCGGCCATGTTTAATGTAATAGGGCACTTCACTATTGAGAGTGGGATGTTTTTCAAAAATGCGATAGTTGGGTTTACTCATTCCATAGTCTTCATGTTTTCCAAAGGTTACGCGAATCATGCCGTAAGCGATGAGACGCTGCAACCATTCCGGCATCCAGCCGCGAAATAAATCGACCACGGGTTTGCCGGCAAAGGTTTTGGGGAGAAACCATACTGACTCTCGCAAACTTAAAACACTTTTCGCCCCAATTCTGGCCGCTTCGGCTGCAATATCGCAAGCGGAGTTGCCGCCGCCAATGACTAATACTCGTTGACCTTTTAATTGTTCAGGGTGTTTATAATCTTTAGAATGAATGATCTTCCCATTAAATTCTCCTTGAAACTCAGGAAAACGCTTACACCAATGATGACCATTACATAAAACTACGCCTTGATAAAGTCTTGTTTCTTCATTCGCAAAGGTCACTTGCCAAAGATTATCTTCCACTGGCCGCACATCAACTACTTTTCGATTCAGTTCAATATTGGGGCGTAATTGAAAATGGTCAGCAAAGGTATGTAAATAATCCAGCATTTGTTGCGCACTGGGAAAGTCGGGATAATGGGCTGGCATCGGGAAATGAGTAAATTGCGTGACTTTTTTGGAAGAAATAATATGAGCGGTTTCATAAACCCCGTGATACCAATTGCCGCCAATATCGTCGCTAGCATCAACTTGCTCGTAAGGAATATTTGCCGCTTTTAAGGCTTGCGCAATTCCTAAACCGACAAATCCAGCACCGATAATGAGTTGTTTGTTGACTGTGCTATTCATCGTTATGGTTTGGGTTTGATTTTTTTCACTTGCCATTGAATTTGGAAAAATTGAATTGCTCTATTTCATTAATTCTGCTGATTATTGGGAACTAACGATATGCATGTTTAAGCATTAACAATTTGACCAGTGAGTTGATCTGTTTCTAATTGAGAAGTAGCATTTAGCATTGCACTGTCTCATAACTTTCCTATAAATGCTGTAGAATGGTCTTGACGAGTTGATTGCGATCAATAAATACTGCCTTGTATCAATCCCCTATGACTCGCGATCGCGTCTTCTAAGCGGTCAATGGGTTGCCATGCTTGGCATCCCCGTTGCTGCAACATGAGCTAGCAATAATTCAGCAGGAGCCCCACGAATAATAATAACTTTTTCTGACATGAATTAGACAAATCACTCCCCAACTTCTTAGATGAAACTGACATTAACATGGCGACTTGTTAATTGATTTTACAGCAAAAGAAATAAATGATTCTATGATAGATAGGAAAATTCATTGATTGTATTTTACTAACATGAAACTGCTCGATCGCGCTCGTTTAGGTTTAGCGGTTGCTCTTGCCAAAACCGTGACTGCTGTTGTCCGAAAACTCCGCTTAGGGGCAGCAAGTGTTTTACCCGGAGAAATTGCCAATCGTCTTCATCCAAAACTGTTAGCGCTATTATGTGAACAAGTAAGAGAAGAAATTATTTTTATTGTGGGAACGAATGGGAAAACCACCACCTCTCTTCTTTTGAGAACCATTTTAGAAGAAACCGGCGCTAAAATTGCTCATAATGCCACAGGCGCCAATTTAATCAATGGTATTATTACAGCGCTTTTAGCAGATACCAATTTACTCGGAAAACTCAACGCTGATTATGCGATTTTAGAAGTTGATGAGAATGTTTTTCCCCTGTTATTAAAAGACTGTCAACCTGGAATCATTTTAGGCTTAAACTTGTTTCGCGATCAGCTCGATCGCTACGGAGAAGTTGATGCCATTAGCGACAAATGGCAAGAAGCAATTCTGCCGCTTCCGCAATCCACAACAGTTATTTTAAACGCGGATGATCCTACCCTTTGTTACTTAGGAAAAAATTTACCGCAAAACGTTTTATTTTTTGGCTTAAATGAACCGCACTTATATTTAGAAGAAATTCCCCATGCTGTTGACTCTATTTATTGTCCCGCTTGTGGCGCTTCCCTAGAGTATCAAGGGGTTTATTTATCTCATTTAGGCGACTATCACTGTCCCAGTTGCGACTTTAGCAAAGCTAAACTGGATATTAACAGTCAAGAGTGGGGACAAATTTTAGTGGGGGTTTACAACAAATATAATACTTTAGCAGCTGGTTTAACGGCTCAAACATTAAATATTGCCATGCCCTTAATTCAGGAAACTGTTAAAAATTTTCGGGCAGCCTTTGGACGGGCGGAAGAGTTAACCGTTAAAGGGAAACAAGTGCGAATTTTATTATCAAAAAATCCTGTGGGGATGAATGAAACGATTCGCACCATTAATGAAATTAAAGCTCAAGGCAAATCTGAAACCACTTTATTGGTATTAAACGATCGCACGCCCGATGGTACCGATGTGTCATGGATTTGGGATGTGGATACCGAAAAATTGGCAGCGCAAGGAGGGACAATTGTCATCAGCGGCGATCGCGTTTATGATATGGCATTGCGAATTCAATACAGTCAACAAAACCTTAACAATTCTGATTTAAATCTTATTATCAAAGAAAAGTTAAAAGAAGCAATTGACGTTGCCTTAAACCACACGCCTCCGGAACATACCTTGCACATTCTGCCCACTTACTCCGCTATGTTAGAAGTGAGACAATTGCTAACGGGACGTAAAATTCAATAAAGCCCAACTTAAGTCAAACCTGTAATGCAAACCCTAAAACCGAGTCCGACGCGCCAACCGATTCAACGTACCACCTTAGACAACGGAATTACCCTCATTGTTATTGAAAATCCCACGGCTGATATTATTGCTGGCCGATTATTTCTAAAAAACGCTGGAACGCGAGTGGAACCTCTCTCTCAAGCCGGTGTTTCCCATTTGCTTTCAACCGTTATTGCCAAGGGAACAGAAAGCCTTAACGCCGCTGAAATAGCGGAAAAAGTAGAATCCATCGGCGCCGGCTTGAATGCTGAAAGTGCGAACGACTATTTTACCATTGGTCTCAAAAGCGTCTCTGAAGATTTCCCAAAGATGTTGCAATTAGCGGGTGAATTAATGCGCGCCCCAAGCCTTCCCGAAAGTGAAATCGAACTGGAACAAGCCCTCACCCTACAAACCATTGCCGCCCAACAAGAACAGCCCTTCAATGTGGCATTTAATCAACTGCGGGCACAAATGTATCCTCAGCATCCCTATGGCGTATCGGTTTTAGGAACGTCAGAAACGGTTTCCCAGCTAACCCGTACTGAACTAGAAGCCTATCATCGCACTTATTTCCGTCCGGATCAATTAGTTATCAGTTTAGCGGGCCGCATTACTCTAGAACAAGGAATTCAGGAAGTAGAGAAAGTCTTTGGCGACTGGAAGCAACCGCCAACCCCGCAATCCATACCTTCCTTACCTTCTCTGACACCGCAACCCTCGCAACAGTCTATCCCTCAAAATACGCAACAAACTATCATTATGTTGGGTTATCTCACTGCTTCCATACAAGATGCCGATTACCCAACTTTGAAACTAATCAATACCTATCTCGGAAATGGTCTCTCGTCGCGGTTATTTGTGGAATTGCGGGAAAAGCAAGGACTCGCTTATGATGTTTCCGCCTTTTATCCTACACGCCTCGAACCGTCGCAATTAGTAACCTATATTGGAACTGCCCCTGACAATGTGGCGATTGCCTTACAAGAGTTGCGTCAGGAAGTGAAACGGCTATGTGAAGTGGAACTCACCGCAGAAGAATTACAAGCCAGTAAAAATAAATTATTAGGGCAATATGCCCTCGGCAAACAGAGTAACGGTCAATTAGCGCAATTATTTGGCTGGTATGAAACGCTTAACCGAGGTGTGGAGTTTGATGATCTCTTTCAAGAGAGTATTGCAAACGTCACTAGCGAACAAATCCAAGCTGTGGCGAGAAAGTATTTGGCAATTGACCCCTATATTTCGTTAGTGGGATCTAATACTGGGGATATCGGCGGCAATAGCTAACCTGTTGTTGTTATGGCAGCCAGTTTTCATCTAATAGTTGATCTAAAGGCGCGATCGCGTTTCCGGAAAACTCTCAAAGGGAAGTTGAGCATGTTTAGAAGCTAGCTTGCGACCATCTTGATAACATTGCTCAAACCGATTTTCTAAGTTACCTAAGCCAGTAGGTTGCCCTACTGACTCGGCTCCAGAACGGTGCGTGATAGTTTCCCATCACACCGCTCCTCATCAACGAACACTAACCTT
>PXPI01000008.1 GCA_003021905.1 Cyanobacteria bacterium SW_9_44_58 | reverse complement strand
GTACGCTAGACACCGAACCAATTAAGTCATTAAATTTTGTCATGAACCTTACTCAGTCAATGTTGTTACTGTACCTCGTGATTCCAATAACTGCTATAATCGTTTTCATCATAGGGGTAATCTTTCCAACCGGTTGATGGAAACGGGGAGCGCGATCGGTTTCAAGTAAGGGTTTTAAAAGTTGAGGAACATACTCTAATCCGGAAACACAATCTCTGATAATATTTAAAGGGAAATCGATAATAATGAGTTGATTAGGTTTTCTTTGATGATACTGTTCAATTTCTTCAATATCCGGTAAAAAAGCTAGATAATTGTGCCCAGCTTTTTCAGTATATTCTGCTTTATTTTTGATGATACCCGGACAAAAAACGCTATGATCGCTTGATAATAAAAAATGAGAAACTAATGGCTTATTTTCACTATGTTTAACTGGTATACCGTAATTTTTATATATCCTTTTCTCCAATAGCTTTAATCGAATCCCATTGGGTAATTTACTGTAATTGATATTGTTCTCTCGCCAATCATTAATATCTTTTCGGACTTGATCAAATCCCTGAACATTATTAGCAAATTTTGCACCCTCATGGTCTCTTGCCAGGTAGTTGCTAAGTCTTTTTCCGTCAGAAAGTCCATCTGTGGCTTAATCTCCCTTCGTTCAGGATGACTAGATTCAACCTTCAATTATACTATCTAATTGAAAATATATTGCAGTAACAAAAACAAAAGGCGCGATCGCAGCTATACTTTTTAAAGAAACTCCCAATACCAAGCATTTATTGGAATTACAAAGACACGAAGGACACAAAGGATTTCAAGTCTAGTTGCAACTTGATTAATTGCGCGATCAAGTAACTTTTTGGAACCATTTCTTAAAGGAAAAATTTATTGGAAACTTCCTTTAAGATTCATCCGTTTCCTGATTTTTAAGTTCTTCAGGATGACTGGGCGGAATTTCCTCAATGCTAATTAAGCCTTGTATAACCTCTTTCACAATTGGGGCAGCCACAGTGGAACCAAAAGCTAAGGGTTTTTTGGGTTCATCGACAACGGCTAACACGACATAACGGGGATTGTTTGCGGGAAAAATGCTCACAAAACTAGTAATTTTTTCATTTGTATAATAGCCTCTTAGACCTGCTTTTTGAGCTGTACCAGTTTTGCCCCCTAACCGATAACCAGGGATTTGGGCTGTTTGGCCGCTGCCTTCACTAACCACCGTTTGCATCATCTCGACAACTTTTTTAGCGGTTTCTGAAGAGAATACTCGTTTTTGAGAATCGTTGTTTGAATTGACAAGTTCCCCATTTTGACTGACTAATCCTTTGACAACATGAGGGGTAACCAATTTTCCGCCATTGGCTAGTGAACTGTGTAATTGGGCTAATTTAATCGGCGTTAAAGAAAAGCCTTGACCAAACGCAGTTGTTGCGGGTTCAATTTCGTAATTCGTAAACTGAAATTCCGGTTTAAGATAACCAGGGGTTTCTCCTGTTAAATCAATACCTACTGGTTTTTCAATTCCCAATTCTTGCAACTTGTCATAGTAATTTTGAGGGGACATTCGTTGCATAATCTTAATTATCCCTACATTACTAGATACTTGTAAAATTTCTGCGATATCAATTTTTCCATGGCCCCCTTCACTGTAATAATCGTGATTGCGAACGGTCCAACCGCCGATTTTAATTTTCCCGGGATCTTGGAATTCCGTCTCTGGAGTAATTAATCCTGCTTCTAGCGCGATCGCGACATTAATGGGTTTAAATGTGGATCCAGGTTCAAAGCGATCGGTAACTGCCCAATTTTTCATGCGGTCTAAATCGTACTCATAGTATTGATTCGGATTGTAAGAGGGCTCATTAACTAAGGATAACAATTCGCCGCTATGAACATCCATAACAATCACAGTACCACGCTTAGCATTAAATTCTTTAACTTGTTTTTCTACAGCTTTATGGGCTAGACGTTGTAGTTTAGCATCAATGGTTAGCTGAAGTTTTTTGTCATCAAATGTGACAGTATTTTTAGGAAGGTAAGCCGGTAAAATATTTCCTCTTGCTGTGCGTTGCACTGGAAAAAACTTCTCCGCTTGACGAGTTAATTTAGCTTGTTGGGTAAACTCAACTCCTGTTTTCCCTTGATGCTGATCTTTTTGGACATATCCCACAACATTGGCAGCTAGTCCTTCATGGGGATAGTAACGATCATATTTTTTAATTAACTCTAAGCCATCGGATCGGATAGTTTTAATTTCACTGGCCAATTCTTCTGTTAAGCGATCTTTAATGGGAATACCTGTTCCTCGTTTTTCAAATTTATTTAATAACTCGGATTTACTGTAATCTTCTAAGATAGCGGCTAGTTTTGTGGCGATTGTTTTTGGAGCTTGCTTGAATAAACGAGGATGGGCATAAAGCTCATAAACTACGCGATCGGTTGCTAAAACACTACCGTCGCGATCAATAATCATACGCCGAGGAATATACGGCTTTAAGGCAAATTTTTGTTGTTTATTTGCTTTGGCTTGCAGTTGATCGCCAACTACAATTTGAAGATAATAGATGCGGCTCCCTAAACCGATTGATACCAATAAGAAAATTAACCAAACAAAAACTAGTCTTCTAAACTCCCGACTCATATTTTGTATCATTTTAGTAAGCAACAGGACGATCCGTTTTGGGAGGTTCTACTTTGCGAGACTGAGAAGAAGAAGCGGTTTCTGAAGAATGAGAAATCATTGCCGGTTCCAGATACAGATTATAATCAGGGGTCAAAGGAACAAACGTTTCATTGGTTGTCTTAGCTTGTTCAGCAATTTCATCTTTGAGGGCTTCATGAATGCTAGTTACATTGCGTTCATAATATTGTAATTCTTGCAACTTGTCATATTGACGATTCCACATTTGTTGGGTGTAGAATGTTAAACCATACATAATTAAACTGCCCGCGATCGCGCTTAAGGTTAAGATAGAAGAAGTATGTTGCAAAAACAATAAAACCCGAATCAATAGGGGAAAACTTTTTTCATTTTTCCGAGAACGCTTCCATTGCAGCGGCAAGGATTGAGAAGTTGCCTGAGAACCGGAAGATTTTGAGGAACGGAGTTGACTTGTTTTTTTGGGAGAACGTACAGCAGACATAATTAAATTTTCTAGGTAAAGAGCATCGCCCCATCCACAGCACTAAAATTGCTCTCATCGTAACATTAGAATTGGCTTTATTCGGTGATAAACCTGGGAAAAATGGTATGTTTTAATTACAATTTAGAATTTTTCATGATTTTTGAAGGTAGAATTTCCCTTGCGAAGAGTTTGAGAAACGGGTGCAAGAAGGCTAATGAATCACAAAAATGAATTTTTTCAGCAGTTAGAAGCCCATGCTCCACGTCTGTTTCATCTGCTTGATTGCTTTGAACAGCCCCAAATTTTAGTGGTAGGAGATTTAGCGTTAGACGAATTTGTTACTGGTGAAGTGGAACGCTTGTCTCGGGAAGCGCCAGTGTTGATATTGCGTCATGAAAACACCGTCCAAATTCCTGGAGGAGGTGGGAATGCCGTCTATAATCTAGCTAAGATGGGAGCCCAAGTGCAGGTGGCTGGGCTTATTGGCCATGATGCTCAAGGGTCTGCCTTGAAAGGCATTTTTGCCGAAGCTGGGGTAGATACCACAGGGATGATTGCGGTGCGCGATCGCGAGACAGTGACCAAAACTCGGATTTCCGGTCATGCGCGTCAGTCAGTGACACAACAAATTGTACGGCTGGATCGCAAATCTAAATCCCCCTTAGCTGCCAGCTACCAATCACAACTTTTGGATTTTGTGAAGGCATCTGTTGGGGAAGTCGATGCTGTGGTTTGTTCCGATTATGGGGATGGCGTGCTGAGTTCTCCAGTCATTGCCGCTGCTTTATCCCATTCTCGCACTATTATTGATGCTCAAACCGAGTTATCTCGTTATCAAGGAGGCACGCTATTTACCCCGAACCTTCCGGAAGCAGAAGCCGCTGTGGGATACAGCATTAGCAATGAAGAGTTATTGTATCAAGCCGGCCAAGATTTACTAAAGTTAACCCAAGCCCAGCAAATTTTGATTACTCGGGGAGACGAGGGAATGAGCCTATTTAAGCATACCGGAGAAGTCAATCATATTCGCCCGTTTAATCGAACTGATGTTTTTGATGTCACTGGGGCTGGGGATACTGTCGTTGCGGCCTTAACCATTAGTTTATGTGCTGGGGCAACTTCTTGGGAAGCAGCAGTCTTGGGAAACTTAGCAGCGAGTATTGTCGTGCGTCAGTTTGGTACTGCAACAACCACTGTTCAAGAGATGAAATCGGCATTAAAAACTATCTTGGATGATCCCAGCTTGTTAGACTAAACCCCTCTAATACTTGCAAGAGGAAATCACTTTGCATTTGTGATTCAATTATTTAATTTCAGGATGAACGTTTGTCCATCCAAATTTCGGAAAACTTCTGGACTTGCTTTACTTTCCCAAAAAACTTTTTGACTTGAATTTGAAGCTTAGCAATTTTTTTATTCACACCAAAATTTTAACAAATTAAGTTGCAAAAGTCAAGGCAAGATCAGCAAGTTTGATGGGGACGCCATTCAGAAGATGTCAGGGCAAACCAGTGTTTACCCCTACCATCTGATGGGTTATTCTTGCTCGTCTTCTTCCTCGTCTTCCTCTGTGGGATAAATAAACGAAGAACGACCACTGAGCACTGATTTTCCTAATGAGAGGGCTTTTTCAGCTTCTACTGCTGCTTTGCCTTTCCAAACCGCTTTACGAGAGCGTTTTTTAGCTTTAGAGGTTCTCTTCTTCGGAACTGCCATAATTAAATAAGCGTTAACTGATTTTCTCCTTACAATCTTTCTATTCTAATTTATTCAGTTGCTTTGTGTCTGAGACAGTTGCTGTCGAAGATAATCACGTACCCGCATTAGCATTTTTCCCAGTTCATTTTGCCCGGTTCCATCCTTGCCGCGTCCCCAATAATAATCCCGCGGGGAGTTTTCGACTAATCGTTCTTCTCCGGTATTGAGTAAAACAGTTTGGATATCTTTGTGGGTGCTAAATTTCGTCCATACCCCGCGCCACATGACTTGTTTTTTTGCTGTATTCCAGTCGCTGCGGACAATTCGAGCATTATCCCGCCCCATGCCGGCAGCTTGTTCGGGCGTTGCAACGCGACGGATGACTTCCATAAGTTCTTCATCCGGTGTTCCTAGGAGTTTATGGGCTTGATAATAATGTTCCACGGTTGGCCATTTTTTCCCATCGATGATCACCTCATGAGGAGAAAAGTTAGAAAAGCAACCATAAGGTTGATCGACTTTATAGAAATAAATCGCCATGCCAATTACTGACTGAAGTCCCGTTGCAATTTTACCGTCAACGACCCACAATCAATCGCTAAAAGCGATGTGATTGGACGGGGCGTATAAACATCTGAGGAGACCTCAGATGACAGCCCCTTGGCTTGTTTCTGC
>PXPI01000007.1 GCA_003021905.1 Cyanobacteria bacterium SW_9_44_58 | reverse complement strand
TCATTTTAATAGCGAATCGTTGCATCTATTTCAAGTTTGACCCTTGTTATCAACGATCGCGCCTCTTCTTTATATTTTCTTTAGGAACAGTCTCTCAATTTCAACTTGAGCAAACGCTTTCTCAACCGAAACTTAATCATCAGCAAGAAATAGCGATTGATTCCACCACCAGCAGCAATTCCGAAGAACTCGACTTAATGAGCATTGTCAAGGCATCTCAAACCATCGCCGCAGAAATTGTTCTTGACGAATTATTAAGGAAACTAATCCAAATTGTAGTGGAAAATGCCGGGGCGCAACTGGGCTTGTTAATTTTAGATCAACAAGGTCAATTATCTATCGAAGCCAAAGCCCAAGGGCAAGAAACGACGGTTTCTATTTCCATTCCTCTCACTGACAGTGAACAATTCCCCCTGTCTATCATTAACTATGTTGCCAGAACCCAAGAAAGTGTCATTTTAGATAGCGCGGCCAGTGAACAACTTTTTAATCATGATCCCTATCTTGTGAAAAATCAGTCGCAGTCCATTTTATGTACGCCCCTTGTCAATCAAGGGGAACTGTTAGGACTCATCTATTTAGAAAATAATCTTACTACACAAGCCTTTACCAATGACCGTTTAGAAATCATTAATATCCTTGCTTCTCAGGCTGCCATTTCTCTAAAAAATGCGGTGCTTTATCAACAGATGCAAACCCTTAATGAGAATTTACAAGAAACCAAAGAAGCCCTAGCAGAATCCAATCGCAATTTAGAACAAAAAGTACAGCAGAGAACCCAAAGCCTCTCCGAAACCTTAGAAGTGCTGAAAGCTACCCAAGCGGAATTGCAGTTTGAAAATCGCTTGTTGCGCAGTGAAGCGGACTTTTCCGATTATGATTATCAAGTCGGGGGCAGTTTGCCCATGGATGCCCCTACTTATGTGGTGCGTTCGGCAGACCGTTATCTATACAAAGCCATCAAGCAAGGGAAGTTTTGTTATATTCTCAATCCCCGACAGATGGGCAAATCGAGTTTAATGATTCAAATGATGCACCATCTGCGCCATGAGGGATATTACTGCGCTGCCATTGATTTGACTCGCATTGGCGGCGATGATGTTACTCGCGAGCAATGGTATAAAGGATTGGCGGTGGAATTGTGGAAAAATCTGGGATTGCTGAGAAAGGTCAATCTGAAACAGTGGTGGCAACAGCAAAGCGACCTTTCGCCAGTGCAACGGTTTAGCGAGTTTTTAGAGGAAGTGGTGCTGCCTTATGTGGGGACTGAGGAGGACAAGACGTCTCAACCGATTGTGATTTTTATTGATGAAATTGATGCGGTTCTCAGTCTGGATTTTTCCGTCAATGACTTTTTTGCTTTGATTCGCGCCTGTTACAATCTAGGCGGTATCAATTCCGCATATAGACGTCTCAGGTTTGTGTTGCTGGGAGTAGCTACGCCCTCCGACTTAATTACAGATACCCGAAGAACGCCGTTTAATATTGGCGAGGCGATTTCCTTAAGCGGGTTTAAACGCCATGAAGCGCAACCGTTGTTGCAAGGCTTAACTGAGAAAGTGGAAAATCCGCAAACGGTGTTGAAAGAAGTTTTAGCTTGGACTAAGGGACAACCGTTTCTCACCCAAAAGATTTGTCACTTGATTCGCAATGCCAGTGAACCTATTCCCGCTCAACAAGAAGCAACCTGGGTTAGCGAGTTAGTCCAGACTAACATTATTGACAATTGGGAAGCGCAGGATGAACCGGAACATTTGAAAACGGTGCGCGATCGCGTGCTTTATAGCCGTTGGCCGCGAAACGAACTGTTAGCGCTCTATGAACAAATTTTAGAGCAAGGAGCGGTGCCAGTACAAGAGACGCCACTAGAAAAAGAATTAATCTTATCGGGGTTAGTCAAGCAAGAAGAGGGCTATTTGCAAGTGAAAAATCCCATTTATGAAATCATTTTTAATCAAGAATGGATCGCGCGAAACAAATCTTAAGTGATGACCAATAATGAGGCAAGGTAACTAAAAAATAGCGTAATATTATTTCGATCAATTCCAGTTATAGCTAAATTTTAAATGCTCTGTGTCTGGAGTGGTTCAATTATTCAGAATTATCGTTGGATTCTGATTTCATCCGTTTCAAAAACATCATAGTTAAGGAGCCAATTTGAGAAATTTCAATTAATTCCCAACCCTCTTTTCCTAAACGATTCAGCGCCTCTTGCAATTGACGCGCCGGGTGATCAGAAGTATTTTCTGTACTATAAATATCCGGGAATTCTTGTTTAATAAATTCTGGACTAAACGTTCCTTTGGTTGCAGAACTAGCAGCTTCAGCACTAGGCGTTTCGGTATTTTTAATATTAAGATGAACGACTTTATATTCCCAAATTGGTAAAGCGTTTTCTCCCTGCTCCATTGGCTCGCTCCTTATGCTGGTTCTTCCTCACTTTGACAAATTCTCCAGCGGTTTCGCCACCTGATTTCTGGCTCAACTGATTTTTCGAAAACAGCAGTGATCTGAATCTATTTTAAATGTTTCTTGATTAATTATTGTCACTCTCAATTCAAAAATTCCTCACACTTAGAGAACAATCGGCACTTTGCTGCCAACAGGATATGTCACAATTGTTAACGATATTGTCGCTGTAGCCATGGCTTGGTAGCTCGGTCTTTTTCAACAAAAGGCTTCTGAATCAAAACCATGGGTTGAGGCAGTGGACACTTTTTCCAAGTTATAGATAAACAAGGGTGTAACAACAATTCAATAGGCTTACTTTATATGGAACAGCTGTATCAATATGCATGGCTAATACCTATCCTGCCCTTACTCGGCGCCATGATCGTCGGGATAGGACTGATCTCATTTAACCAAGTCACCAGTCGGCTGCGTCAACCGGCGTCAATTTTTATTGTCTCTTTGACTGGGGCGACCATGGTGTTCTCTTTTGCTTTGCTTTGGAGTCAAATCCAAGGACATGAGACCTTTCTCCGCACCTTTGAATGGGCAGCAGCGGGAGACTTAAAGCTCACCATGGGCTACACCGTCGACCATTTAACCACGGTCATGTTGACCATTGTGACCACTGTGGCGTTTTTGGTCATGGTTTATACCGACGGTTATATGGAACATGATCCCGGTTATGTGCGCTTCTATGCTTATTTGAGTTTATTTGCGTCTTCCATGTTGGGCTTAGTCATCAGTCCCAACTTGGTGCAAGTGTACATTTTCTGGGAATTGGTGGGAATGTGTTCCTACCTTCTCATTGGCTTTTGGTACGACCGCAAAGCAGCCGCAGATGCTTGCCAGAAAGCCTTTGTCGTTAACCGGGTTGGCGACTTTGGCTTCTTACTGGGAATGTTGGGACTCTATTGGGCAACCGGCACCTTTGAATTTTCCGAGATGGGAATGCAGCTGGAAACCCTGATTGAGTCCGGCATTATCGGCAGCAGTCTCGCCAGTTTATTCGGTGTTTTAGTCTTTCTGGGTCCTGTGGCCAAATCAGCGCAATTTCCCCTTCATGTTTGGCTTCCCGATGCCATGGAAGGTCCCACGCCCATTTCCGCCTTGATTCACGCTGCCACAATGGTTGCTGCTGGGGTGTTCCTCATTGCGCGGATGTATCCCGTGTTTGAACATCTCCCCTCGGTTATGGCGATTATTGCTTGGACAGGGGCATTTACCGCCTTTTTGGGCGCCACGATCGCGCTTACCCAAAATGATATTAAAAAAGGCTTAGCCTACTCCACGATTTCCCAATTGGGCTATATGGTGATGGCCATGGGCGTTGGCGGTTATACCGCCGGGCTTTTCCACTTGATGACCCATGCCTTCTTTAAGGCCATGTTATTTCTTTGTTCCGGTTCCGTGATTCACGGCATGGAAGAAGTGGTAGGCCATAATCCAGCCCTTGCCCAAGATATGCGTTTAATGGGGGGATTGCGCAAATATATGCCCATTACCTCCTTAACGTTTTTAGTGGGAACCTTAGCCATCTGTGGGATTCCGCCCTTTGCCGGTTTTTGGTCTAAAGACGAAATTTTAAGCCAAGCCTTTAGCGCCAATCCCGCCCTGTGGTTTGTGGGTTGGTTAACCGCCGGATTAACGGCGTTCTATATGTTCCGGATGTATTTCATGACCTTTGAAGGGCAATTCCGCGGCAATGATGAGTCGGTTCTTGCCCAGTTCAAACCCGCCTTTGGCCCCGGGGCCATGGATACCCAAGAATTAGAATCGGATCAGGAAGCAGACCCTCATCATCACAGTGAAACCCCCCATGAATCGCCCTTAAGCATGACCTTGCCCTTGGTTGTATTAGCCATTCCTTCCCTTGCCATTGGCTGGATTGGCAAACCCTGGGAAAACTTCTTTGAGGAATTTGTTTACCCCCCCGGCGAAAGCTTAGAAGAAGTGAAAGCACTCATGGCTGAGTTTGAATGGTCAAAATTTTTGATCATGGCCGGAAACTCCGTGGGCATTGCCTTAATCGGGATTACCCTGGCGTCGCTGATGTATGCCGGCAAGAAAATGGATCCCAGCGCGATCGCGCAAAAATTCCCGTCTCTGTACCGCTTTTCCCTCAACAAATGGTATTTCGACGAACTCTATGATCGCGTCTTTGTCCAAGGCAGCCGTCGCATTGCCCGACAAGTGCTAGAAATCGATTATCGGGTTGTCGATGGAGCGGTGAACCTTACCGGGTTACTGGCCATCATCGGCGGTGAAGGCTTGAAATACTTGGAAACCGGTCGCGCCCAATTTTACGCCCTCATTGTCTTTGGAGCGGTGTTAGGGTTTGTGATTGTCTTTAGTGTTGTTTAATTGCCCCGAAATCTCCAATCAGTGACCAGTTGCCAAAATGGGTTAATCAACCCTGTTTGTGATCCCATCGCTCAACACTGGTCGCTGAACAGCAGCTAAGCGGTCTAAATCCCAAAGTTGATATAGATTGCACCTTAATGAGAGTAGTCCACAATTGCGTTTGATTTGAAAAACTATGACAAATTTTCCCTGGTTAACAACGGTTATCCTCTTCCCCATCGCTGCTTCCTTATTTATTCCGTTAATTCCAGACAAAGATGGGAAACAGGTACGTTGGTACGCCCTTGTAATCGGCTTAATTGACTTTGCCTTAATCGTCACGGGATTCTATCGCGACTACGACTTCTCGGACCCCAATTTGCAACTGGTAGAAAGCTATAGTTGGATTCCCGAACTGGATCTCAATTGGTCAGTGGGGGCGGATGGCATCTCCATGCCTCTAATTATCCTCACTGGCTTTATCACCACCTTAGCGATTTTAGCGGCTTGGCCGGTTAGCCTAAAACCGAAACTCTTCTACTTCCTGATGCTGGCCATGTACGGTGGACAAATTGCCGTCTTTGCCGTGCAGGATATGTTGCTCTTTTTCCTGGTATGGGAGTTAGAGTTAATTCCAGTTTACCTGTTGCTTTCCATTTGGGGCGGCAAAAGACGCCTCTATGCAGCGACCAAATTTATTCTTTACACTGCAGGGGGCTCTCTCTTTATCCTTGTGGCTGGTTTAACCATGGCCTTCTATGGGGATACGGTAACCTTTGATATGCGCACATTAGCGGATAAGGATATTGCCCTCAATTTCCAACTATGGCTATATGGGGCATTCTTTATCGCTTATGCTGTCAAGTTGCCCATTTTCCCCTTGCATACTTGGTTGCCTGATGCCCACGGAGAAGCAACAGCCCCAGTGCATATGTTGCTAGCAGGAATTCTCCTGAAAATGGGAGGCTATGCCCTAATTCGCATGAATGCGGGAATGTTGCCGGATGCCCATGCCTATTTTGCCCCGGCGCTGGTGATTTTAGGAGTGGTCAACATTATTTATGCTGCTCTCACCTCCTTTGCCCAACGCAATCTCAAACGGAAAATTGCCTATTCCTCCATTTCTCACATGGGCTTTGTTTTAATCGGCATTGCCTCCTTTACCAATATCGGGTTAAGCGGGGCAGTGCTGCAGATGGTATCCCACGGCTTAATTGGCGCTAGTCTCTTTTTCCTGGTGGGGGCAACTTATGACCGCACCCATACCTTGATGTTGGACGAAATGGGCGGTGTGGGACAACGCATGCAAAAAATCTTTGCCATGTTTACCACCTGTTCCCTGGCTTCTCTTGCCTTGCCGGGAATGAGCGGCTTTGTTGCTGAGGTCATGGTATTTATCGGTTTTTCCACCAGCGATGCCTATAATGCAACGTTTAAGGTACTGGTTGTATTTTTAGCAGCAGTGGGTGTGATTCTAACGCCGATTTATCTCCTGTCCATGCTGCGAGAAATTTTCTACGGCAAAGAAAATCAAGAATTGGTGTCTCACGAAGTCTTGGCGGATGCCGAACCGCGAGAAGTCTTTATCATTGCCTGTTTACTGGTTCCGGTAATTGGTATTGGCTTATATCCGAAAGTGCTAACGCAGGTGTATGACTCCACCACTGTGGCATATACAGACCGCTTGCGAAATTCGGTTCCCACATTAACGAAACCGTCTAAGGTGGCACAAAGCGAGTCTTCTCTCGTTTCTGTAACGGCACCGCAATTGAACATTAAGCGCGACAGTCCCTAATCTGCTTCGCGCTCGATTAGGGAAGGTGATTCGCGGGGGTTCCTCATGCACCCCCTCGCTTGATGCATGAGGAACCCCCAAATTCATCAAAGTGTGTTATAACAGAATCACAAAATTGGTCACTTAATCCGATAACAGGAAGGACTGATTCTGATCAAAAATCAAATAGAATTCTGTATCGAATTCTATAGGGGTGCGGGACGTGCCTCTTTAGACGTAGAGCTATCCTCCTATGGTTAGTTCAGAAGAACTAATTAAGGGGGAGCGATAAAGCGTCAGAAACCGCAAGCTCAGCTGGCTTCGGCTTGTGCGTAGTTCATTAGAAGCTACGACTACAACCGGAGGTTTAGTCGCTAGTACCATTCACAACAAAGCCAATTGGGCCGCGCTGTTTCCAGTGCAGTCGCCCTTTGGTGGTATCTCCGACAGCTTGGGTGATGCGATCGAGGACAATGGCTAATAACACGATGCCAATGCCGCCTACTGCGGCTAAGCCCACATCTAAACGGCCAATGCCGCGATTCACCATTTGTCCCAACCCTTCCACTGCAATGAGAGAGGCAATCACCACCATTGACAAGGCTAACATCAAAGATTGATTAACACCGGCAAGAATGGTTGGCATTGCAAGGGGAATTTGCACTTGCAATAATACTTGTTGAGGAGTGGAACCGAACGCGGTTGCCGCTTCCACGACATCTTCGGAAACACCGCGAATCCCAATGTTCGTTAAACGAATCAAGGGCGGCACGGCAAAAATAAAAGTGACAATTACCCCCGGTACTTCCCCAGTTCCGAATAACATCACCACAGGAACTAAGTAAACAAAAGCAGGAAGCGTTTGCATGGTATCCAAAATGGGACGAATGAAGCTTGCAAACTTGTCGCTGCGAGCGGCAATAATTCCCAAGGGAATGCCAATTGCAACGCAAAAGGCAACTGCCGTTAAAACAAGGGCAAGGGTAATCATTGATTTTTTCCAGGCTCCAATTAAGCCAATTACAGTCATCGCAACGACACTAAAAATGGCAATGTTTCGGTTGGCAATTTGCCAAGCAATGCCTAAGAGCAACACTAAAAAAACAATGGGGTTTAAAAATAGGAAAAATGATTGAATCCACTGTAAAATAAGGCCTACGGGTTGACCAATCCACTCATTGAAAATGAAGCGAAAGTTATTAACAATAAAGTTGATAATCGTTTCAATTTGATCGCCGAGGGGCCAAATCGTCTCTTGAAATGGATCTAGCATAATTGATATTGCTCTGTTATTAGCAGTATTGATACTCTCCCGTTAAATCTGACAATTATAACGGGAGATTCTTCAGATGCTCCAAGGGGAGCCGGCGCTTCGCGCCTACGAGCCTGAACGGTTGTATCAAGCAACCACTAATACGTTGGAGAAACTGATTCTCCTTCGCTTTACTTAGATTCAGATACTTCCTGAGTATATTCAGTGCGCCATTGGCATCTGCGTTGATCAACTTTCCAGACGCGGTGCGGTATAACCCGCGTTTCACCCGTTTTCCACTAAATTTAGGTGTTTGAGGATTATCGGAATTATAAACAGGAAGTGGATCACCATCGGTCGCTGATGCCTTGGAAGTGTAGCTCTCCTCTTGCTCAATATAAGCTAGACCCACCCTTTCACAGAGGCTTTTCAGCTTTAGACGAAACAGGTGGTGTGGGATTTGGACAAAGTTTTGATTGTTATGAGTGCCCAGATTGACATTCTGTTTGATTGTCGGGTTGTAGCCCACAACAACTTTTCCCATCCCTTGAGCAAGACAATAGTTAACCAAGTAACGAACTGCTTGGTTCATGTAGTCTTTAACTTGGTTAGAACGTTTGTAGTAGAGACCAGCCTGTTGCTTGGTTAATCCTTTAATTCCCTGCTGGTCTATTGACTGAAGACGGCTATTACGCTTGTTATACCACTGATTTTTAGACTTTAACTTCTTACCATCAAGGATAAAAGATTCTCCTTTAGTTGTTACACAAGTAGCTAGATTGTCAACTCCTAAATCTATAGCAACAACCCCATCTCCAACACAGCGAGACTCTTGTTCGGATTGTTCATACACATAAGCAACCTCAAAATAATGTGCCCCTTGTTTGGGAATTATCCTAATCTCTTTAATCTGTTTGTCCCTTATGCGTTCTGGAATCGTGATAGTTACTGCACCAAAGTGACGAGGAAATATTCTCGCCATGGGAATAGTAAATCGCCACTCTTTCTGTGGTAACTTTTCCCAATCTCTTTTCCGAATTGGGATAATTAAAGGGAAGAAACCATCTTTGGGGAGATAATTAGGAAGTTTAACTTTTGCGTTATACTGAGCAACGGTTCGTTGTTTCAGCAAGTTAAAGAAACTACGAAAAGCCCGATCAACTACCTTCATCGTCTGCTGACCAACGTCAGTGGCTAACATTTTGTAGTTCTCATTGTCCTTACACAGATGATAAGCCCCTTCGTAGCGAAAATATTTCCGTTCTTGAAAGAAATACTGACGCTGTTGGTACAAGCAGACGTTAAACAGGTTTTTAGATACTCGACAAGCTGCTTTGAGGGCGTTTTCTTCCTGTGTATTAAGTTTAAGCCGATTTTGTTGAGTTAGTAGCATCTTCGTAAACCGCTAATTACTCAATTTATAGCGGAAAAATGGTTGTTTTGGCAACATTTCCTCTCCCGTTAAGTCTGGCGACTATAACGGGAGTCCCCATGTCGCATCAAAGATGGAACAGGGGTCAGTTAAGTTTTTAAACGGTGATTTTTTGAGGCTGGCTTTCTGTCGTTTCAGTATCGTCGCCCACTGCTTTAACACTGCCAATACTGGCAACAATATCGAAATGTTCTACAATCCCCTGAAATTTACCCTGATCATTAACAATGGCAAGGGGAAGCTGTTTTTGACAAAGATGCGCTGCCTCTTCAATGGTGGTAGTTGCTTTCACCTTGGGAAAGTCTGTTTCCATGACTGATTTGAGATCTTCTTTTCCTTGTTCTAAGGCTTGATTTAATTTTTTAGTCGTAACAAATCCTAGGGGAGAATGATGCTGATTAACAATATATATTCCTTCTCGTTGCGATTGCTGCATTTGTTTTAATGCCGACTGAACTGTACTTTGTTCTAAGATCAAGGAGGTTGTTTTTTGAGTAATCGATCCGGTTTTCAGAACTTGGGCCTGGTTGACATCCCTCATAAAGTCTCGAATATAGTTATCTGCCGGTTGGGTTACCAATTTTTCCGGGGTTCCCACTTGCACAAAACAACCGTCTTTCATAACGGCAACGCGATCGCCGACTTTTAGGGCTTCATGAATATCATGGGAAATAAAAACGACTGTTTTATGCAATTCCTTTTGCAAGCGCATTAATTCCGCCTGCATATCCCGCCGAATTAGTGGATCTAGGGCGCTAAAAGCTTCATCCATCAGCAAAATATCGGGATCAGTCGCTAAAGCACGGGCTAATCCGACACGTTGCTGCATTCCCCCGCTTAATTCGGAAGGATAACGATTGGCCCATTTTTCCAATCCGACAATTTCTAAAGTCTCTTGAGCTTTATCACGACGTTGTTTTTGATCAATTCCCCGCACTTTTAAACCATATTCTGTGTTTTCAACAACGGTTAGATGAGGAAACAGGGCAAACTGTTGGAAAACCATCGCCATTTTGGTGCGACGTACTTCTCTTAACCGTTTTAAGGTGACATGGGCAACGTCTTCGCCATCAATTAAAACTTGACCGCTCGTTGGTTCAATGAGACGGTTTAGACACCGAATTAGGGTTGATTTACCCGATCCTGATAACCCCATAACAACAAAGAGTTCTCCTTGTTGAATCTCAAAAGAAACCCCCCCGACACCAACAATATTGTCGGTTTGTTCTAGAATGGAATCTCTACTGTGACCTTCTCGGAGCAATTTTAGACCTTCTCGGGGGCGATTGCCGAAAATTTTGACAAGATTCTCGACATAAATTTTAGGTTGAGAAATTTGTTTACGCTTGTCTTCTGTATTGAACTCAGTGTTCATTTTGATGATTGACCTTGAGATAAACAACAAATTATTAATCCCAAAAATAAATCAATTTTCCTTGTTTTTGAGGTATTCTTGATAACCAATTTCTTCTAATTTGTTTTGTTTATCCTTAACAGATATTTCTAATTGTTGACGATATTGCGATACTTTTTGCCCAATTTCAGCATCAAAAGCGCCTATCATTTGAATTGCTAGTAAACCGGCATTTTTCGCATTATTAATTGCGACTGTCGCCACCGGAATTCCTCCTGGCATTTGCACAATGGAATAAAGAGAATCAACGCCTTGTAAATAACGGGTTTGAATTGGAACACCAATGACAGGAAGCGTGGTTAAAGAGGCAATCATCCCTGGTAAGTGGGCAGCACCGCCAGCACCAGCAATAATCACTTTTAAACCTCGATCAAAAGCGGTTTTGGCGTAGTTAACCATTCGCTCCGGAGTACGATGGGCAGAAACGATCGCGACTTCATAGGGAACAGAAAATGCTTCACATTGCGCGATCGCGCCTTCCATGGTTGGCAAGTCGGAATCGCTTCCCATAATAATTCCCACTAAGGGCGTTTCTTCTGACATAGTGAATCATTAATAATTGATCATCAGTATTATTCTCCCCTATTCCTAGTTTTTGATTAATTCATGTCACCTATCCAGCAAATTTTCTCGCCGTATTAACTAATTCTTGAGGATCAACCGGCTTCACTAAATAATCATTTGCTCCCAGCATATCTCCCCACATTTTATCGACATTTGTTTCTTTAGTAGAACAGATAATAATGGGAATATTTTTGGTTTCATCCTGGGATTTCAGTTCCCGACATAGCTCAAAGCCGCTTTGTCCTGGTAAAATAATATCTAAAATAATTAAGTCCGGTTTGTTTGCTTTTACTTTTTCTTCGGCTTCTTCTACACTAGAAACAGCCGTGACAGAAAATCCTGCTTTCTTTAGGTGAGTACTAAAGAAATTTTGATCGGTTTGGCTATCTTCAACAATTAATGCACTTTTCATAGGTTGTTTGCAAGCAATTAGTAAGTACGAAAATCTGGCGCGATTTTAACAATTCTTTATTTTATCATTCCTTTTTCTTCCTGTAGAGGTGAGAATCTCCTAAATTTGACGAGCATTCACTATTTCTTCAATGGTTTTGCACTCGCAAGGAAGAGAACTCGTTAATACTTCTGCCCCATCACCAGTTACCAGCACATCATCTTCAATCCGAATCCCGCGCACGTCGCTAAATTGAGCAAGGCGTTCCCAATTTATCATGTTTTGATACTGTTCTCGCGTTTCGGGATCGTTTAAAATCGTCGGAACTTGGTAAAATCCTGGTTCAATGGTCACTGTCATGCCGATTTGCAAAGCGCGATCGAGCCGTAAATTGCCTAATCCAAAACGGCGGCTGCGTTGTCTGCCTGGGGCATATCCGGCTAGGTCTCCTAAATCTTCCATATCATGAACATCCAATCCCAGTAAATGCCCCACTCCATGGGGGAAAAACAAAGCATGGGCATCATTGGCCAATAAATCAGAGACATTGCCCTGTAAAATTCCTAACTCCACTAATCCTTCTGTAATGACCGCAGCAGCTTTCCAGTGGATATCTTGGTATTCTACCCCTGGGGCAACGGCTTCAATACAAGCATCATGGGCAGCTAATACTAAATCATACAGTTCCCGTTGGGTGGCAGAAAATTGACCATTAACCGGCCAAGTGCGCGTAATATCAGATACCCAACCGCCGGGACTTTCCGCGCCCACATCTGCTAAGACTAACTCCCCTGATTGCAGCGTGTGATGATACGCTTCATTATGCAAAACTTCCCCATGAACGGTTACAATACTGCCATAGGCACAAGTCTGATTGTGTGCCATAATGACGCTTTCCATTGCTGCCCGAATTTCGGCTTCCGTTTTTCCCGGTGCCGTGGCCTTCATCCCAGTTTGGTGGGCTTCCATCGACACTCCCGCTGCTTGACGAATCTGCGCGATCGCGCTTTCATCATGAGAGAGTCGCAAGCCAATGACTGCCTGAATCAAGTCTAAATCTTTTCCTTGCGCTTGAGACGGTTCCGGAATTTCTCGCTGTAAATATTCACATTGCTGTTGATAGGTAATGGGATTGGGAACCGCAATGGTAGCAGCAGAAGCGTTATAATTTGCTAAGTCTGAGACCGGATAAGCAGCGTCTGCCCCAATTTCTTCGGCAATTTTATCTCGGCTAGGTTTTTGGCCTCCCCATAAGATACTTTCTGGGGAAGGGTTATCCATGAACAGCGTTAGCTTGCCATTATCCAACTCAATGGCGGCATTTTTCAAGGGAAGCTCCGCAAAATAGAGGAAATGACTGCTGGCACGAAAGGGAAAGGTATTGGCGGGAAAGTTGCGAGAGGGGGCACATCCTGACCAAAATAAGGCTTTATCTGAAAATTTTTCGGCTAGGTTTTGACGACGTTGTTTTAAAGTCTGTTTTAACGTATTGCGATCAGGAACATTCATGGCGATTTTTCCTTCCTTTAATGCATCTTAGCAAGTCCCTTGTTTGAATCTGGAATCTCTGATTAAGTGTTGTTAGGTAAGATTGTGACGAGTTATTGCTCATTATAACTAAGCCTGAATCCGCAATTATCAGTTGGTCTTAGGGGAGATTCAATGAAACAAGTTAAGTGGTTGGGGTTAGGAGTTATTTCCTTTTTAATAACGCTATTGTTATCAGGAATTTTTGCTAATCGAACAGTTGCCGATATTGATGATTTTTCCTTAGCAAAAGTGGAGGTTTTTGCCCAAAAAGCAGAAGTAACTTTTACCGTGCCAACCGATTTTATTGGCTTTGCTGATGGTAATGAAAACGGCAAAATCGAAGCGCAAGAAGTTACCAGTCATCAACAACAATTGGAATCATTTTTACGCGATCGCGTTCGCCTTTCCAACCAGGAGGATATTCCAGGACAACTGACAGTTCAACCGTCTCCCAAATTTGTTGTTCCTCCGAGTTATAAAATTACCCCTGACACTCACACGACTTTAATTCTTACTTATACTTGGCCGAAAACGTTACAAACATTAAACGTCAAATATAATCTTTTTCCCGCCAAGGTTGGTATGGGATTGCCGAGTTTACCCACTGCCCACTGTCTTGCCACGATTCATTGGGAAGATCAAGTAAAAACGCAAGTTCTAAATGCCACGAATAAACAGGTAGCTGTCTCCTTAAATTTCAACAATAATGCCGTTGCTATTCCCTTTCTAAAAGAAACCCAAGGGCAATTAATTGCTATTATTGGGGCATTTCTTTGGGGAAGTTTTCACGCCCTATCTCCTGGACATGGTAAAACGATGGTAAGCGCTTATTTAGTGGGCAGCAAAGCCAATTTGAAACAAGCCGTTGTTTTGGGATTAACCACCACCATTACCCATACCATCGGCGTGTTTGCTTTCGGTTTTATCGCTTGGGCGGCATCTCAATATCTTTTAACGGATCTGTCTCCTTGGTTAAGTCTGCTGTCAGGAATTATTATCGTTGTCATTGGCTTGAGTTTAGTTCGGCAACGTCTTGCAACATCAAAACACCATCACCATCATCACCATCATTCCCATTCCAAAGCCTCTTGGCGACAAATCTTTGCCTTGGGCATTTCTGGGGGATTAGTGCCTTGTCCTGCCGCAACAGTGCTATTATTAAGTACGATCGCGCTGGGACAAATTGCTTATGGCTTAACTTTAGTGTCGGTGTTTAGCGTCGGGTTAGCAGTTACGCTCACCAGTTTAAGCGTATTATTTATTTACGGCAAACAACAGTTTCAGAAACTGCCTCAGAAGTTGCCATTGTTGAAGAAATTGCCGATTTTCGGCGCAATTGCCATGACCATGATTGGTATGGGGATTACTGGGCATGCCATTGTTGCAATTATCGCTTAAATCGGTTAAGCAGCCCCGCGTTGTTGTAAAATAAACTCCGCGATCGCGAGATCAAAGCGGGTGGTTAATTTCAAGTTCGTCTCTTCCCCTTCCACAATTTTCACGGGCAACTGACACCGTTCAAACAAGGCTGCATCATCAGTAACTTCCCAACCCAAGACTTTCCCTTGACGATGGCACCGCTTGAGAACTTCCACTTCAAATCCTTGCGGAGTTTGCGCAGCCCACATCGATTTGCGTTCTGGGGTATCTTTAACATATCCCTTCTCATCTACCATTTTGAGTGTATCTTTAACCGGCACCGCCGCAATCAACCCCTGACAACCCAAAAGCGCTTCACTGCAGCGATCAAACAATTCCCGCGTGACTAAACATCTTGCCCCATCATGAATCAATACATGAGTCGCTGATTCAGGCAACGCCTCTAAACCATTATAAACTGACGCTTGCCGCGTTTTTCCCCCTTCAATAAACGCTACAGGCGTTTTGAGATTTAAGTCTTCCACAATTGCTCGAAAATCGGGAAAATCAAAACTTTGACCGACAATTCCCATCCAATCGATTTCTGTAGACGCTTCCGCTGCCAATAAGGTCCATGCCAGCAACGGTTTTCCTAGCAGCGGCAATAATAGTTTATTGTAATCGCTGCCCATTCGTTGTCCCCGCCCGGCAGCAGGGATTAATAAATGCATTCGATAGCCCTCGCCGATGATTTACAGCAGCATTTAATATACCACAGCAAATTTGCCCCATCATGTTTTGGGCTGACTGAATGCAGTTCAATATCGTTATCTTGTTATCGGTTTGGAATAGAACCGAACCAATCTGCCAAGCGATTAAAATGTTGATCGCCTATGCCAATTGAGGGCTGTGCCATTAAAATTAACATGATTGCCATAACGGAATTAACATTTAACTATTATCATGAGAATTCTCGCTCTTGTTCCCGGCGGAATTGGGGATCAAATCCTGTTTTTCCCCACTCTTGCCGAGTTGAAAAATACCTACCCCGAAGCCAAACTTGATGTTTTGGTAGAGCCGCGCTCAAAATCAGCTTATCGGGTTTGTTCCTATGTCAATGAAGTGTTGCTGTTTGATTACAAGGAACGCAATAGCTTAGCGGATTATCTGAATTTATTGGGCATAATTCGCGATCGCGAGTATGAATTGGCCCTCAGCTTGGGGCGTCGTTGGACAGTGGGTTTCCTGCTTTGGTTAAACGGGATTCCCGTGCGAGTCGGTTATGAAAGTGCCGGTTCTCTGTTTTTGTCAAACACAGTTCCCCTCAAAACCGAACAATATGCAGCTCACATGTATCACGACTTGTTGCAGGGGTTGAATATCAATACCCCTTGTCCCCCCTTGCAGGTGAATGTTCCCAAAAGCGATATCCAATGGGGGCAAAAGGAACAAGAACGCCTTGAACTCAAAGATGGAAGCTATATTGTAATTCACGGGGGATCAAGTCAGCTGGCACAAAGCAAAGGGTTGGATAAAATTTATCCTGTGGAAAAGTGGAAGCAAATTATTGCCGATATTCAGAACAAGCAGCCGGATTTGCCTATTGTTCTGGTGCAAGGGCCCGAAGATGAAAACTGGGTGGAACAACTGTTGCAAGCCAATCCCAACTTAAAAGTGACCAGTCCCCCGGATATTGGCAAGCTGACGGCGATGATTGCCGGGGGGAGTCTCATGTTATGTACCGATAGCGCCCCCATGCATTTAGCCATTGCTGTTGGAACTTATACTATCGCCCTGTTTGGTCCCACTGATCCGAAAAAATTATTGCCGCCGGATAATTCTTCCTGTGTTGGGATACAATCTCCTACAGGCGCGATCGCTGATATTGAAGTTAATTCTGTTCTTGAAGAAATTTGGCGTGGCTAAACCGGCAGTTTTTCTTGACCGTGATGGAGTCCTCAATCAAGAAGCAGGGTATCTCCATCAGGTCGAAGATTTACATCTCATCCCAGGCGCAGCCAAAGCGGTGCGCCTCCTCAATGACTATAATTTTTTTTGCTGTCTCATTTCCAATCAGTCTGGGCCAGCTAGAGGCTACTATTCCTTAGATCATGTGGAAGCCCTTCATGAACGCTTAAAAATGTTATTGCACAATCAGGCTTCGGCATTTTTAGATGCCGTTTACTATTGCCCTTATCTTAGCCCAACTGCTGGCGGAACAGATCCCCAATTGAGTTATTGCAGCGCTTGGCGCAAACCCAATACGGGAATGCTTGTGGCTGCCGCTTGGGAGTATAATCTCGACTTAAAAGCAAGTTTTGTGGTGGGGGATAAAGCCACTGATATCGACTTAGCCAATAATGTGGGGGCCAAAGGTATTTTAGTTCAAACCGGCTATGGCCAATCGGTCTTAACCGGGTCTTATCAGCATCACACTGTCCCTCACTACACAGCAAAGGATTTACTAGATGCTGTTGACTGGATTCTCCAATAATTTCACCGTTGCTATTTTTGCTTTTTTGTTATACAATTATAGGAAATAGGTAAACTTAAATTTTTGATTTGCCGAAAGCTCCGGGGGCAGTCGAGACCTCGGTGAGCAAACATCTACCCTAAGCAATTTTATGGCAAGGGGAACGAAGAACGCGATCGCGACTTAAGATCAAGGTATTTATATGCGTCGGTTGCTTGATCAACGTGACACCACAGCAATATTAAATAATCATCAGTCGGAATTAAAAGTCTAGTGATTGATGCCCCACCAACTGAAGGGATAAAATATACCGGTTCCAAACTTAAGTTGCTACCCTACATTCTGCAACTGACCAAGCGAGTCGGCGCACAAACAGTTCTCGATGGTTTTTCTGGAACAACCCGAGTGTCTCAAGCTTTAGCAAAACAGGGTTATACGGTTTTCTGCAACGACCTTGCCGTCTGGTCAGAAGTCTTTGGCACTTGCTACCTGCTCAACAAAAAACCAAAAGCCGACTACCAGCCTCTAATTGACCATCTCAATGTTGTTGAACCCATTGATGGTTGGTTTACCCAACACTATGGCGGCGAAGAAAACGGAGGTTATTCCATTCAAGCCGATAGTTATAAAAAACCTTGGCAAAAACATAACACGCGCAAGCTAGACGCCATTCGTCAAGAAATTGAAAACTTAAATCTGAATCACGTTGAGAAAGCCGTTGCGCTGACAAGTTTAATTTTAGCTCTGGATAAAGTCGATAACAGTCTTGGGCATTTTGTCTCCTATCTCAAAAAGTGGTCGCCGCGCTCTTATTATCCTCTACAGCTAAAAGTTCCAGACGTTTTTGTTTCCGAAACAGACCACCAAGTTTTTAGAAGGGACATCTTTGATTTAGTGCCGCAACTGCCAGTTGACCTAGCGTATTTTGATCCCCCCTATGGATCTAATAATGAAAAAATGCCGCCTTCGAGAGTGCGTTACGCCTCTTACTATCATTTATGGAAAACCGTTTGCTTATTTGATGAACCAAACTTATTTGGCAAAGCAAAACGCCGCACAGATACCTCGGATCAAACTGCCGGATCCGTATTTGAAGACTTCCGTAAAGATGAAGACAGTCGATTTATCGCTGTCAAATCTATTGAACGTTTAATTCAAAAAACAAGAGCCCGTTGGATTATCCTTTCCTATAGTTCTGGCGGCAGAGCAACTGCTGATGAATTAAATGAAGTCATTACTCGTAATGGGCGCTTGCTAGACATTATTGAACTGGATTATAAAACCAATGTCATGGCAGGAATGAAGTGGACTAATGAATGGTTGCGAGATGCTGAGAAACCCCACCGCGAATTTTTATTGCTGCTAGAAAAAGCATAATGTTTAGTCTATTTCTTCATTCGTTCCATTTCTACTTCCATTATTGCGAAACTGATTCCGGTTTTGGTTTAACCGTCCATTTTGGCAGGGAGGTGCCGATTTTCGATTCGCAAAATAGGGATTTTGATCGCTTGCCATTGGGGGTAATTCCACAGTAGATGCCAAGGGAAAAATGAGTTTTGTTCCCTCACGAATTTCTAGGACTTTTGTTTCTTCTGGATCAGGGGGATCCGGTTCGTTCATACCTTGTGCAATGCCCGTTGCAACTGATAAGCCAAAACTTAATAAATTGCTTGTCTCATTATCCAAAGCGCTTGGAGTTCTGCTAAGCCATCGACCTACATTGTCCGTAACGCGAAAAGCAACTCCCCGTTGTCCCCGGTTAAAACTGCGGGAAACAGTGGTCCGACTGCGTCGAGTATCTCTCAATGCAGGAACTGAAACTTTTTCTGTTTTAAGGGGAATATATTGTCCGCCAATTACTACCGCTTTCGGCTTGATTTTTATATCATCCTCCTCAGTTGCATCAATTTTTGCTCTAACAAGAGAATTTATAGGGGCAATGATATTGCCATTGCTGTCCATTAGGGGTCGCGCAAGAGAGAGAGTAACCGGAAAACTTGAAGCTTGCTCCTGATTAAATTTTACGTTGGAACAAAAAGTTGTCGTAATTGCTGAAGATTTGGGAATCATGACTTTTTGTTTGTCTCGGTAAGAAAACGAATTATCTTGATTAGAATTATTTTGAGTCGGTTGCAAGATAGAACTCGAATGTTCCGGTACTTTTAATTTCGAGCTAGGTTTTCTGTCTTGCAACTCATTGGTTGATTGTTGTGCTAATGCAACAGTTGTCCACTGATTTGAAACTAATATAGTAAAAACGATTGTCGAGAAAGTTCGTAATAGCATAACTTATATTAACTGGATAATTATCAAAAAAACATTGATAAATCGCCCCCCACACCTAATAAATGACTAGAACTAATTCTTTACATCAATTTGATGGTGTTTACCAATTCTAGAATTAGTCTCCTATGGAAAGGGACTAATTCATAATTGAGAATTTAAGTAAGTGTAAATAACGTCATTGAAATTGTCTCAATACTATTTGCTTGTACTCCTGATACAGTTGCTAAGGTTTCACCATCAAAATTAATTAGAGTATTGCTATCTTCCTGTTGAAGAGAAAGCTGGCTCAACATATTGTCTGAAAATTGGAATCGATCTTCCTCTAGTTGAAAATCTGCAATGTTATTACTTCCTTGACCGGCAACAAGTGTAAAAGTATCTTGTCCGTCGCCACCGTTAAGGCTGTCGCTGCCTTCGCCGCCTTCTAGGGTGTCATTGCCGTCGCTGCCGTTGAGTTGATCATTGCCAGCATTGCCTTGAACTAAATCATTGCCAGCGCCGCCATCAATTTCATCATTACCTTCGAGACCTCGAATCGTCTCATTTTGTTCGCTAGTTGCAAATGGTTCCGGTGCTTCTGGGGTAATGGTGTCATTTCCAGAAGTACCTTCAATCAGATTATTTTGAGAACCACTACCTAAACCGATATTGGGTGCGGTGATTGCTGTAGTGCCAATTACGACGGTATCACTGCTATTCTCGGGATTAACCAGAGTAAATTCTTGTGCTCCAGTTTGATTCAAAGCTAGATTTCCTTCTGCTAAGCTTAGATTTAGGGTTTGGTTTAAGCTGGGAATTGTTATAATGTTTCCAGCATTATTACTGATTTCCAATCCATTGCTGCTGACTTGAAAACTGAGGGCACTAAGCGACATTGCTAGATCAAGGCGCTCCAGCTCAGCATTAGTTTGAATGCCGGTAACTCCGCTTTCAATGCGGATTGTTTCCGTTCCTCCTTGTCTACCTCGAACAATATCGTCATTGTTGACAATTGTTGAGGTTTCATTCTGATTGAGAATAATTGTTGCCATGATTGTATAAAAAATCTTGAACGCTACACGAGTTAAAAATAAATGAAACGCAATTAGCTTTTAAATTGCAAAATCTTAGATACGGAAGACAAGGCCCACTCTCAGGAGTGGAGCCGATCATTGCTAATAAACTATATGTGCTCTAACAACCCTTTTTAGGCATTGTTACTGCTGCATTTGATCCCAAGGTCCGGTAATGGCAAGAGTAACGCCGGGAGTATCCTGAGGGGCATTGAGGAATAAAGTTTGGCCATTTGCTGAGAAAGTAGCGCCGGCGATCTCGGCATTGTTCAAGGCGTTGCGGCCAACCACAAAGGTTTGACCCTCTTTAGTAATGCCAACTAAGCGATCTGTACCATCACCATCTTCGCAGGCCAAGAAAGTTTGGCCATCAGGCATAACAGTAATATTATCGGGACTTTGGAGCATGTCAGGATTTCGGGGCTCAGCTATTAGCTCAAGCGTCTGGTTTCTGACATCCAAGAACCAAATTTGACCCAGTTCATTGGGACCGGCATCAGTAGCACAGATAACAATGCCGCCATTGCCGTCGTACCAGCATCCTTCGGTCCGATTGAACAACGCGGCAACCTCCCGCACTTTCCGACCGTCAGAACGTTGTTGGTGCTGAATTTTACGTTGATTGTTGTTTCCCTGATTTTGATTATTTGCCTGGGGATCTGGTACGGGAATCTGAACCCAACGCACTGGCATTGTCTGACCAACCTGAATCGTGTCTTGGTTATTGTTGCTTGTATCAACTCCTTCCATGCCGTCAATAACCAATGCTTCTAGGGTGCCTCCTTGGGTCAAATCGCCAACTTGATTGGGGCGGAAGCGATAGAAGAGTCCAAGTTCAAAAAAGTCATCGTTGGTTTCGTAAATAAATCCTGTTTCAGGATCTTCGGCAACAGCCTCTTTAAGAAAACGACCCATGTCTCTAATAGGAACAGCGTCGCTTGCTTTATTGATTTCAGCAGGAACTTCAAAGACATAGCCATGGGGTTTTGTCAATGGATTATCGCTGGCAGGCAGAATAATCGTTTCCTCGCCACTTAACCAAGACCCGTTGGAAAAGCGGGAATTAACTTTAATGGGACCTCCAGCGCAATTATTTTCTGTTCCTGCTAGAGAGCGCCGCTGCTCAACTAGGCGATTGTCAGAATCCACAAGCAGTGTTGCCGTTCCGCCAGGGGCGCCGGGATCGTATACCGGGATATTGGGGTTGGCTTGGAATGATTTGGCAACTTCCTCTTCGTCGGTTGCAGAGAGTTCATGGTTCCGCACTAAGATCGTACGGCCAGCCCCGCCGTCAAACGCAGCCATGCCGTCGTGGGCAGTGGGTACAACGGAACCGTCGGTCATGGTTTCGCCGGTTCGGGAAAAGGCTCGGTATTGAAACCCACGGGGTAGATCAAAAATTCCGTTGGGATCAGGTTGTAATGGGCCAAAACCTTCTATTGGTCCAGCTTGGCTCATTAACGTTTTAGCGTGAAGTTTCTTGAAAGCGGAACTGCCGATGACAGTTCCAACAGCAGTGGCACCGGTTAAGAAAAAGAATTTGCGCCGAGATACTGTCATTTATGTGTTCTCCATCTTATTTCAACTTCCATAATTGACTGTACTTAGTAGAGTTAAAAATTAAACAAAATTCTGTTTAAAAAATTGTTAAGTTATTTAATTTCAAGACGGTTAACTAAACGACTTCTAATCTTCCTATAAACTGATTTTTCTTAGAGACTGTTCCTAAAATAAACATTAAGCTAAGCTCAACAGCGAGCTAACCGTTTCAACATGAGACGAGTCATAGCAAGGTGAATCAGAGCTTCA
>PXPI01000006.1 GCA_003021905.1 Cyanobacteria bacterium SW_9_44_58 | reverse complement strand
AAACCAGCCGATGTACAGGCGGTTGTTGGTGCTAGTTACCCACTCACAAAACCGTTCCCAAGCATTTTGGGTTTGTTGTTGTTGAATGGTGGTTGTCATAGTTATTGATGAGTCCGTTGAACACTACAATAGTGCATTTTTTCAAGTAGCAGTTAATCTGCTACCTACTAATATAAATAATACATTGCGTATTGTAAAGAGAATTCATAAAAAATTAATCCGTTTGATAGAGCAATTAGCTGCCATGACTGCGAGGTTTAATTTCAGGATTGGCCTTTTGGGACTGATTGGCAGCCTCTACCTCTGAACTTTGTCCGGCATTGCTTTTATAGGGGAGAGATTGGTTATCTTGCAGTGCCTCTAAATTGGCATTGAGTACGGTTTTCGGTTGTTCGCCAATGACCGATGCTAGGGCCGTTCCTTCCCGCGATAAAAAGGCAAAATGCGGAATGCTGTCCACGTTGTATTGAAGCATTTCCGGCAACCATTTATTATTATCAACGTTCAGCATGACAAAATTAATCTTGTCGCTATATTGCTCTTTAAGTTCGCCAATTTCTTTTGCCATGGCTTGACAACTGGTACACCAATTAGCGTAAAACTCAACAAACGTTGGCTTGCCGTTGCTAAGAGCAACTTCTAAGGGCGTTCCTTCTTCCGCTTGGTTTTCTAAAGACAGAGAGGAAGTATCGGATTGCAACCCTAAAAAAATCGTAATGCTAATTGCCACCGCCCCTAAAGCAATTAGGAGATTGCGGATGCGAGTACTAAGTGTTCTTGTTGCCGAGGTTTGGTTTGCCATCGTTTTCTTAAGATAAATTTACATTAATTTACACTTTCTCTTCCTTACTTATAAGGTAACAAGTTTTGAAAATGGGAACAGAAGGTAACCCTAATTAATCATTGGTTTTTTGCGTTTGTTACAACTAACAAGGAATCCCTAACTCATAACGAGTAACCATGAAAAAACGCGTAACTTTAACCTTTCCCAAAAACCGGGTTCCCATGCCAGTGACCTATCGTCTGGCAAAAGATTTTAATGTGGCTAGCAATATCATTCGCGCCCAAGTTGCTCCCAATCGGACTAGTAAGTTAGTGGTAGAGCTATTGGGGGATATTGATGAAATTGAAGCGGCCATCGAGTGGATGGGCTTGCAAAATATTACGGTTTCCCTGGCGAGTCGGGAAATTGTCATTGATGAAGACAGTTGTGTCGATTGTGGATTATGCACAGGGGTGTGCCCTACCGAGGCACTTACCTTGGATCCTGAGACTTTTAAACTCAACTTCACGCGATCGCGCTGTGTAGTTTGCGAACAGTGTATCCCCACTTGCCCTGTGCAAGCCATTTCCACTAATTTCTAACCATCTGTGTCTCGATAAGCGCCAGTTGCACTTGGGCATAATAATGGCCGAGAATTTGGCGGTAATTGGCTCCTTGTTGGGCCAGATAGTATGCCCCCCACTGACTTAACCCAAGGCCGTGGCCAAATCCCCGTCCGGCAATGATAAAGCCTCGACGGTTTTGATGAATCTCAAAAAGGGTACTCTTTAAATCCAGGGCTTTGCGAAATTGTTTGCCGCTAATGGTTTTGGCGGCGCGATCGCCGACCACTTTTAAGTTGACAATGCGCCCTTGGGGGGTTGTCTGTTGGGGAATCAGTTTTTCCACCGTTCCTACCTCCTCCAACTGCTGACCAATTTCCCGACCGGAGAAACGTTTTTGCCACTGATAAACAGGGGCTGTTTGATCGTAATCGCTTACCCCTCGCAAATAGGGAAGCCGACGATTCCAAACATCTTCAACATCTTCGGTATGGCCGCCGGAAGATGCATGGAAAGCAGCGAGAATAACATTGCCTTGATAAGTCAAAATTTGCCCTTTCGTGCTATTTACTGCTTGACGGGTACGAGGCGTTTCACTGCGAACCCCCTTATAAACTTGCGAGGCTGTGGTACTTTCTAAATCGTAGGAATTTCGCGATCGCTTGTGTTTATAGAGCGCATAGGATCGCGCCGCGACTGCTTGAGCTTTTAGGGCTTCTAGGGGCCAACTGGCTGCCATTTCACTTCCCACAACACTGTAGAGATAGTCTTCTAAATTAACCTGATTTACCACCGTCAAATCAGAATCATCATAAATTAATCTTGTGTCGCCTCGATACCAGTTCTCTCCAATCCAAACCTGACCGTTGTTTTTGGGATCAATCCAGAGTTGGCTCGCATCCCATTGTCCTAATTTAACTTTGTTGTCGGCACTGGCAACGGCGTGAAAGGCATTCATGCCTTCAATTTGTCCTAACGGTTTTCCTGTGCCGTCTCTAACGACAGCAGCGGTGGAACTGCCCACAGCAATTTGTTTGACATCTTCCTTTAAAGCCACCTTCAAAGCAGTTGCCGCCTGTGCCGGGGCAAATAGCAACAACCACACAAAAAGCGTGGGAAGTAACGATTTTAACGGCGCAGTGAGCCTTATTTTAGCCTGAGACAATATCATTGCCGAACACTCCTCATTGATAGGTTATTGAAATCATTAGGTTGATTAAGTTGACTTTGAGAGTTAATTGTGGTTAACTCCACTCAGTTGGATCGAATCGCGCTATTGGTTAATTATGTCTGAAATGAGTGATTTTTCTCCAAATTCCCCTATCTCCTTTTCACAGTATGATAATACAGTTGTGGTCGCTCAGATGGTGGAAGATCCAGAAGTATTACAGCAAATTCAGGATGCTTGGAATCATTTTATTGACTCTGGCCAAGTTTGGGCGCTTGTGATTGGATTATTTTTAGGATATTTGTTCCGTACCTTTATTTCCTAAGCAGTTATCGGTGTTGCTTCCCTCCTTCTCAAACGCTTAATTGTACGCTACTCTCACCCTAGGTGAGATTTTTTTGGCGGAGAAACCGAAGCAACTGTGACGCAATCAAACACTTGGAGCGAGCGCTTTGAATCGGCTTTAAATCCGGCGATCGCGCAGTTTAATGCCAGCATTCCCTTTGATATTGAGCTGTTGCCCTACGATATTCAAGGGTCAATCGCTCATGCCAAAATGTTGGGGCAAACGGCAATTATTGATGAGTGGGAAGCGCAGCAAATTGTTCAAGGCTTGCAGCAAATTTTAACCGAATACGAAAACGGGGAGTTTCAGCCCGGCATTGAGGAAGAAGATGTTCATTTTGCGGTGGAACATCGGTTAACAGCAATTATTGGGGAAGTGGGGAAAAAACTGCATACGGCGCGATCGCGCAACGACCAAGTAGGAACCGATCTCCGCTTGTATCTGCGGGACAAAATCAGCCAAATTCGCCATGATCTCCGGCAATATCAGCAAGCGCTGCTGGATTTGGCCCAAACCCATGTGGAAACTTTAATTCCGGGCTATACCCACCTGCAACGGGCACAACCCATCAGTTTAGCCCATCATCTGTTAGCCTATTGGGAAATGGCCCAACGAGATTGGGAACGGCTAGGAGATGTTTGGAAACGAACCAATGTTTCTCCTTTAGGCTGCGGGGCGTTAGCGGGAACAACCTTTCCCATTGATCGCCATTGTACTGCCGCCGAATTGGGCTTTGAGGATCTCTATCGCAACAGTTTAGATGCGGTCAGCGATCGCGACTTTGCCATTGAATTCCTCAATGCCAGCAGTCTGATTATGGTGCATTTATCCCGTCTCAGTGAAGAAATTATTGTTTGGGCGTCTCAGGAATTTCGTTTTGTTGCCCTGAGTGATAGTTGTGCCACGGGATCCAGCATTATGCCGCAGAAAAAGAATCCTGATGTGCCCGAATTGATTCGCGGGAAAACCGGTCGCGTCTTGGGACATCTGCAAGCCATGCTAGTGTTAATGAAGGGGTTGCCCCTAGCCTATAATAAAGATTTGCAAGAAGATAAAGAAGGACTCTTCGATGCGGTTAAAACCACGCAAGCTTGTTTACAAGCCATTACCATCTTACTAGCTGAAGGAATTGAATTTCGCAGTCAACGCCTCAGCGAAGCCGTTGCAGAAGACTTCTCCAATGCCACTGATGTGGCCGATTATTTAGCCAACAAGGGGGTTCCTTTCCGAGAAGCCTATAATATAGTGGGGAAAGTTGTTAAAACCAGTTTGGCCAACGGCAAATTATTAAAAGACTTAACCCTTGCGGAATGGAAAGCCATTCATCCGGCATTTGAAGAAGATATTTATACCGCCATTGCTCCCCAACAAGTCGTTTCAGCACGAAACAGCTATGGCGGCACTGGCTTTCAACAAGTCCGTCAGGCCATTGAACATGCCAAGTTATTAATGAACGAAAACCATTAATTTGGGCTTGCGGACTCGTTTTTTTCTTTTCCTCGCTTTTGTATCAAGATAATGCGCCACTTATCTCATTTTATTTTTACGGTTCTCGGTATTATTTTTCGCCATCCTGTCACCGGGGCAACGGTGATTCCGATTCTTAGCAGCGGCGAAATTGTGTTAGTGCGTCGGCGAGATACGGGCGAGTGGAGTTTGCCCGGCGGAATTGTGGATTGGGGGGAACAAGTTTCTGTCACCGCCAACCGGGAATTGCGAGAAGAAACGGGGTTGGAACTTAAACAAATTCGGCGGTTAGTGGGGGTGTATTCAGCGCGCGATCGCGACCCGCGACTGCACTCAATTAGCATTTTAATTGAAGCAGAGGTAGAAGGGGAGTACCGATTCAAAAATAATTTAGAGGTTTTAGACGTTAAGGCATTTCCCCCAGAACAATTACCGTTTGGTTATCTTGCCCATGATCATGAACAGCAATTAAAAGATTTTTTAGAAGGAAAAACGATCCTCGCCTAGTTAGGACAATGTTCTTATTTTTTTTATATTAGTAACACAAAATACTTATAAAAAGAGACTGAATTAGGACTTAGATGCTACATTAGAAACATATTTTTTTATTTCATATAATAGAAATTAAGCGTATTTATAGTGGGGATAGAAATTAAATCATGGCAAAATCTAAAACCAAAACCAGTCCCATTGACCTCGCGAATTCGGAATATTATTTCAATCGAGAACTCAGTTGGTTAGAATTTAACGATCGTGTTCTTCATCAAGCCCTTGATCCCCGTACCCCATTGTTAGAACGTCTAAAATTTATGGCAATTTTTAGTTGCAATTTAGATGAATTTTTTATGGTACGGGTTGCGGGATTAAAGCAACAAGTGGCAGCGAATGTTAGTAAATTAACGCCAGATGGACGCGATCCCTCGCAACAACTCACGGCAATTAGTGAACGATTGCGTCCCATGATTAAAAAACAGAATGAACACTTTGAACAAGTGTTGCGCGGGTTGCTAGAAGAACAAGGAATTTATCTGCTGAACTATTTTGACTTAAATGTTGAACAGCGCACCTATTTGCAAAATTTCTATGAAAATCATGTTTTTCCGGTTTTAACGCCGCTGGCCGTTGATCCGGGACATCCCTTTCCCTATATTTCCAACCTGAGCCTCAATTTAGCTGTGGTCATTCGGGAACCCGATACGGATAATGAACTCTTTGCCCGCATTAAAGTTCCCAAAGTCTTGCCGCGTTTTGTTCAACTGCCCAAAGAATTAGGCGTTTTCGATCAACAAGGCAAACCGGTTATTTGGACCGGTGTTCCCTTAGAACAAATCATTTCCCATAATCTAGAAGCCCTATTTCCCGGAATGACCATTCAAGAATGCTATGCGTTTCGCATTACCCGCAATGCCGACATTGCCGTGGAAGAAGATGAAGCGGATGATTTGCTCTCTGCCATTCAAAAAGAACTTCGGAAACGTCGGATGGGCGGATCAGTAGTCCGCATGGAGATTGAGAAATCGGCATCGGAACAGGTTCGCAGCATGTTGACGCGAGAAATGAAGTTAGAAGAACAAGATGTGCATCAAATTGATGGATTGCTGGGATTAGGGGATTTAATGTCGTTTCTGGATCTTGCTTTGCCTGAATTGAAAGATGCAAAATGGACGCCTATTGTGCCGCCCCCGTTTCAACGGTATCGTGACTACCAAGGGACAAATGGGGCTAGTCTTTCTTCAGAAGAAAAAAGTGAAAGTTTCTTTGGCGAAATTCGCCAATCGGATTTATTGGTTCATCATCCCTATCATTCTTTTAGCGCCACGGTTCAAGAGTTTATTGAATTTGCCGCCGTTGATCCGAAAGTGTTAGCGATTAAGATGACACTCTATCGGACTTCGGGAGATTCACCCATTATTAATGCCTTAATCAAGGCTGCCGAAAACGGCAAACAAGTGGCTGTGTTAGTAGAGTTAAAGGCAAGATTTGATGAAGAAAACAATATCGTTTGGGCGCGGAAACTCGAAAAATCCGGCGTTCATGTTGTTTATGGGATTGTCGGCTTAAAAACCCATACCAAAACCGCATTAGTGGTTCGTCGAGAGGAAGATAAAATCCATCGCTATGTTCATATTGGAACGGGCAATTATAATCCGAAAACGGCAAAACTTTACACGGATTTAGGCTTGTTTAGTTGTCGAGAAGAATTGGGAGCGGATCTCACTGATTTATTTAATTTTCTCACGGGGCATTCTCGTCAGCGATCTTATCGGAAATTGTTGGTTGCCCCAGTTAGTTTGCGGGATCGAATGATTGTTTTAATCCAAAGAGAGCGCGATCGCGCCGAAAAAGGGGAAAAAGCCCATATCATTGCCAAAATGAATGCCCTGGTTGATCCTGCCATTATTCAAACCCTTTACGAAGCCTCCCAAGCGGGTGTCCAAATTGATTTGATCGTTCGCGGTATTTGCTGTTTGCGTCCCGGTTTGGAAGGGGTTAGCGACAATATTCGCGTTATTAGTATCATTGGCCGGTTTTTGGAACATTCCCGCATTTTCTATTTCTATAACAATGGCGAAGAAGAAATCTATATGGGGAGTGCCGATTGGATGGAACGGAATTTGGATCGACGGATTGAAGCGGTGGTGCCTATTGATGATCCCAATATTTTCCAGCAATTAAAACAAATTTTAGATATTATGCTGGCGGATAATCGTCAGGCTTGGGAATTGCAACCGGATGGCCATTATGTTCAAAGACAGCCTGGGGAAAATGAACAAGTCAGAAGCACTCATGAACTGTTAATGAATATGGCATTGCAATCTTCCACTGTTATCTAAGACAAAAAAATGGGTTGCCCAAATCTTGGCGAGTTAGGAGAACACATAACAGCACAATGGCTGCAAGGTCAAGGCTACGAAATTTTAGCGTCTCGTTGGCGTTGCCGTTGGGGAGAATTGGATTTAATTGCTTACCAATCTTACTCCCAACAACCATTGAGCAGCCCGCTATTATTTGTAGAGGTTAAAACCCGACAAAGTTCCAACTGGGATGCTGATGGCTTGTTAGCAATTAGCCCGCAAAAGCAAAAGAAACTCTATCGCACCGCAGAAATTTTTTTATCCCGTCACCCCCACTTAGCCTCTGTTGGATGTCGCTTTGATTTAGCGTTAGTCAAGGCGCGATCGTCTTGTGGAAATCGGAAAAACCCCTTGAATGCTAAAGTTGAGCTAAATAACCCTGTTTATTGTCAGGGCTATGAATTAACATTAACCAGTTATCTGGAAGCAATTTTTTAATGTTCCTGTTTCTATGACATCGCAACCTCATCCCGATTCCGAATTAGTGACGATTCATTATGCTGTTATTACCGTTAGCGATACTCGCACTGCAGAAACTGACCGCAGCGGTCGCTTAATTCAGGAAACATTGCAACAACAGGGTCATCGTCTTCTCGATTATACGATTCTCAAAGATAATCCCCAAGCAATTCTCACTCAACTATCTTATCTGGCTGCTTTCAAGGAGTTGCAAGTGGTCATTTGTAATGGGGGAACCGGCATTGCCCCGCAAGATACCACGTATGATGCCCTCGTGCCGGTTTTAGAGAAAACGTTACCCGGATTTGGGGAGTTATTTCGCTATTTGAGCTATCAAGAAATTGGTTCCCGCGCGATCGCGTCACGCGCTATTGCAGGCATCTATCAAGGGAAACTCCTTTTCTCCCTTCCCGGTTCCAGCAATGCCGTCAAATTAGGCTTAGAAAAATTAATTGTCCCAGAATTAATCCATTTGGTAAAGCAGCTCCAGGGCAATGATTAGCATAATCGATTAATCCTGAGATGCCTGACACACGCGGATGGTCAACGGATAGAAATACACTTGTCCCTTTTTTGCTTTGACTGCTGCTGTCGGAACCAATGCTAAACTCCACAGCGTTGCCAATGCGGAAACACCCTTGATTACCCAATCAATGCCTTGAGTCACCAGCGCGATCGCGCCTACAGTATCTTGAACATCGGCCCCAAACACGGCCAAATAAATAAAAAAGCCGACAATTCCTAGGGCAAATAACACGAAACTATATAAGAACAGAGCAATTTGAAAATTCAGTGCTTCTCGCCCCTGTAAATCCACATAGTCTGATGCTTCTCGCTTAAATAGCCAAAGAATCCCAGGAAAAAACACATTAATCAGGGGAAGGGGAAATTGCAGCCAATAAAGCGGAATCCAAATTAACCCGGCCAGATGACAAGCCATTGCCCAGGTTCGTTCTTCTTCACTAATTTGTGTCACCGGTTTTGTCTCAGTGGAGTGAAGTTGCTTGTTTTTGTTGTAACCATTCCATCACTTGTTTGCCAAGGGAAACTTGATTGAGGCGATCAATTTCCCGCACACCGGTGGGGCTGGTGACATTAATTTCTGTTAAGTACCCCCCAATGACATCAATGCCTACAAACCATAAGCCATCTTCAATTAAGGTGGGCGCGATCGCGCTGCAAATTTCCCAATCCCGCATCGTCAATTCTGCCGGGGCAATTTCTCCCCCCACTGCCATATTACCCCGAAAATCGCCGCCGCTGGGAATGCGATTGACAGCACCAATGGGTTCCCCTTCTAACAAAATAATGCGTTTATCGCCGGCTTTGGCTTCTGGGAGAAATGTCTGGATCATCACCGGTTCTTTTCCTTTTTGGGTACTAATTTCAATGAGAGAATTTAAATTGGGATCTGCTTTGTCTAAAAACAAAATGCCTTCTCCGGCTTTTCCGCTCAAGGGTTTTAAAACCGCCCCCGCTTTGCGTTCCACAAACGTCCGAATCACTTTTTTATCTTGACTGACAATTGTTTCCGGAATCACCGAGGCAAATCGCATGGCATACAGCTTTTCATTAGCTGTTTGCAACCCCCGAGGCGAATTAATGACAAATGTTGAGGCAGCGCTTAATAAATCGAGAATTTGCGTCGCGTAGAGATAGGGAATGGTGACTGGCGGATCCGTGCGCATAAACACCGCATCCATCGACGACAAAGACTGTAATTGCCACTCTCCCAGTTCATACCATTCCTTGCTCGCTACCCAATGCCCCGCTTGCAGCGTCGCAGGAATCACTTTCACCCCTTGCAATCTTGCCCATGCTTGAGACTGGACAATACTTAAATAAGAAGCTGAGGTCATCCAAATTTCATGGCCTTGGGCTTGCGCCGCCTCCATCAAAGCGACAGTAGTGTCATGAGTGGGATCAAGTTGCGGTAGCGGATCAGTAATAAAAGCGAGTTTCATGTTGGATAGATCGCTGGGAGCGCGATCGCGCTTGCAATACTCAGTCGGTGGGAAACGAAAAACTTGGCAACTGGCGGGAAGAATTAACAGGAAAATTGAACAAGGGAATTAATCCCTTGTCTTCCCGCAAAACCTATAGAAGAACTTACCACTTCAATAAATTGAACCGTTCCATATCCACCGTATTGCGATTGCGGTAGATGGCTAAAATAATGGCCAATCCCACTGCTGATTCCGCAGCTGCCACAATAATTACGAAAACGGAAAAAACTTGTCCTTTAATATCAATGGGATCAATAAAACTGGAAAAGCCAATCAAGTTCAAATTAACGGCATTCAGCAATAATTCCACTGACATTAACACCCGAACCACATTCCGGCTGGTTACCAGCCCATAAATGCCGATGCAAAACAAACCGGCGGCCAGAATTAAATAATACTCTAACTGTAGCTCCATGGCGACTCCTTAATTAACTTTGGTCTTCTGATTCGCTTTTTCCGACAGAAATCAGTTCGCGGGGACGTTCTTGCAATTTATAGGCTTCGGTTTCTGTTAATCCAGATTCTGGCGGTTCTTCCGGAATTAAATCCCGACGCGCCAGAATAATGGCGCCAACCATGGTAATTAATAACAGGACAGATGCTAATTCAAACGGTAAGAGAAAATCGCTGAAAAAGTGCTTGCCAATTTTAATGACTGACCCTTCAGCCGCCACACCAGCGCGATCGGCAATTGACCAGGGAGTAGAAATGGCCATTGTTCCCAGCAAGGCAAATAAGCCCACACAAACTAAAGCCGTTGCCCCGCCTCTCAGCCAATTGCGACCGAGGGCTGGAAAGGCTTCCTTTTTGTTTACCAACATAATGGCAAACAAAATTAACACGTTAACGGCTCCCACATAAACCAAAATTTGAGAAGCAGCAACAAATTCTGCATTCAGTAATAGATATAATCCCGAAATACTAATAAAAACAGCCCCTAATAAAAAGGCAGAATAAACGATATTTCTCAAAAGAACGACACCTAAAGCTGCACTAAACATCATGGCAGCTAAGATAATAAACGATACAAATTGAACGCCTTGTGCTAAATCCACGACTATTTTCCTTATTCTTCTACATTATTGCCGACACTCATTATCTCCCCCCATTCCGGGGGGTTAACAAGGATAACTGTTCGCAATTAGTTTTTACTGGCTTGTTGTTTTTGGTTGTTTTCTTGATCTTCTTGATCTTGTTGGTCTTGCAATTCCTCAAGAATATCTTGGGGATGACGACCAGCCCGTTGGGATCCTGCGGGTAAATCATGGGGATCGGTTACCCCTTCCGGTAAGTAAGCTAATTCTCTAAGGGGAGTGACCATCGGGTCTTGGGTCACTTTATAAGGAACCCGTCCCATAGCAATATTATCATAGTTGAGCTGATGACGATCAAAGCTAGCCAGTTCGTAGTCTTCAGTCATGGAAATGCAGTTGGTGGGGCAATATTCCACACAGTTGCCGCAGAAAATGCAAACCCCAAAGTCAATACTATAATGTTTCAGTTTCTTCTGTTTTTTCTTGCCAACTTGTTCAAATTCCCAATCTACAACTGGAAGATTAATGGGGCAAACGCGCACACAAACTTCGCAAGAAATACACTTATCAAATTCAAAGTGAATTCTCCCGCGATAGCGTTCAGAAGGGATTAGTTTTTCGTAAGGATATTGAATCGTAACCGGGCGGCGTCTCAGGTGATCAAAAGTCACTGATAGCCCTTGACCGATATATTTTGCCGACTGCCAAGAGGTTTTTGCGTAGTCGCCAACTTGTTTGAGAATTTTTAACATAGCTTTGGAAATCGTTTCTAGAAAATGTGTTCGGATCGCGTAAACAAATGCAAATTAGCCACCAAAGGCAAAGGGAAAAGCAAGTTTCAACCCTGCTGTCAGCAGTAAATTGACCAAAGAAACAGGAAGCAGGAACTTCCAGCCTAAATCTAGGAGTTGGTCAATGCGGACCCGAGGCACAGTCCAACGGAGCAAAATGGCAATAAAGACCAGAAAATAAGCTTTCAGCAGGGTCATTGTAATGCCCAAAGATGCCGTTAAGACTTGTAGCCAGGGGTTATTGGGACTGACACCAAACCAATCTGCCATTTGACTTAGGGGAATGGGAAATTCCCAGCCGCCAAGATACAGAACGGCAAATAACAGTGCTGAAAGAACTAAGTTCACATAAGAACTGAGATAAAACAGAGCAAATTTCATGCCCGAGTATTCGGTTTGATAACCAGCGACTAATTCTTCCTCGGCTTCCGGTAAGTCAAAAGGTAAACGTTCACATTCCGCCAGCGCTGCTAGCCAAAAAATCAGGAAGCCTACCGGTTGCCGCCAAACGTTCCATCCCAAAATGCCGTAACCTGCTTGCTGTTCCACGATGTCGATGGTGCTGAGACTATTGGACATCATGACAACAGCTAAAACGGAAAGCGCAAGGGGAATTTCATAACTAATGGATTGCGCGGCCGCTCTTAGACCCCCAATCAGGGAATATTTATTATTCGAGGCATAACCGGCCATTAACAAGCCAATGGGGGTAATACTGGAAAGGGCAATCCAGACAAAAATCCCCATCCCTAGATCCGTGATGATCAAATTTTGTCCAAAGGGAACAATAAGATAGGACAAAAACACTGGAACCACCACTAAAATTGGTCCCAGGGTAAAGAGGAGGGTATCGGACTTAGCCGGGGTAATGTCCTCTTTGAAAACCAGTTTGATGCCATCAGTAACTGGTTGCAAAACCCCTAACGGTCCGGCATATTCCGGGCCAACCCGTTGTTGTACCGCCGCTGCGATTTTCCGTTCTAACCAGACGGTCACCAGAACGCCAACGGTTGCCCCAATGATCATTAAAAACATCGGAAAGGGTATCCAGAGGGCTTTCGCCGCCCCTCCCGGTACACCAAAGGTTTTTAGAGATTCGATGAAACTTGCTTGGAGATCAATTCCTGAATTCATGCGTGTTTATGATTTAATTGACATTACAAGGTTTGGGATGAACTGAGTGAGATTATTCCCCAAAGCGTGAGGGACAAGTCAAGTCACTAATCCTTGGGGTCAATATTTATGTTAATGAATGTTTACGTCCTACCGAGCAGTATATCGTTCACCCTCTGCTTCTCCTAAGAGGGCAAGCTATAATTTTGCTTATAGGTGTAATTACCGTTTCTCAATTGGCACATAAGAGTGCCCATGTTCTCCCACATACTCTTGGGTCGGTCGAAAAATGCGATTGACGGTTAATTGTTCTTTCCAATGGGCTAGCCAACCTGCGACCCGAGCAATGGCAAAAATTGGCGTAAATAAATCGGTAGGAATTCCAAGATAGCGATACACTAAACCGGAATAAAAATCAACATTGGCATAGATGCCTTTATAACCTAATTTTTCTTCCACCACCTTTTCCAATTCCACGGCAATGGAGTAATAATGATCCGAACCATTCTTTTGAAACAGTTGTTCCGCTAACTCCTGCAAAATCGTCGCTCTCGGATCTTTTACCTTATAAACACGATGGCCAAAGCCCATAATTTTTCGTTTGTTGGCAATGGCATCTTCGACAAAGGGGCGAACATTGTCTACAGAACCAATTTCATCCAACATGCCAATTACTTCTTCATTCGCCCCACCGTGAAGGGGACCAGCTAAAGTTCCCACTGCCGAAGCCATCACAGCATAAGGATCTGTTAGCGTGGAAGCCGTAACCATCGCCGAGAAAGTGGAGGCATTCATGGTATGTTCTGCATGAAGAGTTAAACAAACATCAAATACTTGCGCTGCAAAGGGGTCTGGTTCACGCTCGGTCAGCATATACAAAAAGTTGCTGGAATAATCTAAATCATCCCGAGGTTGAACTGGGTCGTTGCCTTGGCGCATTAATTGAAATGCTGCTACCATCGTCGGAATTTTAGCGAGAATGCGTACTACAGCTTCTCGAATATACTCTGGGTTATCCAAAGCGCGACGAGAATAGAATAACCCCAAAGCAGCTGCTGAGGCTTGCAGTGCATCCATAGGATGTCCTGATTCGGGAAAACATTTCATCATATCCCGAATCCGATATTTAATCCGTCGATGATAGCGAACTTCGGTTTCAAAGTTTTCTAATTCCGCTTTAGATGGTAATTGTCCCCAGATTAGAAGATAAGCAGTTTCCAAAAAGCTGCTTTGGGCTGCGAGTTCTTCAATACGGATTCCCCGATATTCTAAAAGTCCTTGTTGACCATCGACATAACTAATTCGAGAGCGGGCTGCAGGAATTCCTTCTAAACCAGGCTTATACTCACAGACGTTCATAGAACAATTACCTTTATTAAAACAGAGTCGATCTGAGAATAATTTATCGCAAAATTGCTGATTAGATTTACCCAGACTAATGAGATTTTCCCGTAATGATTCAATTGATTTCAACCCCAAACCGTCAAATCTGACGAAAATTCTAGATAATGGAGGGATGTCCCTCTATTTGAAAAGAAGCTCATAACTCTTTTTTGGGAGTCTTTGATATGTCTTGGAGTCGCCTCATCAGCGCAATTATAGCCATTACCGCCGCCCTCGGGATGATTGTCTTAGGTGGATGGTATTTTACGCTCGGATTTGGTATCGTTGTTTTTTTAGGCCAACTGGAGTATTTTCAGTTGGTGCGAGCCAAGGGGATTGAACCTGCCGCCAAAACGACCCTGGTCGTTTCCCAACTTTTGTTGATTACTGCCACTATTGCTCCTAATTTAACCGATGCGATGTTTCCTGTAGCAGGAACTTTAATCTGCTTTTATTTGCTGTTTTTGCCCAAAATGTCAACGATCGCGGATATTGCGACTTCGTTGCTGGGACTGTTTTACGGCGGCTATTTACCAAGCTATTGGGTGCGGTTGCGAGTGGGAATTGACCAAGATGTGGAGACAGTTTTGCCCCTCAATGGCTATTGGCCCGAGTCTTGGTTAGATTTAGCCAATTGTCCCCAAGGACTGGCCTTAACCTTTTTAGCCTTTGGCTGTATTTGGGCTGCGGATATTGGGGCTTATGTCATGGGGAAAGTCGTTGGAAAAACTCGCTTATCTGACATTAGCCCGAAAAAAACGGTAGAAGGAGCGATTTTTGGATTTTTAGGCAGCATGATCGTTGCCGAATGGGGGGCTTGGTATTTGCATTGGCATCTTTGGTGGATCACTGGTCTGATATTGGGCATCATGATTGGGATTAGCAGTTTGCTTGGGGATTTAACCGAATCCATGATTAAGCGCGATGCCGGGGTTAAAGATTCAGGGCAATTGATTCCAGGACATGGAGGGATTTTAGACCGAACCGACAGTTATGTATTTACCGCGCCATTGGTTTATTATTTTGTGACGCTGTTGTTGCCCTTGTTGGATATGGCGGTTTAATGCCAAAAAACCAGTGACCCATTTCGAAATTGGCCACTGGTGAGCAGAAATCAGGTGAGTCGGTCCCACCCTTAGAGAGAGTTAATTACGCACTAAAGTAGCGCGCGGTGGGATGATAAGAAACAATCGCGGTGGTGGATTGTTCGGGATAGATTTGTTCACTTTCATCCATATAGAGATTAATTTGTTTTGTCTCTAATAGATCTAAAAGCTTGTACTGATCCTGAATATTGGGACAAGCCGGATAACCGAAGCTGTACCGGGAACCGCGATAGCGCTGCGCTAAAATATCGCGGATATTATCGGGATCTTCATCGCCAAAGCCTAATTCATGGCGAATCCGGGCGTGTGCCCATTCCGCTAAAGCTTCTGCCGCTTGGACGCCCAAGCCGTGGAAGTAGAGGTAATCCGTGTACTGGTCAGCAGCAAACAGTTCTTTCGCGTATTCCGTGGCAATTTCACCAACAGTTACCGCTTGCATGGGGAACACATCCACAATGCCGGACTCTTTGGGGGCATAAAAGTCCGCAATACACATCCGTTGTCCTGACCGTTGACGCGGAAATTCAAAGCTGGCAATGGGTTCTCCCCCTTCCGGAATAGTTCCTTTTTCTTCCACTAATTTGGGGTCAAACAAGTGCAAGGTATTGCCTTCGGAATAGCAAGGGAAATACCCGTAAATGACGTGAGGATGCAATAGATTTTCATCCTTCGAGCGTTGTTTCCACTCTTCAAGAATGGGTTCGACTGTTTCTTGTAAAAACTGATCGTATTCTTCCCGCGATTGGCTTTTCTTTTTCCGGAACTGCCATTGACCCGCAAACAGGGCTTGTTTATCGAGATACCACAGCATCTCATCAAAAAGAATATCATCGGGATTTAGGCGTTTGTATCCCCAGAACGGCGGTGTCGGACGTTCAATATCTACATCGATGGCTTCCGAACGACGGGTATCAACAACTTTTTCCGCTTTTTCTTTTGTTGCTGTCTCGTCTTGGTCGGATTGTCCATTTTCTGAACTTTCTGCCTTGCCGTTGCTTTCTGCGCCTTTTCCTTTGGCTTTCTTGGCTTTGGTGGCTTTGCCGTTATCTTCTTCAGCAAATTCGCCGAGGAAACCTTGCAAGTTATCCCATTGGTTGGCTTTCTTAGCCGGCATTAATTTGTCCATGAAGTGGAGGTCGGAAAAGGCATCTTTTCCGTAAACTACTTGTCCGTTGTAGGCTTCTTGACAATCCCCATAGACAAATTTGGGCGTTAAAGCAGCGCCGCCGAGAATGACCGGTACCGTAATGCCTTCTTCGTTAAAGGTTTCTAAGTTTTCTTTCATGAAGGCAGTTGATTTAACCAACAGCCCGCTCATGGCAATACAGTCCGCATTGTGTTCTCGATAGGCAGCAATGATATTGTCCACCGGCTGCTTAATGCCGATATTGACGACGCGATAACCATTGTTAGAGAGGATGATATCCACCAAATTCTTACCAATATCATGCACATCCCCTTTAACAGTGGCAATCACGACCGTTCCTTTAGCATTATCGCCCGCTTCATCTTTCTCCATGTAGGGTTCGAGATACCCCACGGCCGCTTTCATGGTTTCGGCAGACTGCAACACAAAGGGAAGTTGCATTTCCCCAGCGCCAAAGCGCTCCCCAACGACTTTCATGCCGTCCAGGAGGAACTTGTTGATAATATCCAGCGGGGGATAGGTTTGCATGGCTTCTTCCAGGACATCATTTAAGCCAATGCGTTCCCCGTCAATAATATGCTGTTTAAGGCGGTCTTCAATGGAAAGGTCTTCCATCGAAATAGTTGCCGTTTCCGCTTTTTCACCGGCAAAGACTTCCGTTAGTTTCGTAAGGGGATCATAAGTACAGATGCCGTCGTCATTGAATTCACGCCGGTCGTAAATTAAATTGCGGCAAACGTCTTGCTTTTCTTGGTCAATCTTGGCCAAGGGAAGAATTTTACTGGCACTGACAATGGCTGCATCCATTCCTGCTTCCACCGCATCGTGAAGGAAAACAGAATTGAGGGCAACCCTTGCGGCTGAGTTGAGACCAAAGGAGAGGTTAGATACCCCTAACACAATGTGGCAATCCGGTAAGTTCTGCCGAATGAGGTCAATCGCCTCCATGGTTGCTTTACCGTTGCCCCGGTCTTCTTCAATTCCGGTAGAAATGGGCAGGGCAAGCGGGTCAAAGAAAATTTCGTGAGGCGGAATGCCATATTCCACAGCTTGACGATAGGCACGTTGGGCAATTTCAAATTTTTTCTGCCCAGTTCGCGCCATTCCCTCTTCATCAATGGTACCGATAACAATCCCGGCACCGTATTTCTTAGCTAGGTCTAGAATTTGGAAGAACCGCTCTTCACCGTCTTCATAGTTCGTGGAGTTAAGCAGGGATTTCCCGCCGGCAACTTTTAGCCCCGCTTCCATTTTCGTCCACTCAGTGGAGTCAATCATCAGAGGCAGAGTGACATTATTCACAAGACGGGACACCACTTCGTGCATGTCCTTTTCGCCGTCACGTCCCACATAGTCAACGTTGACGTCAAGAACATGCGCCCCTTCTTTTACCTGAGATTTAGCCATGGAAACCAAACCATCCCAATCTTCCTCATTGAGAAGCGTTCGGGTTTTCTTGGAACCACTGGCATTAAGACGTTCGCCGATAATCAGAAAGGAGTTGTCTTGAATGTAATTCTGCGTGCTGTAAATGGAAGCAGCAGCCGGTTCCAGATGGGGCTGACGTTCTTTCGGTTTTAGGTCTTTGGCAATGTCTGCCAATTGCTCAATATGGTCAGGGCGGGTGCCGCAACAACCACCAATCACTTGCACACCCAAGTCTTCAATGAAGTGCATTAATGCCATCCGCAGCTCGGTTGGCGTTAGTTTATAGTGAGCTTGTCCGCCTACGTTTTCAGGAAGTCCGGCATTAGGAATACAAGAAATGGGGAACGGCGAATGTTCAGAAAGATATTTGATATGTTCTTTCATCTTATCGGGACCGGTAGCGCAGTTGAGTCCCAAAATATCAATGTTGTAGGGTTCTAAAATTGTCAATGCCGCATCAATTTCAGTTCCCACTAACATGGTTCCCATGACTTCGATAGTGATTGAAACCATAATGGGAATGCGACTTCCCCGTTCTTCAAATAATTCCTCGATGCCATTTAGGGCAGCTTTGGTTTGCAAGACATCCTGACAGGTCTCGATAATAAACAGATCAACCCCGCCGTCATACAGTCCTGCTGCTTGTTCTCGGAAAGAGTCTTTCATCGTATCGAAGTCGATGTGTCCTAGGGTGGGAAGTTTTGTTGTCGGTCCCATTGCCCCAGCGACAAAACGGGGTTTTTCTGGCGTGGAATACTGAGCTGCCACACTTTTCGCTAGCTCGGCAGCCATTTTGCTCAGTTCGTAGGCTTGGTCGGGAATATCATATTCCGCTAAAACAATGGAAGTGGAACCAAAACTGTCAGTTTCAATGACATCAGCTCCAGCTTCTAAAAATTCTCGATGGACGCGCTTAATAGGCTCTGGATTGGATTTGACCAGATATTCGTTACAGCCTTCTAAATCAGGGCTGCCAAAGTCTTCTACTGTTAGTTCTTGTCTCTGAATTGCAGTTCCCATCCCGCCATCGAAGACGATGACAGGACGTTCCGGCGAATGAAGCTTTTCTAAGAAAGCACTTTTGACGTTGCTTTTTACGTTAGTTTTTGTCATAAGTCACTATTTTATCCAATTGACGGCTCAATTTCTACTTTCTAAATTGTGCTGCCATTTACTACTTATCCATTTATTACCTATTTTGACTTTTGACGCTCCACCTTCCTAGAAGGAAGGGGATTCTTGGTTCATCGACCCACCTTAAAACATCCAGAATCTCGTTCCTTCAGTCCCAGAGGGAGGAGTCTCCCACAAGCTTAGATTATCCTGTTCTCGTGCGCCCCACGATACAGCATCAAGTTAATGATTGGTTTTGTTTTACTGGTACGTTCTTCCGAACGCTAACGTTTTTTATGACCGGAGCGACGCAGGAGCGAAGCGACGAGGAAGGGAGGATTTTTCGCGCCCCAACCACCGCCATCGCAAAACGCTCGTAAATCGTTGGTGAAACGATTCCCACCTGTGACAGGCTAGCTTGCTTAGGCAAATTATAACATGAAATTCCACGGTACTCCCTAAACGGAGAGGCTTGATACCTTAATGAAAAAACGTTGGTCAAAACGGTTTACGTTAATGAAATTGGTGTTTCTAATTTTACCAAACTTATGCAGTTAAATTGGAGCTAAGCGTGAGGACGGGCATTGATTCCCGTATTTCCCGATAATGTCTATCATTCCATCATGTGGGAAAACAGTACAATCCTCCCTAGGACAGGCAAGCTCAATCCGGCTTATTAAGGACTTTTCTAAATGACTGCCAGCAATGAATTGCCTTCCTCCTAATTATAAAAAGAAAGTTCTAGTTGCTCGTATCGATATAATTAAAATTAAAAGAAAGCATTGATGATTCATTTTGCAAATGAAATAGGTTGATTATGCCTAATAAGAAAGTTTTAGTCACAGGTGTCACCGGAAGAACGGGATCAATTGTCCTTCAGAAAATCCGTCAACAGGATAATGATTGGGAGGCTTTTGGTTTGGCTCGTTCTGAACAAAAAACTCAAGAAATATTCGGATCCAAAGAAGGATTTTATTTTGGAGATATTACAGATAAAACCACCTTAGTACCAGCGCTCAAAAACTGTGATGCTCTGATTATTGTTACTAGTTCTGTTCCCCAAAGGAAAGCTCCCCCGCAAGAAGGAGAGCGTCCGGAGTTAACTTATCCTCCTGATGCTACGCCAGAAAAAATTGATTATCAGGGGCAAATGAATCAAATTGATATCGCCAAACAAACGGGCGTTAATCATATTATATTGATGGGTTCTATGGGCGGAACCAATGAAAATCATCCCTTGAATAAAATTGGAAATGGCAACATTTTGATTTGGAAAAGAAAAGCTGAACAATATCTAATTGAGTCGGGAATTGATTACACAATTATTCGCGCTGGCGGTTTACTTAATGAACCTGGCGGCAAACGGAAATTATTAGTGGGAAAAAATGATACGTTACTAGATCGTGAGTCTCCTACTATTCCCAGAGAAGACGTTGCAGAATTAATTGTCCAAGCGCTCTATACTCCTGAAGCGAGAAATAAAGCCCTCGATGTCGTTTCTGAGTCAGAAGAAGCCTCTCAAGGAGAAGTTACCTATGATTTTACTGCTTTATTTGCTCAAACGACACCAGGACTTTAGGGATCAATCAAAAACAAGCAAAACTAGAAACTAAATGTGGTTCGTAGGCGACCGACATAAACGGTATCATTGTCCTCATTATGGTCAGGATTAAATAACACATTAATCCCAGGAACAATATTGATATTTTTATTAATGGGATATTGATATTCCACATCTAATAAATATCCTGTATCAGGATCTTCTGGAACTGCTGTCCCTTCTGAATCAATTAATTTCGGAGGTTGACCAAACGCCAAAATGAGGACGCTTGCTTCTTGGCCAATGTCAGGAAATGCGGCATTGACTGCCCAATTGACAATTGTGGCATTGCCATCATTTCCTTCTTCCACTTGGGCATCGACCAATCCGAAATAGCCCCCTAGGTTAACGCCTTGACTGATTCGCCAATTCCCCTGTACACCGAAATGGTCTGCAGAGCTCGCGCGACTCGTCTCTCGCAAGCCATCGCCATCACTATCTACTAAAAATGGAGAAGCAGCACCAGGGCTACCAACAAAACTCGATAAATCTGAAAATCGTCTTCCCGATTGATAACTATGGAGGTAAGCCAAAGACAAATCAACTTCACCGAAATCAAAGCCTAATTGGGCGCCGCCAGAATAGTCGCCGCCAAAAAGACCTTCGTCGGGATTATTGGCAACAGGCGGTAAAATAGCCTAAGTCCAGTTGTATTACATCATTGACAATAATATTGGCACCCATTGCTGCCCCGTTCGAAGAACTCACATCATAGATTAAGTTGTTGTAAGCAGTAAACAAATTAACCGAATTGTAAGCAAAGGAAGCAGTGGGGGCCGCATTAAAAATATCGTCCACTAAAACGCCAGTTGCCCCAACATGACCAATGACATAGTCGCCAATGGGAAAACTATACATCAGTTGGTCAATCACAATATTGTCTCGATTTCCAGCAGTAAGATTACGAGTAGCAGCAGCAACACCGGTTGCCTCAGCTAAGGTAAAATTATTGGAAAATTCCAGGCGCGTCCTTAAACGGTCTCTTCCGGTAAAGCTGGTGTCAACATGGAGACGAGTACGGTTAGTAAATTGAACGCCATCGTCAACATCACCTCTTTCTTCTCCAAATACTTCAGGGGAAATATTTTGGTCAGGGGCAGCAACTGCTTTTTGGTCACCATCGGCAACAGCTAAGTCAAAAACCACATTGCCATTAAGTTTACTCGTTGTCGAAAATTGATTATCTTCTAGCGAGGCAACCTGACCTTCTAAATTATCAACTCGGGTTCCTAGGGTTGTTAGTTCTGCTTGAAATTCTTGCGTTAACCGTTGTAAAGTTGCTAAATCTTCCTGATTGACTCCCTTGCCGTTCTGATTGGCCATTAAACGCTCAATTTGTTGTAAGCAAGCATTTAAACCAGCGGCAAATTCATAGCGAGTCAGAGTACGATTCCCACGAAATGTGCCATTCGGATAACCTGCTATACAACCGTAGCGTTCAACTAAGTTCCGTAATGCTTCAAATGCCCAATCATCAGGAGATACACCTTGTAATTGAAAGACACTATTTACTTGATTTCGATAATTGCTACTGTTGCTGTAAGTATCAATTTGATTAAGAACTTCTCTCGATTTAGAAGTGCTGACACTAGAAGATGCAGCTTCGTTTGCCAAACTCCTTTCTCCTACTGCTAAAACACCTATAACCGAGGGAGCAATCAGTAGAAATTTTCTCCAAGACATAATCAAAACTTCAATTCCTCACACGACAAATTATCAATATAATAGGCTCAAAAATTTTACTATGTATATCCTTGACACTCCCACGGCTCCGCTTAAACTAAAGCCGTGGGATTCTCACGTCATAGGGAGAGACTAGACAAAGCCGGAGCTTCATCCCCGTAACGGGGCTT
>PXPI01000005.1 GCA_003021905.1 Cyanobacteria bacterium SW_9_44_58 | reverse complement strand
GAGCTAATCACTGCCCTTTTGGGTCGCCCCTACTGAGGTCTGACACGATTATGTCCTACCCGAACCTACTAGAATATCACTTGCTATCTAGATGTCCGCTTGAGGGTAGCTCTCCAAGCGTTATCGGATTTTCACCGACCGTTCTGGTGCGCCCCACCATACGGGGATTTCTCCCTAAGACTTTTAATTCATTCACCCTCGTTAAAGAGCTACTGAGGTATGTTTTTCGTGGTTCTCGCTACCCACGATTTTGCCGAATCTGACGGCTTTCAGGTTCTAGGAGACTTATGGAACTACCCTGCTTCCACCCACCTTGGGAATCTCAACCTTTTCAATTAGACCGCAAATTTTTCGATTTGACCGATTTCAAGATGTCGAATCTTTCAATCGGCTCGCCTTATATGAGGGGAGTAGTGTCTGGACGTAGCGACGCAACGAAGTGAGGAAGTGAGGAGAGTGAGGATTTCCCCAGACGTTTATACGCCCCGTCCAACGCCTGAAGACGCTTGGTTTTACGGCGACTTTCTATAAAATTTCCCAAACCCGATTTAAAAGCGTTTCTAGTCCTTCTCGGGTTGCGGCGGAAATAAATAAAATTGGCGAATTGATCTTTTGCGAAAGTTCAGTTTTCACTAAATTTTGTATTTCCTCATCAACTGCATCTACTTTATTTAAAGCAAGAATTTGTTGACGCTGGGCCAAACTCGGCTTATAGGCCAATAATTCTTCTTGAATGATTTTGTAATCTTCAATGGGATTTTCGGTAGTTAAGTCAATCACATGAATTAAAAGTTTTGTACGCTCAACGTGGCGCAAAAATTCATGGCCTAAGCCAACGCCTTCATGTGCCCCGGCAATTAAACCGGGAATATCGGCAAACACAGTGCCATCGCCGGTGGGCTTGCGAACAATCCCAAGATTGGGAATTAATGTCGTAAAGGGGTAATCGGCAATTTTTGCGCGTGCTGAGGAGAGAGCGGCAATTAACGTGGATTTTCCAGCATTGGGTAAACCAATAATCCCCACTTCCGCTAAGAGTTTTAATTCCAATCGCAGTCGACGTTGTTCCCCAGGAAGACCGGGAAGGGCTTTTTCCGGGGCCCGGTTTTGGTTGGTTAAGAAATGTCTATTGCCCAATCCCCCTTTTCCCCCTTGGGCAACGCATAATTGTTGCCGGTGCTGAGTTAAATCGCCAATGACTTCTTCTTTTTCAACATCATAGACCAGGGTGCCGCAAGGAACAGGCAAAACGCGATCGCGCCCCTTGGCACCGGTTTTATTCTTTGGACCGCCCCGTTTGCCATTTTCGGCCCTAAAGCAATGTTCATACTTAAAGTCGAGGAGCGTTTGTAAATTTTCATCAGCTTCTAAAATCACTGATCCCCCTCTACCGCCGTTGCCGCCCGAGGGACCGCCGGCAGGAACATATTTTTCTCGATGAAAGGCAACAATCCCATCACCGCCCTTTCCTGCAACAACTTCAACCTCTGCTTGATCAATAAACTGCATCGTTAAACGTGGAGAGAATTTCCATTATGGTTTAGACTAGATGAGTAAGCAGGTCTTACTCTACAACATTGACTGATGGTATTTGACCCTAATTTCTTTAATTCTGACGCAACTAACAATCAATCATCGGATGCTTCTGATGACCAATCAGACAATTCACTCTTACAATATCTCCAGCAACAAAACCCCGATGTTTTAGCAGAAATTGCACGATCCATTAGCCCAGACGCCAAACAAATTGTTTTCCAAAATGTACAAGGGCTAGTTGGGATGTTGCCTTCGGAACAGTTCCAAGTGCAAGTGACAACTGATCAAGATAATCTTTCCAATATGCTAGCCTCTGCCATGATGACCGGCTATTTCTTACGCCAAATGGAACAACGCATGGAATTAGAAACCCGCATGGATAACACCAACGACGTTAATTCCTAAAAGAACTTTATTAACTCCCCCCTCAGTTAGGGGGGAAAATGGTGGAAACCGGTTTACCCGCCTTCGGCAAATGTCACCATGACAATAATTGACAGTAAAATGCCGGGGCTGAGTAAAACCACTAGCATCAAAAGCTCGTTTGGGGTCATAAGCGTTGAAATTTCATAAATAGCTTACTTCCCTTAATTTAGCGTGAATCAAAACTCAGCGGCGAAAAAAAGCATTTAATAATAAGTATCTTGGTTGTCATCAAATAAGCCTAGTAGGGGACCTAAAATCGCTCCGAACACAAATCCTCCGGCATGCGCCCAATAAGCCACGCCGCCGCCTTCCATGCCGATACTAGCAGAGGCGCCAAGACTGGCCACCCCATAAAAGGCTTGTTGCACAAACCAAAAGCCTAAAAAGAAGACGGCAGGAACGCGAATGGTGGTCCAAATAATGAGAATAGGCAGGAGCGTCAAAATTTCAGCACGGGGAAATCGTAGAATATAGGCTCCCATAATGCCCGCGATCGCGCCGCTTGCCCCTAAAGAAGGAACGGCAGATCCGGCGGAAAAAAACCATTGCGCTAAACTCGCTATCGCGCCGCAGCCCAAATAAAAGATAATAAATCGCACTCGCCCCAGGACTTCTTCGATATTATTGCCAAAGACCCAGAGATAGAGCATATTGCCGCCTAAATGGAGAATCCCCCCATGAAGAAACTGGGCGGTAAATAAGGTCATCCATTCTGGAATGGGTTGGTTAACATTAATGCCGCGAAAACTGGCGGTTAACTCTTTGGGCACCACCGCAAACAGCCGAAAAAAGACATCTAACTGAGGAGGGCTTAAATTAATTTCATATAAAAAAATTGCAATATTTAGCCCAATGAGGACATAAGTAACATAAGGTGTAATTTTAATCGGGTTTTGATCGCGTAAAGGAACCATTGTTATTTTTGCTTGTTGGCTAGGGCTAGTCTCAAGATACTCTAAACACAATGCCGCTGTCTTTATGAATCCATTTTCCAAGACGATTCTCCCCTTCTAAGAAGCGTCAATTTATCTGCAATTAAGGCATTGAGGACAATTATCATTGATTGAGTTCAACCACAATTATTTAAACGATTATCCTTATCCCTCTCAGCGTCGCGTCATGCTGGGAAAACAATGTGCCGTTGCCACTAGTCAGCCGTTGGCAAGTTTAGCAGGAATGGAAATGTTTTCGGCAGGAGGAAATGCTGTAGATGCGGCAGTAGCAATGGCAATTGCCCTAACTGTTGTGGAACCAACTTCCAATGGCATAGGCGGCGATGCTTGTGCGTTGGTATGGGATGGTCAGGTGCATGGTTTAAATGGTTCTGGCAAAAGCCCACAAGCCCTAACTTCAGACGAGTTTCAGGCTCATGCCGCAAAGTCTCGTTTCGGGTGGCCCACAGTGACAGTTCCTGGCGCTGTGTCCACTTGGCGGACATTATGGGAACAATGGGGAAAACTGCCGTTTGAGCAATTGTTTGCCCCAGCCATTCGCCATGCCCGTGAAGGCTTTCCCGTCTCCCCTGTCACTGCTTTGGCTTGGCAAAAAGCGGCGTCTCGCTTGTTGCATCTGGATGCACCGGAATATCAAGCATTTCAGGAGATATTTTTCCTCCATCAGCGGGCCCCAAAAACAGGAGAAATTTGGGGGAGTCCCCTTCATGCCGACACCCTGAGCGCGATCGCGCAAACTGGGGGGGAAAGCTTTTATCACGGTGAATTAGCTGCAAAAATCGCCAATTTTGCCAGCGACACAAGCGGCTATTTAACCGAAGCCGATTTGAAAGACCATCAAGTACAATGGGTAAAACCGCTGTCCACTCCTTACCGCAACTTGCGAGTTTGGGAACTGCCGCCCAACTTTCAAGGCATTGCCGCGCTTATTGCTTTAAACCTGCTAGAAGGCTTTGATTTGAGTTCTCTCTCTCATAACAGTGAACAACGGTATCATTGGCAAGTAGAAGCCATGAAACTGGCCTTTGCTGATATTAACGGCTATCTGGCTGATCCCAACTGGATGAGTCTGGATAGTGAGGCCTTGCTCTCGAAAAAAAATACTCAACAACGTCGCCAGTTAATTGGGGAACAAGCCTTGAGGGATATTCAACCCAGTTTCGCGGATCAGGGGACAGTTTATTTAACTGCCGCTGATGGCGATTTGATGGTATCGCTCATTCAATCCAATTATGAAGGTTTTGGCAGCGGCATTTTAGTTCCTGAAACGGGAATTGCTCTCCACAACCGTGGGAGTTGTTTTAATAGGCAACCGGAACATCGGAACATCCCAATGCATTTGCACCCGGAAAACGCCCCTTCCATACGATTATGCCCGGTTTTCTCACGCAAAATGGGCAACCCTTGGGAATTTTCGGCGTAATGGGCGGACAAATGCAACCCCAAGGCCATTTACAAGTGGTCTCTAACTTGGCTGACTATAACATGAACCCGCAAAGTGCCTTAGATGCCCCTCGCTGGCGTTATTTAACCGATGAACGGGTAGTCTTGGAAACGGGAATCCCCTCAGAGGTAATGATTTCCCTTTCGCAACGGGGGCATGAAGTGCGGGTTAATCCCAGCAAGGAATTATTTGGCAAAGGACAGATGATTCTGCAACACAATGGCGTTTTGATTGCCGGATCGGAACCTCGCGCCGATGGCATCGCATTAGCCATTTAAAGATTGGGTTTTTTCTCTAACAGTTGCTCGCGCAAATTTTCGAGATTGTTTTCGGGAACAATGCCTTGGTGAGCCAGCGAGTCTAGGGTTTCTGACTGGCGACGCCATACAGCCCGTTCAATTACTTCTTTTTGCATGGGGAATGCGAGTTCCGGATGATCTTCCACAAAAGTATCAATCCAGTTGAGTGCCGCTTCTCCTTTTTGTTCATAAAAATCAATACATTGCGAAGCCACATTTTCATCAACCGCTTGCTGATGGGCGAGTTGCTTAATAATTTTCACCACTTTTTTAGACACATACGCGATCGCGGCGTAATATTCATAGCGAAAGGTCAGTTCTTTAATGCGATGATTCTGTAACCAATATTGTTTGGGAAGGAGCAGCAATAATCGGTTGACAATCAGTTTGCGCAACGGCGTCTCCAGGGTTCTGGTTTTTGCCACAGGAGGGGGAATTTGATTGGAGAGAACGGCATCGCCTTTCCAGTTCATCATCACACTTAATTTCTTTAATGCTAATTCGGAAATAACGCCTTCATCATGGAGTTCTCGATAAGCGTGATGTTCAATTTGTAGCACTTGTAACCAAAAAACTTGGCGCATTTGAACTGGATCTGTCTTCAATTTTTCCCAAAACTTAGCTGCTGAGGCTTCCGCTTGTTGCAAACTTTGTTCATACTCTTGTTTCAACTCATCTACAATTGATTGGTCAAAGAAAGGACGTTTTTCTAATTCTTGGCTTAGCTCTAACGTTTCCTTTTGGAGAAAAACACGTGCCTGCACCCATGCCAGTTCTTCCCGTTTCGACAATTGATTCAACCCCAACCAACGCACCAACCTGCCGATTGTCGAGCCGCTGACTAAAATCGTGAAAACCGCCACCCCCAGTGTCATGGCAACAATTAATTGACGATTGGGAAAATCGTTGCTCAGGCTCAAAGCCAAGGCAAGCGCGATCGCGCCCCTTAATCCTCCCCAAATGGTGACCAATTGAAAACGCCAGTTAATGGGATTGGAAGATTGAAAGCGGTTAACTAAGGGGATTAATAGAAATATCACTATCCCTCGGGTTATCATGGCAATCACGATCGCCCAAACAATGGCTAGCCAAAAGGTAGCGTTATTAGTGTTCAGTTCAACTAGAAAGTCTGAGGTTTTCAACCCCACTAGTAAAAAAATGAGGCTATTGGCAATAAAGGCGGCGTATTCCCAAAATTCCTGTATATGTTTTCTAATATCCGGCTTGAGGGTATACTCGCAATATCCGCCCACCACTAAGCCGGCGCTCATCACTGCAATGACTCCGGAAAATTCCAGATAATGTTCCGATACTAAAAAGGCAGTATAGGCGATTAAACCGGAAATTGTAAGCTGAATGGCATAATCATCTTCTGCCAAGCTAATAGAAAGGCGCATTACGGTGGCAATGGCAACCCCCACAACAATGCCGCCAGCGAGTGTTGTGAGAATTTCCAAAGAGCCTTGTCCCAGGGTTTGGAAGCCAAATCGACCCTGGCTAATCACCGCCAAAATTACATCAAATAGTACGATCGCGGTGGCGTCATTCAACATACTTTCCCCTTCCACCAGCATCATTAGCCGCCGGGGTGCCCCTAATTTTTTAAATAAAGCAATAACAGCAACCGGATCAGTCGCGGAAACCAACGCACCAAATAACAAAGCTTGCAAGAACGACAGCGGCGTTGCCCAAGACAAAAATCCCCCGATGATCCCAGCACTTAGCAATAATCCCGGTCCTGCCAGGGTCAAGGAAGGAGCTAAAGTTTGCAACAATAACTTATTATCCAGATTAATTGCCGATTCAAAAATTAAAGGCGGAACGAAAATGTAGAGAATTAAATGGGGAGAGAGGCTTAGTGCAGTAAACGATTCCAAAGGAGATATCAACCCCGTTAAGAATCCCAAAATTAACCCAATGATGACTAACCCTATTGTGTAAGGAAAATTTAATCGTTTGAAAGCAACTGCTCCCAAAGAAGCCACCAGCAACAATAGTAAAATGGAAATTTCTTTGGTTAATATCGGCGTTTCATTCATGAGTCAATGGCATGACATTAGAAAGACGGATTAACTCGGTGGAATAGGTTGCCGAATTGCTAGAATCGCAAAATTCCGGTCCGTGGGAAGCTTCTTGTTTAGCACTTTCCAACCAGCTGGGCCAGGATTGTTCTAGTTGGGCAAGTGAACTACCTCTATCACAATCTCTGATTTGATAGAGGCTTCCTACCCAATAGGCGTGCTCTCTCCAACCGAAGAAGTAGAAAGTCTTACCCCAAGGCGATAGGCTTAGCCCCGCGTCCCGCAGGTCAAAAAGCATGGAACTCCAAAAGAAAATTCTTTTTAATCTTGGCTTGGTTTTCGCGCCCATCGTCTCCCATGCGAGACTTATTTTATTGTACCGCAAATGGGCTGATTCATGAGGGGCTGTGTGCGGAATCGCATTCCGTCCTCACCTTTGCTCCGGCTTGAAAGCCCCGTCTACCGACTAAATCAAAGATTGTAGTCGTAGGATTCTCAGCCCGTTTGCTAAATTGGTGCCAGCGATGGTTTGGCGAGGAGTGGGCGCAATTTTGACTAATGCTGGCGTTGCCACTAAGCGAAAATCTCGGCAAGGTGCGGTTGTTCAGCAACATTAACAATTTCAAGTTCAAAGGGATAGTCTTCTCGGAGAGATTTAAGGTAGGCTTGAATCCTTTGAGTATGCTCTTGAGAGCTCGATCGCTCATCAATGAACAATAATAGCTGGAGTTGCACTAGTACATCTCTATCCTCTTGGTGCGTATAAGGGTCGATAAACTTGGTCAACCGAACCGAGCACTAAGATATCAACTTTAACCAACAGTTAGTGAAACTTACGCCCGTTTCAATTCCTTTATGCTCTCTCAGGAATAGAGAAGGCAACGAACAGTAAAAGACCCACTAATACTACCGAAACTGTACCCATTATGATATAATTACGCCGTTGCTTTTTATTCGGCGGTTCCGCTACATACATTTTAGGTTGGACAGCAAAGTTATTCAAACGGCCTCCATCCTCTTTAGTGTATGGCATAATTAAATCCTTAGTTGTTTAGTTAATACGATATTCTTCAGATATCTTAGTAAATGACATCTAAATCGTTAAGTATTTTTTGATTCATTTTACATTTTTTTACATTTTTCCGGCGCTACTCCCTCTCGCTAAGATATAAAAGCAGTAGCTGCAATTATCAAGCCTGGAATTATGATTAGTCTAGAGCAAGTGGAAGCTAATATCAAAGCAAAACTCCCTGATGCGGAAGTCAAAGTACAAGACTTAACTGGCGGGGGAGATCATTTAGAAGCCGTTGTCGTTTCCTCAGAATTTGAGGGAAAAAGTCGCGTCAAACAACATCAAATGGTTTATGGGGCATTGCAAGAAGCAATGGCTTCAGAAGCGATTCATGCCCTGGCATTAAAAACATATACCCCGGAAGCGTGGGAAAAAGCCAGCCAAACGGTTTAAAAGTTATTGTAGAAGCAAACCGCGATTTAGGAAAGACTTATGGAACCGGAAGTTCAACAACGGATTGAAAATTTAATTAATAACAACAAAATTGCTGTTTTTATGAAGGGAACCAAACTCATGCCTCAGTGCGGGTTTTCCAATAATGTTGTACAAATTTTAAATGTCATGGGTGTTCCCTATGAAACCTATAATGTTTTAGATGATCCCGAAGTTCGTCAAGGGATTAAAGAATATTCCAATTGGCCAACGATTCCCCAAGTTTACGTTAACGGTGAATTTATCGGCGGTTCTGACATCATGATTGAACTGTATCAGAACAATGAATTGCAACAAATGTTAGAAGTTGCCCTTGCCTCTTAAATCAGTTTAAGACTAACCCCTACGAGCGGGTGAGGGGGGTTAGTCCAATTGGGAAACAATCAATGACCTATCACAACCGTGAATCCTCATAAAGATTTAATAAAAATTGGGTTCCGGTTGTGGGCTAACTGGCTCGAAATTAGAACGATCGCGCAAAAACCTAACGGCTTCTTCTTCTAGGCGATAGATTTGCCATGGTTCTAAAGCCTGGGCTGAGCGTAAACCAGCCAAGTAGCCATCGATATAAAGGCGAAGTTCATTAAAACCGTAACCGCGATGCCAATAATCGACCATGGCATCAGTAAGATGTTGATAGTGACTAATGGTTAGGGAATCTTGCAGCATAATTGTTAAGAAAGTCATATAATCCGATAATTCTATTTTATCTGTTTATATCAAATCAATTCATGTAGCGTTTCCATTTTCTTGCCTAAGAAAAGGCCGTGAGGAGATTCCCCACGGCGGAATTTTTTAAGGAAAATTGTGGAATTAGCGCATTAAGATTTCCATTTGCGAGACATAACCTCAGCCATATCCACAACTCGCTGAGAGTAGCCCCATTCATTGTCGTACCAAGCAATTACTTTAATCATGTCGCCATCCATAACCATGGTAAAGTTGCTATCAACAATCGAGGAAGCATTGTTGCCTTGATAGTCAGAGGAGACAAGGGGCAAGTCAGTATATTCTATAATCCCTTTCATGTCTCCATTGGCAGCTTCCTGAAGCACTTCATTAACTTGCTCGGTAATCGTTGGTTTTTCCACTTGCGCCACGAAGTCAACCACAGAAACATTAGGCGTGGGAACCCGCATTGCCAAACCGCTGAGTTTTCCTTCCAATTCAGGAATGACTAATGCGACTGCCTTAGCTGCCCCAGTACTGGTGGGAACGATATTAACCGCCGCCGCTCGGGCGCGACGGAGATCTTTGTGGCTAGCATCTAAAATCCGCTGGTCGCCGGTATAACTGTGGGTTGTGGTCATGGTTCCTTTGACAATGCCAAAGTGCTCATGAAGAACTTTAACCACAGGGGCTAAGCAGTTGGTAGTACAACTAGCAATGCTGAGAACATCGTGTTTTTCATGTTCGTATTCTTCATGGTTCACACCGATAACATAAGTGCCAATATTGCCTCCTTTACCAGGTGCAGTAATGAGGACTTTCTTAGCACCGCCAGCAATATGTTGCGCTGCTTTCTCTTCAGAGGTAAAAACGCCGGTTGATTCCACCACTAGGTCAATTCCCCAAGAATCCCAAGGCAGGTTAATGGGATTGCGATCGGAACAGCATTTAATCGTTTTTCCGTCAACAGTAATGGAATCTTCATCGTAGGTCACCTCAGCTTTGAGATTCCCCAACATAGAGTCATATTTAAGCAAATGAGCATTGGTTTTGGGGTCAGAGGTGTCATTGATTCCAACTACTTCTATACCTGTATTTTCACGTTCTAACCAGCAACGTAAAAAGTTCCGTCCAATGCGTCCAAATCCGTTAATAGCTACTCTAATCACTATCTATTTGCCCCCTTGATGAAGCTCGATAACTTTAAATTATTCTTAACGACATTGATCATACCGTAAAGTCTGTACTAAGAAAAAGATGACACTCACCGTTTTTTTGCAAAGTTATTGCTGGCAATTATTCCAGAAAAATTATGGCAATGCCCTTGACAAACTTATTTATTTTTGTTTATATCTAAGGTCGTATTGTTAGAGATTCCGCCTTCCTAACGGGAAAGCCCCTGCTCTAACTGTTGGTCGCAGATTACGGCGGAATTTGATTCCGGCGCCTGCTCTAACCGTTGGTCATCCCGCTCTGATTTCTTAGTAAATCTCGGTAATAATTGCTATGATAGCGAGTTGAATTTACTGCTAATAACGATTTATTTGTGATTGCTATCAAATTTTTCCGATTCAATCATGTGTTATAAACGCAATTAACTTTGGGTGTGGTGTTTGAGGAATTTAAATGAGTCGCTCTAATTCAATTGATTTTTATGGTAGTCCCTTTCATTTTATTGGCATTGGCGGCATTGGCATGTCGGCATTAGCCTATATTTTAGCCAAACGGCAACTCCCCATTACCGGCTCAGACTTACGCTCTAGCGAGATTACCGAACGGTTGCAACAATTGGGAGTTCATATATTTTCATCCCAAGCGGAAACCAACTTAGATTATTTTGTTTCTCAGGGGAATAACAGCAAAAATTTGCCGCAAGTGATTTGCTCGACAGCGATTCATCCCGATAATGCCGAGTATCAAGCAGCTCTGACAAAAGGATGCCCGATTTTTCATCGTTCCGATGTGTTGGCAGCGTTAGTTGCTGAATATGAGAGTATTGCTGTGGCAGGAACCCATGGTAAAACGACCACAAGCAGTTTACTCAGCTATGTGTTATTTAAAACTGGGATTGACCCCACTGTCGTCGTTGGCGGCGAAGTTTCGGCTTGGGGAGGAAATGCCCGTGTGGGAAATAGTGGCTATTTGGTAGCAGAAGCGGATGAATCGGATGGCTCGTTAGTGAAATTGCATCCCAGCATAGGGATTGTTACCAACATTGAATTGGATCATCCTGACCATTACCAAAATCTATCGGCAGTGGTTGATATCTTTCAAACCTTTGCCCGTCAAACCGAAACCCTAGTGGGCTGTATTGATTGTGAAACAGTACGCACGGCTGTTCAACCAGACATTAGTTATAGTCTTGATCTTGAAAAAGGAGCCAATTATACCGTCAGTGCCGTAACCTATGACGGAAAAGGGACAACTGCCACAGTTTGGGAAGGAGGCAGCGTTTTAGGAGAACTCCACTTGAAACTGTTGGGGCAGCATAACTTAAGCAATGCTTTAGCTGTCATTGCCACAGCTCGCCAATTGGGGTTACAGTTTGAAGAAATTGCAGACGCGATCGCGCAGTTTACTGGAACCAAACGACGGTTTGAAGTCTATGGCAAAGAAAACAATATTCTATTTGTGGATGATTACGCCCATCATCCCAGCGAACTAACGGCGACCCTTGCCGGCGCTAGGTTGCAAGTAGAGAATAAGCAAGCCCAACGTCTGGTTGCCATTTTTCAACCTCATCGTTACAGTCGCACCGTTGCTTTCTTAAAAGAATTTGCAACCGCATTTAAGGCAGCTGATTTGGTCGTCTTAACCGATATTTACAGTGCCGGTGAATCTCCCAATGGCATCAACGGGCAACATTTAGCAGAAACTATGGCTCAACATCACCACAATGTTATTTATCATCAAGATTTATCCTCTTTGTCCGATCGCTTAAGCAATCTGCTTCAGCCTGGGGATATTGCTCTGTTCTTAGGCGCCGGCAACTTGAATCAAATTATTCCCGAAACAATGGCACGTCTAACACAAACCAAAGCCGCATGAGTCTCTATCTTCCCGAAACGAATTGTCTAATTCAACCACAGGTTTCTCTGGCAACTCATACCTCTTTGCGAGTTGGGGGAACTGCCCAGTGGTATGCTGCGCCTAAAAGCTGGGAACAATTACAAGATAGTCTCAATTGGGCGCACAAAGAACAGTTGCCCATTACGTTTTTAGGAGGCGGTTCCAATTTACTCATCAGCGATCGCGGTTTATCGGGCTTGATAATTAGTGCTCGTTATTTACGCAATCTCGATATTAACGAAGAAGCTTGCCAAATCACCGCAAGCGCGGGAATGCCCTTAGCAACGGTGGCTTGGAAAGCGGCGAAACGAGGCTGGAGCGGTTTGGAGTGGGCAGTGGGCATCCCCGGAACAGTAGGCGGTTCCGTTGTCATGAATGCTGGTGCCCATGGGAAGTCTATGGCCGATGCCTTAGTCAGTATTGTTCTTGCCGCTGCCGATGGTCAATTAGAACGGGTAACGCCAGAAACGCTAGACTTTCGATATCGCACCTCTAACTTGCAAACCTTTCCCCGTTGGGTCATGGAAGCCACCTTTCAACTAACCCCAGGATACTCCCGAGAAGAAATTACCGCCCAAACCCGCACTAATCTTAATAAACGGCGCAGCACCCAACCTTACGATAAACCAAGTTGTGGTAGCGTGTTCCGTAACCCTACCGGACAAGCAGCAGGCTGGCTCATTGAACAAACCGGCTTAAAAGGCTATCAAGTGGGAGATGCTCAAGTGGCGCATCGCCATGCCAATTTTATTGTCAATCGCGGCCAAGCCAGTGCTCAAGATATTTATAACGTCATTGAGCACGTACAGGAAAAAGTTGAGCAACAGTGGTCAGTTTTGTTGCAACCGGAAGTTAAACTGTTGGGTGAGTTTTAAAATTAAATTATCAAGCGCAAGGTAAATCAATTATGACAGAAGGAAAAGAAGGAAAAGGGTTTGGCTTCGGCTTAGGCAAAATGAAAGAATTGCGGGATGCCTTTGCCAAAGCACAACAAGTTCAACAAGGCGCCCAAGAACTCCAAGAAGAATTGGAGCAAATGAATATTGAGGGGCAAAGCAGCGATGGCAGCGTCAAAGTCATCATGAGCGGCAACCAGGAACCCCGTAGTGTGGAAATTTCTCAAGAAGCCTCGGAAAAAGGAGCAGAAGCCCTTTCTGAACTGGTTACCGAAGCAGTGAAGGATGCTTATCAAAAGTCCACCGATACCATGCGGGAAAAGATGGAAGCCCTCACCAGCGGTTTGCAACTACCGGGTATGAACGGATAACAATTTTAATCAAACGGTGGGCACAGCCCACCTTATTCTTCCATCATTTCCTGAAAGAAATCAATGGTACTTTTGAGAGCGGTACAAAAGGTATCAATTTCTTCGGTAGTATTATAGAAATAAAGGCTCGCTCTGGCACTGCCTGCAACGCCTAAAACCGTATGCAATGGTTGGGTGCAATGATGCCCAGAGCGAATGGCAACCCCTTCATAATCTAGCAATGGAGATAAATCATTAGGATGCAAATTTTCCACGTTAAAGGAAACTAAAGCAACCCGTCCTTTTCCTTCCGAGGTAGGTTTGGGTCCGTAAATGTTTAAGTCAGAAAACGATTCTATTTTTTGGAAAAGATAGGCCGTTAATTCTTCTTCGTAAGCCTGAATATTGGCCATGCCAATGTTGTTTAAGTAATCCACAGCTGCCCCCAAGGCAATGGCTTCTGCAATCGCGGGGGTGCCGGCTTCAAATTTATGGGGGAGTTCAGCAGAAGTAAAATGATCTAACGAAACTTCCCCAATCATTTCACCGCCCCCTAAAAATGGAGGCATTTCCGTTAATAAATCCTCTTTTCCATATAAAAATCCAATGCCAGTGGGGGCACACATTTTATGACCGCTGGCAACTAACCAATCACAATCAATTTGTTGCACATCCACAGGAAGATGAGGCACACTTTGACAAGCATCAATTAACACTTTTGCGCCTTTTTCATGGGCTAATTTGGTAATATCTTCCACCGGATTAATACAGCCCAAGGTGTTAGAAATATGAACAAATGCCACTAATTTGGTTTTATCGGAAAGCAGGGCTTTATACTGTTCAAAATCGAGAGTTTGTTCGTCTGTTAATCCCACATGCTTGAGCGTGGCACCAGTTTTTTGGGCGACCATTTGCCAAGGAACCAGATTGCTATGGTGTTCCATAACAGAGGTAATAATTTCATCTCCCGGTTGCAAATGGTTTAGCGCCCAACTGTAAGCCACTAAGTTAACTGCTTCTGTGGCATTGCGGGTAAAAACAATTTCATTGCGGCTGTTGGCATTGATAAAGTGAGCAACTTTATCTCGCGCCCCTTCAAACGCTTCTGTGGCTTTAGTGCTTAAACGATGAGCCGCCCGGTGGACATTGGCATTGCTGTATTGATAGTAATGATCAAGCGCTTGCAGAACAGATAAAGGCTTTTGGGAAGTGGCTGCATTGTCGAAATAAATCAGCGGTTGCTCATCGGTTTGATTTAAGATAGGAAAGTCAGCGCGAACTCGATTGGCAAGTGACTGAGTCGTAGCAATAGTCATTTTTGTTACTGGTTAACCTGTAAATCGGTTTTGCAAAGTGTTGAATAGGGTTTCTCGCACGGATGCAATGGAAATATCGTTAATAATTTCCGCAGCAAAGGCATTAATCAACAGGTTAGACGCAGCATTATCATCTAACCCGCGACTGCGGAGATAAAACAGTTCTTCGGCTTCTAGTTGACTGACGGTTGCGCCGTGAGAACATTGCACATTATCGGCAGTAATATTTAATTCCGGTTTAGTATCAACGTGCGCTTTTTGGGACAGAAGCAGATTGCGGTTTAACTGCGCTGCATTTGTCATTTGAGCAGCTTGGGGAACAAACATCTTCCCGTTGAACACTGCCCGAGCCGAATCATCCAAAATACACTTGTGGCGTTGGTCGGCACTGCTATGAGGATGGCGAAACGCGATCGCGCTATGGGTATCCAATACCTGTTCCCCACTTCCCAATACTAACCCATACAATCGCGTATTCACCTGAGTTCCCGTCTGAAAGACATCAAAATCATGGCGGGACACCTGCGCCCCCAAGCTAATGGGATAACAAGCATAGCGGCTGTCTTGGGCTTGGGTTACCGCTGTTTTCGTAAAATGGAAACTATTGAATGTTTCTTGCTGTAAGCGAATATGATTCACTTGGGCATTGCCAGCTAACCAAACTTCGGTTACGGGATTATTAAAATAAGGAGCCGGGGAAGTTGCCGACAAACTGGCATACTGTTCCACAAGACTCACCTTAGCACTGGTCTCGGCAATCACTAACAGCCGAGGCTGAATTAAGGAAGGAGTTTCCTGTCCCACCGAGAGAAACAACAGCTGCAGTGGCGTTTCCACTTCTGTATTTGCAGGAACCCAAACCACTGCCGTTTCCTCAAATCCAGCGGTATTGAGGGCTGTAAATAACTCTTCTCCCCCTTCCTGCTGCGTTAAATACTCCGTTACTTGCGACTGTTGCTGCGCATCCAACTCAGCTAAACTAGCAACAGTGACACCAGCAGGCACATTATCCAAATTGGAAAGATGGGGCGCGTATCTGCCATTGACAAATACTAAGCGCGATTGGGAGGCTTCAGGAATCTGTAGCGACCTTGTCGCCTCTGGCGTAACCTCAACTGACTGGCTTTTTTGGAATTGATGTTCCAGTAGGGGGGAAATATCCGTAAATCGCCACTCTTCATCCTTGCGGTGAGGCATTCTCGAGGCGGCTACCCAGTTGGCCGCTTCTTGCTGGCGTTTTTGCAACCATGCCCCAAAGGTAGAATTGGTTTCCAATGCCGTATTTTCCTGACATTGGCTTAAAAGTTGATCGAGAAATTGATCTCGGTTGGCAAGTTTATCCTGAGAAGAAACTGACATACTCATCCTAGGCCTCTACCTCCTGTGGCGCATATTGTTCATATAGCCATTCGTAGCCCTTGTCTTCCAGTTGCTGGGCTAATTCTTTACCGCCACTGGTAATAATCTGGCCATCGCTCATCACATGAATATAATCCGGTTCCACATAGTTCAATAGCCGCTGATAGTGAGTAATCATAACTGTGGCATTTTCTGGCGTTGCCAGTTGGTTTACCCCATTGGCAACCGTTTTTAACGCATCAATATCCAATCCGGAATCAGTCTCATCCAATATTGCTAAACTCGGTTCTAGCAGCGCCATCTGTAAAATCTCATTGCGTTTCTTTTCGCCGCCGGAGAACCCCTCATTGAGACTTCGTTGCAAAAAGCTGGGATCCATTTTCACAATATCCAGCTTTTCCTCGACTAAATCTTCAAAATCAAAGGCATCCATTTCTTCTTCGCCTTGGGCTTTGCGATGGGAATTGTAAGCCACTCGCAAAAAATCTAAATTGCTGACCCCCGGGATTTCCAGGGGATACTGAAACGCCATAAAAATCCCTTTGATGGCCCGTTGGTCAGGTTCCAATTCTGCAAGGTTCTCGCCTTTATAAATGATCTCGCCGGCGGTAATTTCATAATCGGGATGACCCGCTAATACTTTAGAAAGAGTACTCTTACCGGATCCATTTCGTCCCATAATGGCATGGATTTCCCCTTCTTTTATTTCTAAATTGGTTCCTTTCAAAATTGGGGTATTCTCAACACTAGCCCATAAATTTTTAATGGATAAAATAACGTCGCTATTTTCTTGAATCATAATTTTAATTCCTCGCCGCAGTCACTTTATTGGGTTAAGGGGGATCAAGGAAACCCAACCTTAAAGAGAGTGTTGGGTTCCGCTACGCTTGCTTACTCCTGGGAAACATTACACCTTAACCAACCGAATTTTCCAATTTCAGCCCCAGCAATTTATCAGCTTCCGAGGCAAACTCCATGGGCAGTTGATTAAAGACTTCCTTACAGAAACCGCTAACAATCATCGAGATGGCATCTTCCTCAGAAATTCCCCGTTGCGCAAAGTAGAACAATTGTTCCTCTCCAATCTTAGCGGTGGATGCTTCGTGTTCCACCTGAGTGCGATTATTATCCACTTGGATATAGGGGAAAGTATTGGCTTCGGCTTGGTCGCCTACTAACATGGAATCGCATTGGGAATAGTTGCGGGCGCCATCTGCTTTCGGTCCCATTTTGACTAAGCCGCGATAGCTGTTTTGGGAGTGCCCTGCCGAGATCCCTTTCGAGATGATGGTACTTTTGGTATTTTTCCCAATGTGGATCATTTTAGTGCCGGTATCGGCTTGCTGATAGTTGTTGGTTAAGGCAATGGAGTAAAATTCGCCAACGGAATTATCTCCTGCCAAAACACAACTGGGATATTTCCAAGTGACTGCCGACCCAGTTTCCACTTGCGTCCAAGAAATTTTAGAATTATTGCCCTTGCATAGGCCGCGCTTGGTGACAAAGTTGTAAATGCCGCCTTTGCCATTTTCATCCCCAGCAAACCAATTTTGCACGGTGGAATACTTAATGTTGGCGTCATCTAGTGCCACTAATTCCACAACTGCCGCGTGGAGTTGGTTGGAATCGTACATGGGCGCGGTGCAACCTTCTAAATAGCTAACGGAAGCCCCTTCTTCGGCAACAATTAGGGTGCGCTCAAATTGTCCTGCTTCGTCGGTATTAATCCGGAAGTAGGTGGAAAGTTCCATGGGGCATTGCACGCCCTTGGGAACATAAACAAAGGACCCATCGCTAAAGACCGCTGAGTTGAGGGCAGCAAAGAAGTTGTCGCCAGTGGGAACCACACTGCCCATGTATTTCTTCACCAGTTCTGGGTATTCCTGCAGCGCTTCGGAAATGGAACAGAAAATAACCCCTTCTTCGGCTAGTTTTTCCTTGAATGTGGTGGCAACAGAAACACTGTCGAAAATGGCATCTACCGCGACATTGCCGAGGCGTTTTTGTTCGGATAAGGGAATGCCTAATTTTTCAAAAGTTTCTAATAATGCCGGATCAACTTCGTCTAAACTTTCTTTTTTCTCTTCTTTTTGTTGTTTCGGCTCGGAGTAGTAAATAATATCATTGAAATCAATGGGACGATAGCCGACATGCGCCCAGTTCGGCTCTTTCATATTGAGCCATTGACGATAGGCTTTGAGGCGAAAGTCTAGCATGAACTCAGGTTCGTTCTTTTTCGCTGAGATCATGCGAATAATGTCTTCATTCAGTCCACGGGGTAAGGTTTCAGCTTCAATATCAGTGACGAAGCCGTATTTATAGGGTTGGTTAATTAAGGTATTGGTTGCAGTCATGGACTTTGCGTTTCCTCAGCTAAGCTAAGCGTCGTTTTTTAATCTTTTTTTTGGGATTGCTTCCATTTTAGAGGAAGCGAACCGACTTACGAAACATATTTGTTGTTTAACTATTTTTTAGGCTACATTAACAACTAAGATGTTGTCAAATTATTTTAAGATGGGAGGCAATTGAGGTGATGGTTCAAAAAGCAAGCAAAGTCGGGACAATGACAACCACTGGACAGAGTTCTACCAAGCAGGACATTTTACGCCATATTTTGAAACAGGGAGAAGTAACAGCTCAGGAGTTGGCAGAGGTGTTAGCCATTAGTCCCCAAGCAACACGCCGCCATTTGAAAGAATTGGGAGCAGACGGTTTAGTTTATCACGAGCCGGTGCAACAAGGAATGGGTAGACCGCAATATGTCTATCAGCTTAGCCAAAAGGGGCGCGAGCATCTTCCCCATGATTATGGAGAGTTTGCGGTGTCTTTTCTTCACACCCTGGCAGAAACCGCCGGAGAGGAACAAGTGGAAGCAGTATTGGAAAAGCAATGGCAACGGAAAGCCCAAGATTATCGCCGCAAAATTGGTACTGGTTCTCTGGAACAACGGATTGCTAAGTTAGTGGAACTGCGGCAAGCAGAAGGCTATATGGCGGAATATCGCCCCTTGGAAGACTATCAACAAGGCAATGCTAGCCCCCAGTTTTTATTATTTGAACATAACTGTGCCATTTCCAGTGTGGCAGCCTCTTATCCTTGTGTCTGCGGCCACGAATTGGAAATGTTTTCCGCTGTTCTTCCCGATTGTACTGTTGAACGCACCCACTGGCTTTATAACGGGGAGCATCGTTGCGGCTATTTAATTCAATACCAAAATCATGGTAATACTTGATCAGTTTCTAGTAAGTTTTTATTTTTAATTCGTTAATATAACTAATATAATTCTGCTTCTATTAATTGAGCCGTTATTACCCACAATCGCCTGCTATCGTTGAGTTGGAGGAAATATGACAGAAGATAGTTCCATTCAATTTTTAACAAAAGAAGAGTCGGAAGAAGTGGATAAAGCACTGCTTTCTTCACCTGAAAAGTTTTTAACTCGGTTGACGATTTCTTCCTTAAGATTATTAAAAACGATCGCGGAACAGGAAGGAGTGGCAGTGGAAGAGTTGACCCCGGAACAAATTATTGCCTGGTTTGAAAGAGATGGCAAAGTTAGACGGGAACAGGGCATTGAAGCCGCCACTTTGAAATGGTAACTGGAAGACAAGTTATGGTTGGGATTCTGTTCCGGCTGAAACAGTAGCGCGATCGCGCACAGCAACTGTCATAATCGTTATCATTAGCATTAGCATGGCGACCGGTTTATTGTCATTAACCGATGAGCCATCACCGATTCCTGTTTATCGCAAACTATGGTTAACGCCTCTCGCCAGCGAGAACCCATCGCCAACTTATTCCTCTACCGCCTATTTAAGTGGTCCGTGATTAGCCCCATGTTTAACTTCTACTATCGCGGGCAGCTTTATGGACAGGAGAACGTTCCCAAACAAGGGCCGCTGCTGGTTGTGAGCAATCATGCCAGCTTGTGCGACCCGCCGTTGCTTTCCTGTTGTGTGGGTCGTCCAGTCGCTTACATGGCAAAAGAGGAACTGTTTGAGATTCCAGTGCTCAAACAAGCGATTTCCCTATATGGGGCGTATCCTGTAAAACGCGCGGCTGCTGATCGAAGCGCGATCCGATCCACGCTCAAAACCTTGGAACAAGGATGGGCTGTCGGCATTTTCCTCCAGGGAACTCGCACCCCGGATGGGCGCATTACAGAACCGAAATTAGGGGCAGCGATGATCGCGGCTAAAGCCAAAGTGCCCATTTTACCCGTAAATTTGTGGGGTACGGAAAAAATTCCCCAAAAGGGAACCCGTTTTCCGGCGATAACCGCTCGCATTGGGGAACCCCTTTCACCCCCAGTTTCCAATAAGCGAGACATTTTAGAGGATGCAACCCACAAGTGGGCAGATATTATTAATACCATGCATGCCCAGGGGAGATGAAGTTTATTGGAAATTTCTATTTCCGGAAAAAATGATGAATTACTCGGTTTGATGGCGGGAAAGGGCAATTTCGATCGTAGCCCGGAGTTCTCTTTCCTTAAACGGTTTTAGAATATAGCCGTAAGGTTTGCTTTCTTTCGCTCGTTCCAAGGTACTTTCCCCAGCATAAGCAGTTAAATAAATAACAGGAATATTATGGTTTTGGTAAAGTTTGTTTGCCGTTTCAATACCATCGAGGTCTCCTTGTAAATTAATATCCATTAACACTAAATGAGGCGGATCTTGCTGAACCAATTCCAGGGCTTCCTCTCCTGATGCCAAGCGTCCCATGACTTCATACCCCATTTTTTCTAAACGCCGGGTAATATCCAAGGAAACAACAGCTTCGTCTTCAATAATTAAAATTTTGCTGGGTGACATAACTTAAAATCGCTTGCGTTCAATGGGTTTAGGGAAAGTAATTTCAAAACTTGCCCCAGGATTGTTCTGAAATTTTAGAGTACCACGTAATTGTTGTGTGAGAGAACTAATTAAGGAAATTCCGAGAGAAGCCGCTTTATGGGGATCAAATCCTTCCGGCAAGCCCACGCCGTCATCTTCCACTTTTAAGCAAAGCGTTTCTGCTTGTTCGTCTTTTCCCCCTAAGAAAATGTAGATAGTACCGGAACGTTGATCAGGAAAACCATGTTTTAGAGAATTGGATACCAGCTCATTAATTAGCAAGCCACAGGGAATGGCACTATCAAGGTTGAGTGGAATGGATTCGATATTCATCTCGGTTTGAATCCAATCGGAATTGACATTGTAAGAGGCAAGGAGATTATAAGTAAGATCGCGGATATATTCGGCAAAATCAATATTGGCAAGGTTCGCCGCTTGATAGAGTTTTTCGTGAACCAGTGCCATGGAACTAATGCGATTTTGACTTTCTTCCAGAATGGCAAGGGCTTGTTCATCTTCTATCGTTTGGGATTGTAGGGAGAAGATGCTGGAAATGACTTGCAGGTTATTTTTGACGCGGTGATGAACTTCTTTGAGAAGCAGTTCTTTTTCTTCCAGGGAAGCCTTGAGTTGTTCCTCTGCTTGTTTGCGATCGCTGACATCCCGGCAAACGCCAACAATTTCCCCATTATGCGTCAGATTCATGGATAATTCTTGAATAAAGGTGGTGCCATTTTGACGTTGAGCGCAAATTTCGCCATTCCATTCCCCTTGGCTTTCTAATTGGGGGAAGATTTCTTCGTCAATCCTGATAGTTTCTTCAGAGGGATGATGATCGCGCCACTGACTGCCTAAAAGCGCCTGGGGAAACTCATACCCCAGCATTTGACAATAAGCCGGATTAATATAATGGAGTTCTCCGCTTGGCTGGAGAATCATAATGCCCTCGGTACTGGTTTCAATGGCTGTGAGTTGCTGTTCCAAGGTTTCTTGGGTGAGCTGTTTTTCTTTAGCCAGCGCGATCGCGGCCGCAGCAGAACTTAACAATCCCACTTCCAACCGTCCCCAATTACTGCTAGCGATTTCACAATGATCAAGGCCAATCACCCCAAAGAACTCATCGTTAACGGTTAAGGGAATCATTAAAAAGGAGAGAATATTTTTATTCAAGAAACAGGCTTGTTTTTCCTCGGGTAAATCAATGACGGCTTTTTGCAGAAATTTGCCTTCCTTTAGCTGTTCGTAAGCTTCAGTTCCTAGAATTTGTTCATAACGAAATGATTCCCAAACTTTGTTTTCAAATCGGGCAACAATCTGAGGAGGGCACCATTGCGCCGCTTGTTGGGCACAAATATTTCCTTCCTCATCGACAAAGTTTTCATAAACATAAATGCGGCTGGCTTCGCAGGCATCGCCTAAAATCGCCAATACCTCTTGATATAGGGAATTATCCATCGTAGAAGCAAGTAAGCGGCGTTGTATGCCCACTAACGCTTTCAAATAACGTTCCCGTTTTTTCAGGGCTTCCTTAGCGCGCCAGTTCGTGCGATTCGTTTCCTGTGAAATCGCAGGATTTTTCATGAAATCCGAGGCATAAGCAGGAGCTTGGTTAGAACCCCTCCTAGGGGG
>PXPI01000004.1 GCA_003021905.1 Cyanobacteria bacterium SW_9_44_58 | reverse complement strand
TTCGGTCATTACCTGTTTTCAACAGGCTTTGCAGGCAATTTTAGGACATGGTTGTTATCCTTCTTTAATTCCTCAACCTTAGACCTGAATTCTTACCTGTTAAAGATGATCAACTTGTCGGAAGTGAAGTAACAATAGTTGGCTATGGAGCTCCAGGAAATGGTTATGTTGGAAACACTACTTCAGGAACGATACAGGGAGTAAATAACTTAGGTTTTTCCGCTAATACTAAAAGATTTGGCAATAACGTGATTGATGATATTGGTGCTAAGGTACCAATTCCTGGGAATTCTAGTTTACGGTTTGATTTCGATGAGCCTAATGCAAATAATAAATCTAATAATCCTCTTGGAGAAAGTGGGTTAGGCAATAGTGAAGTGATGACAGCCGGAAGAGATTCGGGGGCACCATATTTTTTTGATGAGGAAATTATAGGTATTCATAGTGGTGCTACTGAAACAGGAATAGATTCAAAACAAAATAATTCATTTGGCGAAATTGGAAATGGTGCTAATCTCAGTGTTAATTCTGGATTTGTAAAAAACGTAATTGGTAACGGGCCTCCACAAAAAGAAGAAGAAGATATACAAGAACAGAGAGCGAATAACGATATAACAATTGACTATGCTCCCTTTGAAAATGGGGACGATCCTTATAAACCAAATACCCATCATGGTGGCATCGATCTGAATGCTAAACCTGGCGATGTCGTCCAGGCTATTCAAGGGGGAGAGGTTTTTGCTAATACAACAGAATACTTAACAATCAAAACCGCAAATGACCTCTATTGGGTTTATGGCAATGTCGATCCCAGTAAAGCTCCCAATGGAGGACTCAGTGTGGGAGATACAGTTGGGCGAGGCGATCAAATTGGCACGATCGCGTCAGGTTCAGAATGGTTACACTTTGAAGTCCAACCCAATCCAGTTGATGAAAACTCAGGAACTCCTTACGCTTGGCGTGATGCTCCTACTCAACAAGCAGTCTTAGAAAATACTTTCAATCCAGTAGCGGAACTACAACCGGGCAATCAAGAATATGATTCCATTCCAGGTGATGACCCCGGAACAACTGACCCAATTGAGGATGGTCAAATCAAGCTGGATTTAGATGAAGATGGCTCCATTGAAAACATTAATGATATTTTATTGCCTCCTGATGGAGCAGCAACTAGCGAAGTTGGTACTGCTTCTTTAAGTGCCCCCACTTATACACAGAATGGACAAGCTGACTATGAAATAACTTTATCTGCCTCTAGTAGATTCAATCAGTTTAATTTTGCCTTTATTGCTGATGAATCGGGTAGCATGACGGGAAGTAAAATTGAAAACACTAAACAAGCTTTCCAAAATCTGCTCGATTCTTTAGAAGACCAAGGCATTGCATCTAACAGTCAATTTGGGGTAATTCCCTTTGAATCTACTGCTGAACTGATCGGACCATCCAGTGCCCAAGATGCTCGAAATGCTATCCAAAACTTAAATGCAGGCGGTGGTACTAACTATAAGGATGCCCTCACTAAAGCAATTGAGTTCTATGAATTACCGCAAACTAATACAGGAACGAATATTGCCTACTTTTTATCAGATGGAGAACCAGGTAATGATGATTTTAGTAATGAAGCTGCAGGGTTACAAAATTTAGCGGAAGTACGTGCTTTTGGAATTGGTTCTGGGCCAGATAATGAAGATCTTAATCAAATTGACTCTAATAATAGCTTTGTAGAACTCAACGATCCCTCGAATCTGACAGCAGAATTTCAACAGTCAAGTTTTAACGCCGACGATATTGAAAAGGTTGAAATCCTACGTGATGGAACAGTTATTGACACGCTTGATTCTAGTGATTTTCAAGACACAGCAGTTGGATTAACAGCTAGTGGCTCCCTTGATGGATTGGATGTGACGCCTGAAGGAAATGAAATAACTGCTAAAGTTTCATTTAATAATAATTTTCAAAGTACTAGTGTTACTAGACAGATTACAGGAGGACAAGAAAATGTCATTCAGACAAGTGGGAAGAATAATGATACTATCTCTCTAAATGCTTCTGCTCAATATCAGGGGCCCGTTTCAAGAGATATTCAACAATTAATTAATGAGGCGGGAGAAACGTTCGGTGGTCCTGGTAATGACGAAATTATTGGAAATAACCTCAATAATCTCCTGATTGGCGGTTCTGGAAATAACACACTAATCGGTGCTGCAGGAGATGACCTACTCATTCCTGGTTCTGATGGAGATAACCAAGTTGATGGTGGCCCTGGAAAAGATGTCGTACGTTTTGATGACTTATTAGCCAATGTCGGCCCTATAACCCGAGTTGGAGAAGTAGTTACCATTGGTTCTAACACTACCAATGCAACAAACGTGGAAGTCGTTCAAACAAAAGATACTCGTATCGAAGTTTCCAAAATTCCTGAAAATCAGCAAATTTCATCGCCTAGCGACGTCCCTTCTGATGCCAAAACACCGCTGCTGGAAATTGCTAATCCCAGTATTAGCGTCGAAGAAGGAGATAGCGGTCAACAACAAGTCCAATTTGATTTTGAACTTTCTAATCCCATTGACCAAGACATTACCTTAGATTATCAAACTTCTAGCCTATCGCAAGTAGCTGGCTTTGATGAGCCTGCCACAGCAGGGGAAGATTACGAATCCAGTTCTGGGCAAATCACTATTACCAGCGGTCAAACTCAAGCTACTGTCAATGTTGATATTTTCGGTGATACAGAATTCGAAGCAAATGAGGTTTTCTCAGTAGAGTTTTCCAACCTTTCCGGGGCTTCTTTCGAGGATGACCAGCAATCCGCAGTGGCTAGCGGCACGATTGTTAATGATGATTCTGCTATCATTCGAGGCACTTCCCAACCTGATACACTTACTGGCACTCCTGGCAACGACAAAATCATTGGCTTGGGTGCTGGAGATACGATGACCGGCAACGGGGGCAAGGATCGCTTTGTTTACGAGAATCTCGATAATTTGCGTTCATTCCCGGAATTTGAAGACGCTTTTAGGGATACCATTACCGACTTCGAACCAGGTTCGGATGTTATCGACTTCAGCCAAGCCATCGAAAACACCTTCTTCCCGCCCTTTACCTCGAATACGCCTTTCCAAGACTATATCAAGCTTTTTGCCTCAAATTCGGATACTAAGCTTAAGTTCGACCTCAACGGCGACTTTTTGGACAATTTCCAAGAAATTGCCACCCTTAAAAACGTGTCTCCTGAGGATCTCAGTGCGGAAGACTTTGTATTCAAAGTCTCAGCAATTCACTGGCAACGGCGCAGTTGATGCCGACCAAAGCTTCTCCTTCACTGAAAACCAAAGCGCTGGGTTTTCAGTGGGCACAGTCAGTGCCAGCGACAATGACATGGACTGGATTTTTCTGCAAGCGGCGATAATGTTGTTGTCTCCTTTGAGGGAACAGATTTCCTCCGAGTTAATAATATAACCACAGAGCACTAAAACATTCCGCCTACTGAATGATATTGTAGGCGGAATTATTGTTGGCTAATAGATTAAGCCGCTATCAAACTTATTTATAAAGTTCGGTTGCTAAACGGAAAGCAAGGATGCCGGGAACTAAAGCAACAGCTAACGCAATAAGGACTTGTGCATCTGACATGGTTTATCGTCTCCTATTGATCAAAATATCCAATGAACTACGCGCAATCTGCCTTCGGCTGAGATTGCGGTTTCTGACGCTTCTTCGCTTCCACTTAATCATTCCTTCCGAAACAACCAGAGGTGGATAGCTCTACGTCTGAGGAGGCGGGTTCCCAGCCCCCATAAAGAGAATACTCTTTTTTGAGATAAATCAGCCCTTCCTGTTATCGGATTAAGTGACTGATATACTCACTATTTTCACTACTTTGCGGTATTTTAGACAAGAAACGAGATGAATTGTTACAAAATGCCATAAATTTAAAGGAAATTAAAGCGGTTGTAACGTTGCAATTTTGGGATCAATGATTTTGCGTCCCACACCGGGAAACTGAATGGCAAGATTGGTTTTATTGCCGCTGCCGAGAACATGGGTGACTTTTCCTTCCCCAAAGGTATCGTGGAAAACGCGATCGCCGACTTGCCAATTTTGCGGAGACGGATTGGTCTTTTTGCTGGTTGTAGAATGGGATTTTTGTTGACGGCGGGGGTTAATCGGGGGAGAACTGTGGTTAATTAAGTCTTGGGGAAGTTCTTGCAGAAACTGAGAGGGAATCGCTGGTTCTCGCGACCCCCACAAACGGCGTTCTTGGGCGTAGGATAAGAATAACTGTTCTTGGGCGCGAGTAATGCCCACATAGCATAACCGCCGTTCTTCTTCCAAACTAGCCGGGTCGTCAATTGCCCGATGATTGGGAAATAATCCCTGTTCTACTCCCACCATAAATACAATGGGAAATTCCAATCCCTTGGCGGCGTGCAGCGTCATCAGAGAAACTTTTTCTTCCCCTTCGTTTAAGTTATCTAAATCCGAGGCTAAAGCGGCGTTGGCTAAGAAACTTTCTAAACTGCTATCTTCATTTTCTTCCGCAAATTGCATCATGGCACTCTCTAATTCTTTTAAGTTTTCCAGTCGGTTTTCTGCTTCTTCTGTGCCTTGGTTTTGCAAATCTTCTCGATAGCGAGACTCGCTTAAGATACCATCTAAAATTTCCGCTGCCGTTAATTGATTCACGTGGGCTTGATAAGATTTGATTAAGTTAGCAAATTGTTTAACGGCTTTGGCAGCCCTTCCCGCTAAGGTATTGACAGAGGTTTCATCGCTGATAATTTCCCATAGAGGAATCCCCAGTTCTTGGGAAGCGCCAATAAGTTGGTCAAGCGTTTTTTGGCCAATTCCCCGTCTTGGTGTGTTAATAATGCGCAGTAAACTGACCGTATCGTTGGGATTGGTCAGCAGTCGCAAGTAAGCTAGGGCGTCTTTAATTTCTTTGCGGTCATAAAACTTTAAGCCCCCAACAATATGATAGGGAATATCGGCGCGCAAAGCTTCTTCTAAACCCCGAGATTGGGCATTTGTCCGATATAAAATGGCAAAACTGCCCCAATCGAGTTCTGGATTTTCCCGCTTTAAATTCAGGATTTGATTGCGCACAAATTGCGCTTCTTCGATTTCATTTTCGGCTTTATAACAATAGATATCTTCCCCATAGCCGCGAGTGGGCTTAAGAACTTTATCAATGCGTTCGCTATTATTTTCAATAAGGGTATTGGCAACTTCTAGGATATTTTCACGCGATCGATAATTTTCTTCCAGTTTGACCATAGTGCGCGTATCATCATCGGGCAATCCATCCCCAAAGTCTTGTTGGAATTCTAATAAAATGGTGAAATCTGCCATCCGAAACGAATAGATGGATTGATCGGCATCGCCAACCACAAAAATGGAACGATTCTCCCAATTCAAACAGTTTTTATCGGTTTCCCCGTTAGTTGCCAGTAAGTTGATCAGTTGGTATTGAATACGATTGGTGTCTTGATATTCATCGACCAAAATATGTCGGAATTGTTGATGCCAATATCCTAAAACAGATTCGTTTTGGGAAAACAGCCGCGCCGGAATTAAAATTAAATCATCGAAATCCAGCGCATTATTCGCTGCCAGTTGCAATTGATATTCTTGATAAACTTCCGAAACCACACGTCCGCGATAGGTAGGTTGTTGACTCGCCACATCTTCTGGGTATAAGCCTTGGTTTTTGGCATTGCCAATACTGTATCGAAGGTAACGGGGATTAAATTTTTTATCGTCTAAGTTAAGCTGTTTAGTAACAATATTTTTGACTAAATTTTGCGCATCGGATTCATCGTAGATGGTGAAGTTTTTCGTCCATTGATACCCTTTGAGATCTTGATATTTATTAATTTCGTAGCGTAAAATTCGAGCAAAAAGACTGTGAAATGTTCCAATCCAAAGATGTTTGGTAATATCTTTATAAGCGCGCGATCGCAGTTTCAGTTGTTGATGTTCTGGAAGCAATTCTAACCGTTGTCCTTCTTTTTCCTGGGCTAACCGTTGGGCAAAAATAAGCTCAATGCGTTCTTTCATTTCCTTAGCCGCTTTATTGGTAAACGTAACGGCTAAAATCGTTTCCGGATTAACATTATGGTTTAAAATTAAATGCGCAATGCGATAGGTAAGCGCCCGCGTCTTTCCCGAACCAGCGCCGGCAACTACTAATAAAGGACCGCAAAAATGTTGAACGGCTTGACGTTGTGAGGAATTTAGGGAAGCTAAGAAATCAGTCTCGACTGGCATAATTAAATTGTTTATTCGTTACTTGTTATTGGTTCCTTTGATCGTAGCGGAAAAATGGTCCATCCTAGAATTAACATTGCTAATGCCATTTGCTCGATACTAGAATAAGCCTTAACTTCTTTAAACAACGAGTAAACAAGACAATTAACGTCGCAACGATCGCGCAAGTTGAAATAAACTGGAAGCGCGATCGCGTTGCTTAAAGCTTTTTTCCAAGAATCCAGTTAAATTAAATATTGCTTAAAAATTGAGTTAGACTATCGTGAAGTTCTGCGGCGGGTTGACACTCCACCTTCCTACGCTTCGCTAAAGGAAGGGGATTCTTCGTTCTGCGACGTGACTTGCTCAGACAAGACTTGTCCAACCTGAGTAGCGGTCTCATCTCCCGAAGCGTTTAGGGAGTCTAGCCCCCAAGTTCCGACGTGCCCCGTCGTACTTAGCCCTTTCTTTAAGATGTTGATAGCTGCGTTCTCGTCCCTGTTTAGCTCACAGCCACACTTATTGTCTTATATTCAACTGAGCGATTATTCTTCTGAAATTTGGGATAACCTTTCTTTCCTTTAATACCCGCTTTACAGTTTTTGTAGAATCGGTTGATAGCTGACCATGCCCGTTCAGAAGATGCTTGTCTAGCTTGGGAATTGAGTTTTTTAGCAAAGTCAAACTCATCAGCCAACTGCTTACAAAGTTTGCTGAGGTCGTACTTACCAACACCCTTATTATCCATCCAATAACGAACGCACTTATTCCGTACAAACTGAACAGTACGAATTGCTTCGTCTATGGCAGAGTATTGAGTCTTGCTGGCTTTGACTTTGTACTCAATAACAAATATTACGCTTTCCTTGTGGCGTAAATATAGTCTAACACAAAAGGGAAATTGCAGTAAGCAGTAAACCAGTAATGATTTGTTGTCAATTAATTTTGACGTTTTGGGATTTAAAAAATTAAGAAGCAGGAACAAACAAGTCAGTAATTAAGGAAAAATGATCGGAACCGGCATTGTCGCCAACATGAATCCGTTTGACTTGAAATGAATTGAGAGGCATAGCAGGATGAGCTGCAATCAGATGGACGCGTTACTTGTTAATTGTTAATTCCGCTGATAAAATCGGTTTATCGCTTTTCCCATAGAGATTCTTTGAGGTATTTTCTAGAGGAAATTTGCTATAAATAGCAATTCCTCGATCATTAATTTGACTGGAATAAAGGACATCAGAAAACGCTTTATTTAATTGCTTAAGTTTTTGCATCCAAATTTCATTAATTTCTAAGAGAACGGCAAGGTCAGCTTGGTTTTTCCGAATCATTGCTAAGGCTTTTTCATGACTTTCATTATTTTTATAAACGTTATAAACTAAAACTCTTAGATTGGAATTTTCTGCGGTTTGATTAGCAACAAAAGGGAGATACCAGCTTAAGATATTAATTGAGATAATTGTTACTGTGAAAATCGCTAAAAATTGAATTTTTTGATCACGACTAACTAAGAGTAGTCCTAAAATAAAAAATAAACTAATAATAAAATATTGAGCTTGAAAATGAGAAAACAGTTCAATCGGCAAAACCCACCCATATAAGTTGCTTAACCAAGCAATTAGGGAAACGACAAAAAGACTGAGACAAAAAACATAAGTTAATAATCGCTTCATTCGTTGACTCCATCCAAACACTGTTCCTTTACAATAATCGGTACGATTTCCAAATTTGATCAATAATGTCTGAGTCAAAACATATCCATTCGGCGGTTGCTAAGCTTTATAATACCTATCCTTTTCCCCCAGAACCTCTCCTAGATGAGCCGCCGCCGGGCTACAACTGGCGCTGGAGTTGGATAGCGGCTTATGCATTTTGTACGGGACGCAAACCGGCTCAACAAGATATTCGCATTTTAGATGCGGGCTGCGGCACAGGGGTAGGTACGGAATATTTGGGGCATTTGAATCCAGATGCCTCAGTCATGGGAATTGATATTAGCGAAGAGACGTTAGAGGTGGCCCAACAACGCTGTCAGCGCAGCGGGACAACCAATGTCGAGTTTCAACAACTGAATGTGGAAGAAGCCCAAACTCTAGAAGGGCAATTTGAGATGATTAATTGTGTGGGGGTATTGCACCATCTTCCCGATCCGGCGGCTGGAATTCAAGCCCTAGCGCAAAAACTTGCCCCTGGCGGGATTATGCATATTTTTGTCTATGGAGAGTTGGGACGTTGGGAAGTGCGATTGATGCAAAACGCGATCGCGCTGTTGCAACAAGATAACCCGCGAGATTACCGGCAAGGGGTCAAAATTGGCCGCAAGCTGTTTGAAACGCTTCCCGAAAATAACCGCATTGTAAAACGGGAAAAAGAACGCTGGGCCTTAGATAATCAACGGGATGCCTGTTTCGCCGATATGTATCTCCATCCCCAAGAAATTGACTATAATATCAACACCCTATTTGCGTTGATTGAGCAATCAGGATTAGACTTTGTCGGCTTTTCCAACCCGGAATTTTGGCAACTGGAACGCTTGTTGGGCAAGGCGCCGGAGCTTTTAGAACAGGCTCAATCTCTCCCCGAGCGCGATCAATATCGACTGATTGAATTGCTGGATCCCGAAGTAAGCCATTACGAGTTCTTCTTAGCCAAACCTCCCTTACCCCAGTGGGATTGGTCAACAGATAATGACTTTTTAGCGGCGATTCCCGAGCGTCATCCTTGCATGGAAGGGTGGGAAAGCCAGAATTTATTTAATGCCGATTACGAGCTGGTAAGCCTCTCCCAGATAGAGTTCAAGCTTTTGCAAGCAATTGACAGTAATCAAACCCAACAGCAGTCTCTACGGGAGATTTTAAAAGAAACCGGGACAAATTTAACCCAAGCGCGATCGCTGCATCGCCAGAAACTTATCATTCTCACCCCCACCGCTTCTCACTAAATTCTGTTGAACTTTAAAGAATTGTTACTGCACCGTGATATGATTTCTCGTGGCTTGTTTAAGCAACGTTAGAGATTACACCTTCGGAAGATGGAAGGGGTCTGCTCTAACCGTTGGTCATAATCTTAATCCCAACCAAGCATTCAACCGGGAGTCCAGCCATGTCACCGTTAGATACAACTGAAACTAGTCCTCCTCAAACATCAGAGCAAACTGACCAACAATCCGAGCAGGCGGCGGAATCCAATTCCAGTGTTGCTGCAGACTCGGATCGCAGCATGACGGAGTTTTATCAACTCCAACGCAATCTGTATCTTGTCATGCTAGGACTCACTGGACTAATTTTTGTATCCGTGTGGCTAGGTTACTCCGGGCAAACCGCTCTCAATTATTTACTGGGAGCATGTGCTGGGTTATTATACTTTCGGCGCTTGGCACGGGATATCGAAGGCTTAGGACAGCGTCGCGCCACCTTTGGCAGCGTTCGCTTAGCGATTTTTGTCGTGGTGATGATTATTGCCGCGCAACTGGAACGCCTTGCGATCTTACCCGTATTTTTGGGATTTATGACGTATAAAGTAGCCATTATTGTTTACGTGGTGCAAACCACCCTTTTTCCAAAAGGTCAATAATCGTCACATTGCGTAAACGTTCACTGTTGGTTCATCACGGGGAAATTTGCTCCATGACATTGTTAGACGGTTTAAACGTCACCTTAGCTTTCCCCCTTGCTGCGGAATTAGAAGTTGGGGAACACTTTTACTGGGAAATTGGCAACTACTGGGAAATTGGCAACTACACTGTTCACGGACAGGTATTTATCACCTCCTGGGTGGTGATTGCCCTATTGTTAGTGATCAGCTTTCTTGGGACTCGCAATTTGCAACGCGTTCCCAGTGGATTTCAGAACTTCCTAGAATATGCCCTGGACTTTGTTCGGGACATTGCAAAGGCCCAAATCGGCGAGAAGGAGTATCGCCCTTGGGTACCGTTTGTGGGAACCTTGTTTTTGTTCATTTTCGTGGCCAACTGGTCAGGAGCCCTCATTCCTTGGAAACTTATTGAAATTCCCGAAAGCGAGTTAGCTGCTCCCACCAACGATATCAACACAACGGTCGCCCTAGCGCTATTAACCTCTCTTGCCTACTTTTATGCTGGGATTAGTAAACGGGGAATCGGCTACTTTAAAAAGTACATTGAACCCACACCAATTCTGTTACCCATTAACATTCTGGAAGAGTTTACCAAGCCGCTTTCCCTAAGTTTCCGACTTTTTGGCAATATTCTTGCTGATGAGTTGGTCGTTGCGGTATTAGTGTTTCTGGTACCGTTATTCGTTCCTTTGCCGGTAATGGCGTTGGGACTGTTTACCAGTGCCATCCAGGCATTGATTTTTGCTACTTTAGCGGGAGCTTACATTGGTGAGTCTCTCGAAAGTGAAGAAGAATAAGCAATTTAGTCAAAAGACTTGATTAAATTGCCATTTCATGACAATGCTGTTAATATCCGTTTGACGGATTATCACTTGAAACGTTAAGTAAGTACACCCTGATCCAATAAATTAACGAGGAAAAACACTATGGATTCTTTAACTGCTGCTGCTTCTGTTGTCGCTGCCGCCCTTGCTGTTGGCTTAGCAGCCATTGGCCCCGGTTTAGGACAAGGCAATGCTTCCGGTCAAGCTTTAGAAGGAATTGCCCGTCAACCCGAAGCCGAAGGGAAAATTCGCGGGACCCTTCTCCTTTCCTTAGCTTTTATGGAAGCGTTAACCATTTATGGCTTAGTGGTTGCACTCGTGTTGCTGTTTGCTAACCCCTTCTCGTAAACCGGAACCAGAGTGGGGATGGGAACTTCCCATCCTCATTCCAGTTGATGTTGGCGTGAATGACAATTACCCTTGTAGAAATGACAAACTGGATGATTTTACTGGCGGCAGAAGCGGTAGAAACCACAAAAGAAGGAGGACTGTTCGACTTTGATGCCACTTTGCCTTTAGTGGCAGTGCAATTTTTGATTTTGGTCGCTCTGTTGAATGTCTTGTTCTATAAGCCCTTAACTCGCGTTTTAGATGAGCGTGCCGAGTATATTCGCCAAAACCTCAATCAAGCTAAAGAAGATTCGCAAAAGTCGGAAGAATTGGCGCAAAAGTTTGAGAAACAATTGAACCAGGCACGCCGAGAATCGCAAGAAATCATTGCGCAAGCGCAAGCCGAGGCTCAAGAACAAGCGGCAAAAAATATTGCTCAAGCTCAACAAGAGGTCCAAGCCCAACGGGAACAAGCAAGCGCCGAAATTCAAGAACAAAAGCAAAAAGCTCTCCAGTCCCTGGAAAGTCAAGTGGATACCCTTAGCCGCCAAATTTTAGAAAAATTAGTAGGGACGGAATTAGCGCAACGCTAGTTTTCACTTCGACAGGATAGATTGTTTCTTTACCTGTGAGGTCTCTACCGACTATTCTAGGGAATTTTTTCCTAGTCCAACGGACAATCAAAGTAAATTAAAGGATAAATGGCGATGATGGGGATGTTTTTTTACTTCCTCGCAGAAGCAACCGAAGCTGCGGAGGAAGGCTTTGGACTGAATTTTGATATTCTTGAGACCAATGTAATCAATTTAGCGATTATTATCGCAATTTTATTTTTCTTTGGTCGTAAATTTCTGGGCAGTAAGCTTTCTGAGCGTCGTTCTCAAATTGAAGAGGACATTGCAAATGCAGAACAACGCGCACAACAAGCTAAAGCTGAGTTGAAAGAAGCTGAGCAAAAACTCGCTGATACCCAAAAAGAAATCGAGAATATTCGTCAATCAGCCCAAGAAAGTGCGAAAAAAGCAAAAGAACGGATTTTGGCTGAAAATGAGAAAGAAGTGGAGCGGATCAAAGCAGCGGCTGTCCAAGATGTTGATGCTGAACGAGAGCGGGCAGTTGCTGAAATCAAGCAACACATTGCTCGCTTAGCGATAGAGAAAGTTGAGTCTCAACTCAACAATCGCTTGGATCAATCGGCGCAAGAAAAAATCATTGACCGCTCCCTAGCGCAATTAGGAGGAGGGAGATGAGAGAAAATACCTTAATGAGTGCCGAAGTGGTTGAACCCTATGCGGAAGCGTTAATGTCTTTGGCAGATTCCCAAAATCTGGTGGAACGGTTTGGGAATGATGCTAAGGAATTGCTTTCCGTGCTAAAAGCGTCGCAGGAGTTGCAACAATTTCTAGCCAGTCCTGTGATTAAAACCGATGACAAAAAGGCAGTATTGCGAAAAATTGCTGGGGAAAGTTTACATCGGTATATGGTGAATTTTTTCCAGTTGGTTATAGATAAAAAACGCACAGCTTTTTTGACCGGAATTTTAAAACAATTTTTAGCACTGGTGCGGGAACGCACCTCAACCGTTTTGGCACAAGTAACCTCAGTGACGGAGTTGAACCAATCCCAGCGCGATCGCGTCAAAGAGCAAGTCAAATCCATGACCAATGCTCGCGATGTGGAACTGGAAACCACCCTTGACCCCAACTTAATTGGCGGGGTAGTGATTAAAGTAGGGTCCCAAGTTCTTGATGCGAGTTTGCGGGGACAACTTCGCCGCATCAGTTTTAACCTGGAAACAGCAACTTCATAAAAAATCGAAAAGGAATTATTAACAATGGTTAGTATCAAGCCAGACGAAATTAGCCGCGTTATTCGCCAACAGATTGAAAACTACGACCAAAGCGTTCAGGTTTCCAATGTCGGAACAGTTTTGCAAGTAGGTGACGGCATTGCCCGGATCTATGGCTTAGATAAAGTCATGGCTGGGGAATTAGTGGAATTTGAAGACGGTACCGTCGGCATTGCCCTGAACTTAGAAGAAGATAACGTTGGAGCCGTGTTAATCGGTGACGGTCGCGGGATTCAAGAAGGTAGTTCTGTTAAGGGGCTAGGACGGATTGCCTCAGTTCCAGTGGGAGAAGAACTGAAAGGTCGTGTGGTTGACTCCTTGGCTCGTCCCCTCGATGGCAAGGGCGAAATTCAAACTGAATCCACCCGGTTGCTAGACTCCTTAGCGCCTGGCATTATTGATCGTCAGTCGGTCTCGGAACCGCTACAAACAGGAATTACTGCAATTGACAGCATGATTCCCATTGGTCGCGGCCAGCGGGAGTTGATTATTGGCGACCGTCAAACCGGAAAAACTGCCGTTGCTATTGACACCATTCTGAACCAAAAAGACGAAGATGTTATTTGTGTCTATGTTGCCATTGGGCAAAAAGCTTCCACGGTTGCTCAAATTGCAAATATGCTCGAAGAACGCGGGGCACTTGACTATACGGTTATTGTTGCCGCTAACGCCAGCGACCCTGCTACCTTGCAATATCTTGCCCCTTATGCCGGTGCTGCCATTGCCGAACACTTCATGTATCAAGGCAAGGCCACCTTGGTGGTTTATGATGACTTAACCAAGCAAGCCCAAGCTTACCGACAACTGTCTCTCCTACTGCGCCGTCCCCCTGGTCGCGAGGCTTATCCCGGGGATGTGTTCTATCTCCACTCTCGCTTATTAGAACGAGCCGCGAAGCTGAATTCCGAATTAGGGGAAGGCAGTATGACGGCGTTGCCCATTATTGAAACCCAAGCTGGCGACGTTGGTGCCTATATTCCCACTAACGTCATTTCCATTACCGATGGGCAGATTTTCTTGTCTTCAGACTTATTTAATGCTGGTTTCCGGCCTGCCATTAATGTGGGAATTTCTGTGTCGCGGGTGGGTTCCTCTGCCCAAATTAAGGCCATGAAACAGGTGGCTGGCAAGCTGAAGTTAGAATTGGCCCAATTTTCTGAGTTAGAAGCATTTTCTCAGTTTGCCTCGGACTTAGACCCAGCCACGCAGAAGCAATTAGCCCGCGGTCAACGCTTACGGGAAATGCTCAAACAGCCTCAGAACTCTCCCTTATCAGTGAGTGAACAAATTGCCGTAGTTTACTCGGGAATTAATGGCTATCTTGACGATCTGCCTTTAGAAAAAGCCAATGACTTTATCCAAGGCTTAAAAGATTATGTCACCAATAATAAGCCTGAGTTCACTGAGGTGATTAAGGCTGAGAAGAAAATGACCGACAAAGCCGAAAATCTCCTCAAAGAAGCAGTTTCTGAATACAAAGAAACCTTCAAAGCCTCTATGTAAGTTTTTCAGTGACCAGTAATCAGTGACCAGTAATCGGTACTAAGCGTGTAACTGGCAATTAATTGGAAACTGTTTCCATTGACCCCAAGTTAGCCTGTCCTTTTAACTGGTAACTGGTAATTGGTAACTGAGAAGCAATCACTGATAACTGAGAATTATGAACGATAAAACGCTATGGCAAACTTAAAAGAAATCCGCGATCGGATTGATTCCGTTAAAAATACCCGTAAAATTACCGAGGCCATGCGCCTTGTTGCTGCCGCCAAAGTTCGGCGGGCGCAGGAACAAGTAAGTTCCACTCGTCCCTTTGCCGACCGCCTAGCCCAAGTGCTGTATAATCTGCAAAGCCGTCTTCGGTTTGAGGATGTCGATTTACCCCTACTCGAAAATCGGGAAGTGAATTCAGTGGGGTTATTGGTGATTTCTGGCGATCGCGGGTTGTGCGGCGCCTATAATAACAATATCATTAAGCGGGCACGTCAACGGGCTCAGGAATTACAAGGCCAAGGCATTGATCACCAATATATTTTAGTTGGCAGCAAAGCGAGCCAATTTTTCAAACGTCGCCAAGCTCCCATTGAAGAAACCTACACCAATTTAAACCAAATTCCCACTGCCGACGAAGCCTCTAATATTGCCGACGAACTCCTGTCCTTGTTTTTATCGGAAAAAGTGGATCGCATCGAACTTGTTTATACGAAATTTGTATCGCTAATTAGTTCGCGTCCGGTGATTCAAACGTTGCTCCCCTTAGATCCGCAAGGATTAGAAGTTCCTGATGATGAAATTTTCCGTCTTACGAGCAAAGGCGGCGAATTTGAGGTGGAACGGGAAGCTGTGGAGAGTGAAACTCGCACCCAAACTTTTCCCCGAGATATGATTTTTGAGCAAGATCCGGTGCAAATTTTAGATGCCCTCTTGCCGTTATATCTTAATAACCAACTGTTACGAGCCTTGCAAGAGTCTGCTGCTAGTGAGTTGGCATCGCGGATGACAGCCATGAATAACGCTAGCGATAACGCGACGGACATGATTAACAACTTGACCATGTCTTATAATAAGGCCCGTCAGGCAACGATTACCCAAGAAATTTTAGAGGTAGTTGCTGGGGCAGAAGCTCTGGGCTGACCATGGCCGGCAGAATTGGGCAATTTTCCTCTCTCCCTAGGGGAGAGGTTTTTATTCTCTAATTAATTGAAGCGCGATCGCGCCCTGTTAAGAGTGACGACTAGAAAAATGAGACTGTAATAGCGTTTCTGTCATCTTAGCTAACTGATCAAGCTGTTTTTTATCTTTCTGGGCTTGTTTTTGGTAGCGAAGTTTGCGCTTAACCGCTGCTTTGGCCACATCCTCTTTTCCTTGTTGCAAGGCTTTCCAAGCAACTGCCTGCCACACCTTGATCTCTTCTAAGGTTTTATTGTAACGAGGTTGCGTTTTATCCCAAACTTGCTTAATCTCAGCAAGCGCCTCGTTAACCAGCTGATCTTGATCGCTTCGGTGGCTGTCTTGGAGCGCCTCTTTGAGCGGCGTCGCCAGATTATCAATTTTAAGCCGGGATAAAATCGGGATAAAATCTCTCACTTGTTGGCTATAGGTACGGCCCGTTTTACACCAAGTGGCAAAGTGTTCACAATTATTAAACAGTAAATTATAACGGCCTTGTTCTCCTAAACGACTCTCGGCACGATGAACCACCACCTCTGGAATAAAACAGAGGGGATAATGTTTGACATAGACTTGGTTGCCATTTGTAAATTCGAAAAAAGGGGTTCGGGTGATGGTTTCAGTCGATTTGCGAAGATGAATAACGTTGCCATCACCACAGTCAATCCCATGATGTTCATAAAGGCCTTGAAAATTGATAAACCGCTGTAGAATATAAATTTGATCGCCCTGGGCCATAATCGTTGGGGTTAGGAGTTAACAGATTCTGTATCGCCGAAACGGACAATATCATCTTCTCCTAAATATTCTCCATTTTGCACTTCAATCATGATTAAGGGAATCACCCCCGGATTTTCTACTCGGTGGGGCGTATTCATGGGAACATAAGTTGATTGTTTGGGAACAAGGGTCATTTCTTCGCCATTTTTAATGACTTTTGCAGTTCCCGCTACCACAACCCAATGTTCAGTGCGATGGTAATGCATTTGCGTGCTAATATGATGCCCAGGTTTGATTTCAATGCGATTAATACAGTACCGTTGGCCCTTTTCTAAAACGGTAACTGTTCCCCAAGGGGGAACCCGTGTTTGAGTCGAGTCGATTTCTGCTGACTCACAAGGCGAAGTTTCATTCCAATCACTCATGATGACCAATTAATTATCAATATCAGAATCAATCACTAAAGATTAACTACATTTTAAATTCTGAATCTCAAAACTACTAATTAGATTGACAACTAATCTAAATTAAATCCCAATGGACACTGCACAACTTTTAATTAACGGACTTGCTATCGGTAGTATCCTTTCTTTGGTCGCCGTGGGACTAACTTTAACCTTTGGCATTCTGCGCTTGCCGAACTTTGCCCAAGGAGACTTAATGACAGTGGGGGCTTATCTCACCTGGATTAGCAATATCGCAGGATTAAATATTTGGTTATCTATGATTGCGGGTGCCATCGGAACCGTTGGCGTCATGTTACTCACCGAAGTGTTTCTTTGGAAACCAATGCGCAATATTCGCGCCCAACCCACCACTCTCATCATTATTTCCATTGGCTTAGCCCTTTTTCTTCGCAGCAGTATTCTTTTAATTTGGGGCGGTAGCAACCAATCTTACGATTTACCCATTTTACAGGCAATAGACATTTTTGGACTGCAAGTGGCCTATTATCGGATCATTGCCATTGCTCTTTCCTTATTGGCAATTATTGCTTTGCATTTTATTCTACAAAACAGCCAAATTGGCAAAGCCATGCGAGCTGTAGCAGATAACATTGATTTAGCACGAGTCTCAGGCATTAACGTGGAACGAATTGTGATTTGGACTTGGGTTATTGCCGGAATTTTAACCGCCATTGCTGGAGCCAGTTATGGCTTGATTACTGCAGTCCGTCCGAACATGGGTTGGTTTTTAATTTTACCCATTTTTGCGTCAGTGATTTTAGGAGGGATTGGCAATTCTTACGGAGCGGTTACTGGTGCTTATCTAATTGGTATTGCCCAAGAGTTAAGTGTTCCCCTATTAGGATCACAATATAAACTCGGTGTTGCCTTATTAATTATGGTGGTTATGTTATTGGTTCGCCCTCAAGGATTATTTCGAGGCACGCTTTAGTTTCCCCAGCAATTCTTGACAAATGTCAAAATAGAATTCACTGTGTATTCACAGATTAGAGCTACACTAAATACAAAAAGGTTAAAATTTCATCATTACTGTAAGATATGGAAGAATCAACGACGACTCGCAATATCAAAGCCGAATTAGATCAACTGATTTCTCCAGGGATGTTTTTTGAAGGATTGCCTGAGGAAACCCTGCGGGAAATGGTATCTCACATTGTGTCTCGAAATCATCCCGCTAATCAGGTTATTTTATTAGAAAACGATTGGGGAGGATCCGTTTATTTCATCATCGAGGGATGGGTTAAAATCCGGACTTACAATAAGGATGGAAAAGAAGTCACCCTCAATATTCTAGGGACGGGAGAAGTGTTTGGGGAAATGGCTGCCATGGAGGAAGTTCCTCGTTCTACTGATGTTATCACGCTCACGCCCACTCGCATTTGCAGCATTCCTTCCGGGGATTTTCTAAAAATTATTCATGCCGAACCGCTAGCGGCTATTCGTTTATCGCAACTGATGGCCAAACGGTTACGGCAAGTGAATCGTCGACTAAGACTCCGGGAAGCAGATAGTATGTCTCGGGTTGCCGATGTCCTTTTATTTTTAGCAGAAGGGCAAGGCAAGGAGGTAAATGAGGGAATTGAAATTCCTAATCTGCCTCATCGCGAAATCAGCAGTCTGAGTGGGCTGGCACGAGAAACGGTAACGCGAGTTCTTGCCAAATTGGAAAAACGGGAACTGATTCAACGGAAGCATCATACCCTTAATATTCCTGATCTTTTAGCACTCGAAGATGTTCTATCTTCCTCTAACAGCGAAGAATAGTAGCGGTTTTGATGCAATGTAACCACCATTTACAAAAAATAACGGGTTTAAAGCCCCGTGGTCACGCTTTGCTCCGGTTCCTTTAAGGAAGGGGAGTGTCAATAACGGTAAATTACCTATGAGCAATTTTCCTGAGGACTTTGATGCTACAGCAGACTCTTCTAACCAGCAAGGGGCAACAGAACCCAATGATTTGACTTCAGATGTAAATTGGGTCGATGCAGGAGCAGAAAATCCAGCGAGCGATTCTCCTCAGACAGTTGCTTTAGAAGTTGGGAGTTCTGCTGTGGTAATGGTGGAAACAGCTTTTTTAGCAAGTGCCGCCGGGTTAATTTGGTTAATTAATTTCTATTTTCCACCAGGACCTCTTTTAAGAATTTTATTTCCCCTTCCCATGGCGCTAGTTTATTTACGCCGGGGAATACGTGCTTCTTGGATGAGTGTTTTGATTTCGGGGTTGTTATTGTCTATTCTAATGGGCCCAACTCGTAGTATTTTGTATGTTATCCCTTATGGGGTAATGGGGGTTCAGTTAGGAGCATTTTGGCAACGAAGAATGGGTTGGGGATTCTCGGTTACAGTAGGGGCAATTATTGATACCTTTGGTTTTTTCTTTAAGCTTTGGCTGCTTTCGATTTTTTTGGGAGAAGATATCTGGGTCTATCTCACTTCGCAAATTGCCCAATTTTTGGAATGGGGATTTGTACAGTTAGGGTTATTAGCGCAACCTAGTTTATGGTTAGTACAGGCGATCGCGTTTGCTACAGTGATCCTCAATAGCCTTATTTATGTTTTTGTGGTTCATTTAGTTTCCCTACTCATTTTGAATCGTTTAGGCAATCCTATTCCTTCTCCGCCGCGTTGGGTACAGACGATTTTAAATACTGAGCAATAATTGGCTAACAGCATGAGTCGTTTTTTTTCACCTTTACAAGATTTTTTAATCACCTGGCTTTTAATTCTAGTGACAGGTTGGCTTACATTTGAACTGTTAAGTTTCGCCGCCGGACTGATTAGTATTTTCCTCACAGCTGCTATAATTGCTTTTTTACTCAATTATCCGGTTAGAGCTTTAAAGACAGTTATTCCACGCCCGCTGGCAGCAGCATTAGTGTATTTGGGAGCAATTTTAATTGCCAGTATCATTTTAATTACGGTATTTCCCCCTGCATTAAACCAGGGGCGGCAATTAATTGTTAAGTCACTGGAATTAATTGCCGCTGGGCAGGAACAATTAAAAAGTTTTCAAGCCTGGAGTATTGACCGCAATTTGCCATTTGATGTTAACTTTCTAGCCTCGCAACTGTTAGCAAAAATTCAAGCAAAATCAGAAGAAATTGCCTCAACTAGTTTTGGTTTAGTTGTGGATACGTTTAATTTTTTCCTAGAATTTATTTTAATTCTCGTTATTTCTTTTTATATGCTGTTAGATGGGGAAAGAATTTGGCGAAATCTAACGGCAATTTTTAATCCCCAAATCCAGATAGCTTTAACCAAATCCATTGCCCGCAATTTACAACGATTTGTAACAGGCCAATTATTGCTTGGGTTATTTATGGCGGTCACCTTAACGCTAGCCTTTCGTTTAATTGGCGTTCCCTATTTCCTTTTATTTGCGATTTTTATTGGTATTACAGAAATTATTCCCTTCATTGGGGCAACCCTAGGGATTTCCACCGTCATCCTAATTGTCGCTTTTATTGATGGTTGGTTATCTTTGCAGGTTTTAGGAGTTGCTGTGGGAATGCAACAAGTAAAAGATAATTTAATTGCCCCTCGAATTATGGGAAATTTAACCGGATTATCCCCGGTGATTATTTTATCTTCCCTGTTACTAGGGGCGAAATTAGGCGGTTTATTAGGAGTTATTTTAGCGATTCCTGTAACTGGTGTTGCCAAAGGTCTTACAGAAATTATTTCTAATCCGAATTTACCACCTCAAACCGGAGCCTTTTTTAATAATCCTTTCCGTAAACAAGATCCGGAATTGGTTGTTAATAATCAAGAATATTAAAAATAATTATCTCCAGCGCGATCGCGTCAAATTTTTCTGAAAAAAGCTCCCGTCTTATTTTATTAAATGCGCCGATGAGGGCAATTCTGCTACTTCCTGAGTTTCATCCCGTTGCTGATTGTTCAGGTCTTGATTTGCATCTTCTGAGCGCGATTGGCTCTGCCAGTGCCCTTCTTCGGGCGATCGCGCGACGTTGATATCGTCATTGCTAAGCTGAGGCAAGGTTTGTCAGAGATTATGCCTTCCTAGAAGTCCGACACATAAACTCTAAGATAGCACGAAGACTTTTGTCTTTGGGGTTGATTCGGTTTTGGAGAACACCGTTTGAAACGGGTGGCTCTCTGACTGGTTTACTTAAGTGCTGTTTCCTAGATTTTCAGATTAAAAAACCCCCACTTTTGACTTGTGGGGGCTTTCTATTCAGTTAGAAATCGTTAACCAATAAGCTAAGGTTAATCTAACTCAGGCATGGACAAGACAGGTTCACTTTCACGGTTCAGACCTTTTTCAAAGCCGGCGGCTGCTGCGCGGGCACGGCCTGCGTGCCACAAGTGACCGACTAAGAAGAAGAAGGCTAAGATAAAGTGAGAACCAGCTAACCATTGACGGAGGTTAACGTAGTTAAAGGAGTTGGGTTCGGTAATAATACCGCCAACGGAGTTAATGGAACCAAGTGGCGCGTGGGTCATGTATTCAGCAGCACGGCGAAGTTGCCAAGGCTGAATATCATTTCTGATTTTGTCTACATCAAGACCATTGGGGCCGCGCAACGGCTCTAGCCAAGGACCGCGGAAATCCCAGAAGCGCATGGTTTCACCACCGAGAATAATTTCACCGGTGGGAGAGCGCATTAAGTACTTGCCAAGACCCGTGGGACCTTGCGAAGTGGCAATGTTTGCCCCTAAGCGTTGGTCACGAGCCAAGAATAAGAAGGCTTGTGCTTGGGAAGCTTCGGCATTGGTAGGGCCGTAGAACTCACTGGGATAAGCGGTGTTGTTGAACCAAACCATCATCGACGCCACAAAGCCCATGAGGGAAAGGGCACCGAGACTGTAGGACAGGTAGGCTTCACCAGACCAGACAAAGGCCCGGCGTGCCCAACCAAAGGGTTTGGTTAGAATGTGCCAGACACCGCCGGCAATGCAAATGAGACCAACCCAGATATGGCCGCCGATAATGTCTTCCATGTTGTCAACGCCGACAATCCAGCCGTCACCGCCAAAGGGCGAGCCAATGAGGTAACCGAAAATGGTTGCTGGATTAAGTGTCGGATTATTGATAATGCGAACATCACCGCCACCAGGTGCCCAAGGGTCATAAACACCGCCAAAGAAGACAGCTTTGAACACTAATAAGAAGGCACCAATGCCTAGGACAATCAGGTGGAATCCTAAGATGGTGGTCATCTTGTTCTTATCTTTCCAGTCGTAACCGAAGAAAGCGGAGTATTCTTCTAAGGTTTCTGGACCGCGAAGAGCGTGATAGATGCCACCTAAACCGAGAACGGCAGAAGAAATTAAGTGGAGTACCCCAACAACAAAGTAGGGGAAGGTATCAGTCACTTCTCCACCAGGACCAACGCCCCAACCGAGGGTGGCCAGGTGGGGAAGCAGGATTAAGCCCTGTTCATACATGGGCTTTTCGGGAACGAAGTGACCAACTTCAAATAAGGTCATTGCGCCTGCCCAAAAGACGATGAGACCAGCGTGGGCAACGTGGGCGCCAAGCAACTTTCCGGAAAGGTTGATTAAACGGGCGTTTCCAGCCCACCAGGCGTAACCGGTAGATTCTTGATCACGACCGCTTCCGACAACTGTATTAGAGAGCGTTACCACGGGGCAATACCTCCTCTGGGAATTCAAACTTCTGATGGGGTTGGTCGTCCGGTGCCATCCAAGCACGGAGACCTTCGTTTAACAGGATGTTTTTGGTATAGAAGGTTTCAAACTCA
>PXPI01000003.1 GCA_003021905.1 Cyanobacteria bacterium SW_9_44_58 | reverse complement strand
TCATTTTAATAGCGAATCGTTGCATCTATTTCAAGTTTGACCCTTGTTATCAACGATCGCGCCTCTTCTTTATATTTTCTTTAGGAACAGTCTCTTATATCTCCTGCAATTGCTCCTAACATAATTATTATTGCGATCTGCTGCTGACAATGAATCGTTCCCGGAGGTTCAATAGAAAGGGCGATTGTGCCGAATGCCGGTAAAGGCAATTATCGTAACGGATAAGCCCGCTAATGTCCAATTTAACCAATTGCCCCAACGAACATAGAGGGTTTTTGTATCCCGCTGATAGATTGTTCCCAGATGGGTTTGATATTCATTCCTTTGCGATAGCCAAAGGGTGTTGCCATGGGGATCAACAATTGCAGAATAACCCGTATTGGTTGCCCGAACCATGGCGCGATCGGTTTCAATAGCGCGCATGATATCCTGAGCATGATGTTGGGCGGGCATCGTCTCGCTGTAATGGGCATCGTTCGAGGCACTGAGGATCAATTCTCCCCCTTTTGCCGCTTGGCGGCGGAAATGTTCCCCATAAGCCGACTCGTAACAAATGCCGACAATTGCTTGTCCAAAAGGCGTCATAAAGGTTTGATCCGGATCTCCTTTGGCTAAATGGGAATCTAGAGGAGAGAGACGATCAACGAGTTTTCCCAACACCGATTCCAAAGGAATATATTCTCCCAAGGGAACTAACTTGACTTTATCAAACCGACTCAGGGTTTCTCCATCGCCGGTAATGCTATATAGGCTGTTGGTGTAACGCCCTTGTTTGGTTCCAAATGCCCCCAACCAGACGGGGACGCCTTGTTCTAAAATTGCTTGGTAGAATTCGCTTCTTTGACGGACTTGTTCCGGCCATTGAAACGGAAGGGCGGTTTCTGGAGTAAGAACTGCATCGGCACCGGCTTGGGCAAGATTGATATAGCCTTGAGTATAACCCGCGATCGCTTTGCGCCATCCTTCTGGATAGAGTTTAATTTCATTGGGAATATTGCCTTGAATAATTCCCACGCGCAGGGCTTGGTTTTGAGGCGTATCAATGGGGCGTAAATAAAGCCACCATCCCACGAGATGGAAGATTACCAAAAGGGCAATTGCCCCCTGAGTTAAGCCAAAACTTGGAGAAAAACGGCTTTTTCTGCGAGGATTCAGGATTGCCTCTGCGAGTAAGCCGTTGAACGCTGCCATGATTGCTGTAACGGTGGTGGTACCAGATAAGGAAAGCAATTGTAAAATCGGCAGATTATGGGGACTTTGGGTTAAGGCTAATGTTGTCCAATGCAGGGGCGTATAACTCCATAACGTTTCTAAGCTGCACCAGAAGGTTACCCCCAGTAACACCCGTTGTAGGGGATGATCCAGTTTTCGGGCGATAAAAATCATCGCTAATGACCAAATCATTACCAAAACTGTTCCCCAGACAATGAGACATCCCCAACAGAAGATAGCAATGACAAGACTGGCTAACCAGGGAACGCCCATCCATGTCATGGGATGTACTCCGGTAATCCAGAAGAGGGTAACGCCGTAATAACCGATAGCAAACGTAATGGCCGGTATAAGTTGATACCAATGGAACGGCTGTTGATGAATCAGCCATACCCATAACGGAATTAAAGCAATCCAAGCTAAAAACCAAGCATTAATTGGATCACAGGCAATCCCCATTGAGACGCCGGCCAGGAAGCAAGTTATCCAGGGCAAACGCTGTTCTGATCTAAAAGCAGGCAGGACTGTGATTTTTTCAAACATGTGGGACAAGATGATTCTACCTTAGTTTCAAAAATTAGGTATGATGGATTGAAGGAGATCTTAGTCTGATCAAGCTATGTCTTTCCTTTTTCTTCCAGACTAGGATTTTAATCCTTATATTTTAGTTTAGAAATCTAGCTATTTATTATTTTTTATCGTCCACATTCTCTTGAAAATCTATAACTTGTTATTTCTAAATGTTGGTTATTTCACTGTTTTATTAACAAAACGTTTTACTCGGTGCCTTGGATTTGACAAGGCCTAATCTGCGACTTCTTCTTGCAAGCTAATTAGATTGACTAATTAACAGTGGTAATTTTTAAGGTTACCACCAATTTTATCGATTTAGCTTATAACTAGCTTCGGCGTTCCTTTGTTCTCGCTTAATTGTTGTTCAAAGGAAGGTATTGCTTTTCATGCTATTGTTTGGCGATTAAATAGCAAAAATTAATTGTTCAATATTGCTTATTATATTTAATTTATTGTAATTTATTAGTGTTTTTATGATTATGATGTGCAATTCTAACCGTCTTTCGATTTTTGTAGACGGCAATAATATGTTTTATGCGCAACAAAAAAATGGTTGGTTTTTTGATCCCAGGCGCGTTTTAGATTACTTTAAAAACGAACCGACAATTAGTTTTGTTAATGCGTTTTGGTACACCGGATTGAAAGATTCTCAAGATCAAAGAGGATTTCGCGATGCCCTGATTAGCTTGGGTTATACCGTACGCACCAAAATCTTAAAAGAATATTATGATGATGTTTCAGGACGATATTCTCAGAAAGCGAATTTAGATATTGAAATTGTTATTGATATGTTTAATACAGTGGAACAATATAACCGTGTTATTTTATTTAGTGGGGATGGGGACTTTGAGCGCGCGATCGAGCTGTTGCGATCCAAAAATACGCATATTACGGTTGTTTCTACCGAAGGAATGATTGCCCGGGAATTGCGAAATGCCACCGATCGCTATATCGACCTTAACGATATTCGAGAAAGTATTGAAAAGATCGATTAAAATTGAAGATATAGATAGTGTGTTTAATTGTTAGAAAATAATCCTATGAGTAACCAACGCGATCGCATTATAATATTTGATACGACACTGCGGGATGGGGAACAATCACCAGGAGCAACCCTCAATGGCGATGAGAAATTAACTATTGCTCGCGCTTTGTATCGCTTAGGCGTCGATGTCATTGAAGCTGGCTTTCCTTATTCCAGTCCTGGGGATTTTGAGGCGGTTAAGTCCATTGCAGAAACCGTGGGCACGGAAGATGGCCCCACCGTTTGTGCCTTAGCCCGAGCAAGGGAACAAGATATTAAAGCGGCGGGAGAAGCCATTGCCCCTGCTGTTAAAGGGCGGATTCATACCTTTATTGCTACTTCCGATATTCACTTGGAATACAAGTTGCGGAAAACCCGCCAAGACGTTTTGGATACCATTCCCAAAACGGTTGGATATGCCAAAACCTTTACCGATGATGTCGAATTCTCTGCAGAAGATGCGACTCGTTCCGATCGCGAATTTTTATATCAAGTAGTGGAAACCGCGATCGCGGCGGGGGCAACCACCATTAATCTCCCTGATACTGTCGGCTATACCACACCGGAAGAATTTGGGGCCCTAATCCGCGGCTTAAAGGAAAATGTTCCCAACATTGAACAAGCCATTATTTCCGTACATGGTCACAATGACTTAGGGCTAGCGGTTTCCAACTTCCTCTCGGCAATTCAAAATGGCGCCCGACAATTGGAATGCACCATCAACGGCATTGGCGAACGCGCTGGCAATGCGGCCCTAGAAGAGTTAGTCATGGCCCTTCATGTGCGCCGTCAATTCTATAACCCCTTCCTAGGCCGGGAACCGGCGTCGGAAGAACCCTTGACCAATATTAATACCAAAGAAATTTATAAAACCTCCCGTCTGGTTTCCCACCTCACCGGCATGCCCATCCAACCCAATAAAGCCATTGTCGGCGGCAATGCCTTTGCCCACGAATCCGGCATTCACCAAGATGGGGTTCTCAAGAACAAGCAAACCTACGAAATCATGGATGCCGAATCCATTGGTTGGACCAGTAATAGAATCGTACTCGGAAAACACTCGGGACGCAATGCCTTTAGTAGCCGCTTGCGAGACTTAGGCTATGAACTCTCGGAAACGGAGATGAACAAAGCCTTTTTACGCTTTAAAGACGTTGCCGATAAGAAAAAAGTGGTTACCGACTGGGATTTAGAAGCCCTTGTCCATGACGAAACCCAGCAGGCGCCCAATATCTTTGCTTTAGAATTAGTTCAGGTTTCTTGCGGCGATAATGCGCGTCCCACAGCGACAGTTAGCATTCGCACCCCCACCAGAGAAGAACTCACTGATGCCGCCATTGGCACAGGGCCTGTAGATGCCGTTTATAAAGCCATTAATCGAGTGGTAAATGTTCCCAATGAGTTAATCGAGTATTCGGTTAATTCCGTAACCGCTGGCCTTGATGCGATTGGCGAAGTCACCATTCGCTTACGTCATGAAGGCAATGTTTACTCCGGCCATGCCGCCAATACGGATGTCATTGTTGCTTCGGCACAGGCTTATATTAACGCCTTGAACCGTCTCAGTGCTGCCCTGGAACAAGGGAATAAATTGAATCCCCAAACCGCTACGGCAGTTCAATAGGATGATTTCTCCTAATCCCCTATCTGGGGATTTAGGGAAATTAAAGAATATTCTTGCTACGATCGCGACAACAGCTAAGATCAATCAATCCTATTATGGAAGAACAGTCGTCTTCTCCGCTTGGTTCCGTTGTTGGCGGATCGCTGACAGAAGGGTTGGAAATCCGGCTTCATCCCGATGTTTCTGTAGAACAAATGCGAGTGGGCAAATTTTTAGTGGTCCAAGGAACGCGATCGCGCTTTTTCTGTCTTCTCACCGATGTTTCCTTGGGAACCTCTAGCAGTCGGATTTTAGCCGATCCCCCATCCCCACAGGACGATTTGCTGCAACAAGTGTTAGCCGGAAGCAGTACCTATGGAACGGTGGAACTGTCTCCCATGTTAATGTTTACCTATCCCGAACCGGGACAGAAGCCATCTCAACAAGGGCAAACCGAGAATGGGAAAAGTCCCCTGGCATCCTATCAAGCCCAAACCAGTACCGACATAGAATTGCTTCCGGTAAAGACGATTCCCAGTCATTTCAGCCAAGTGTATGAAGCCAGTGAAGCAGACTTTCGCGCCGTGTTCGGGTGGGAAGATGATCCCACCCGCAAGAACTTTTCTGTGGGACAACCCCTAGATATGGATGTTCCGGTGTGTATGAACCTAGAAACCTTTGTGGAACGCAGCAACGGCATTTTTGGCAAATCGGGAACCGGAAAATCCTTTCTCACCCGCTTGTTACTCTCAGGCATCATTCGGCAACAAGCTGCGGTGAATTTAATTTTTGATATGCACTCGGAATACGGCTGGGAAGCGATTCAAGAAGGCAAGGGCGTCAACACCGTTAAAGGCTTGCGACAACTGTTCCCGGGACAAGTGGAAATTTACACCCTAGATCCCGAATCCACCAAACGTCGCGGCGTTAATGATGCGCAACCCCTATATCTGAGTTATGACCAGATTACCATTGAAGACTTAAAATTAGTGGGACCGGAATTAGGGTTATCGGAAGCGGCCTTGGACAATGCCCAAATTTTATATTCTGAATTTGGGAAAAACTGGATTACACAACTCATCACCATGAGTAATGATGATATCCAGGAATTTTGTGAACAAAGACAAGGCCACAAAGGGTCCATTAGTGCCCTGCAACGCAAATTAATGCGCCTAGAAAAGCTCAATTATATTCGGTCGGCTTGTCCCCATAATTATATTGATGAAATTTTACAATCTTTGGATGCTGGAAAGCATGTCGTGGTGGAATTTGGGTCGCAGTCCAATATGTTGTCCTATATGCTAGCCACCAACATGATTACGCGGCGCATTCACCAATCTTATGTCAAAAAATCGGAAGACTTTCTGCAATCCAAAGATCCCGCATTACGCCCCCGTCAGCTAGTCATTACCATCGAAGAAGCCCATCGCTTTTTAGATCCGGCAACAGTGCAACAAACCATTTTCGGCACGATCGCGCGGGAGATGCGAAAATACTTTGTCACTCTGTTAGTGGTGGATCAGCGTCCCTCCGGCATTGATCCCGAAGTCATGTCCCAAGTGGGAACAAGGGTTACTTGTTTGTTAAACGATCAAAAAGATATTGATGCCATCTTTACCGGCGTTTCCGGCGGGGCAAACTTGCGATCTGTGCTGGCAAAACTGGATTCCAAGCAACAAGCCCTAATTTTAGGGCATGCGGTTCCCATGCCGGTTGTTGTACGAACACGACCCTTTGATCAGACCTTTTATGCTGAAATTGCCGATCCCGATTGGCAGGAAATGGATGATAATGAGTTGTTTGAAGCTGCCGATGCCGCTAGGACTGATCTAGGATTTTAATCCTGACTAATTGAAATACCATTCAATTTCGAACTAAGTTAAAGCTGGAAAGTTGATTAAAGGATTCGGCCCGTTCTTGAAATTCATTGCTAATGGTATCGCAGACCAGTTCGCATAACTCAAAGATCATGGGATCTTTAATGCTGTAGTAAGCACTAACCCCTTTTTGTTCCCGTTTCAGAATTCCAGCTTGCGTTAAGACTTTCAAGTGTTTCGAAAGATTGGCTTGTCCTAAACCAGTAGCCTCGGCAATTTCTTTGCCATTCATGGGTTTTTCCCGTAAGGCATTGAGAATCTGGAGGCGGCTCACTTCAGATAGAACCTTAAAATAGTCGGCAACTAAGCTAAACGTTCCCGGTGAAAGTTGCTTGACCTCAGGCATAATAATTAAAAACTCTTCTCACTTGTAAACGTTTGCTTTTATTTTATCTTAATTTTTACCATATAATCATATATCTTCCAATTAATCTGATAATCCGCTTCCTTGCCGAATTTGCTGAGACTGATAGGGAAATTTTAATGAAAACATTACTTATCCTTATTCAGGATAGTAGTGGGCGAGGAACTGTTTCGCTTCTGTTGGATTTTGAATCACGCCATCAAGCGCAGCATCTAACAGACTGTCTAACATTTCTCGATATTGCGGTCCCGGTTGATAACCTAATGTCTTGAGATCATAGCCATCGAGCGGGGCGTTAACTTGCGACCAATAGGTGAGATATTGCCAGATGCGTCTTCTAATGCGACGGGAACTCCGCACGGCTAACAAGACTAACATCGGCAATTTATAGCCCTCTAAGGTTCGCACTAGGGTTTGCGGGCGATATTGTTCTTGGAAAAGGGTGTTTTGAATGGGAATTGCTGCTTGATCCAACGGTAAATTCAGAAGTTGCGCCCGCTTTTTCCGTAATGCTTGATCCAGATGAACTGCCTCCTGATGGGATAACTGTTGCGATAATTGCTGTTCCATTGCCTCTTGTGCCGCTGCTAACTGTTGCAGGCGTTGAATACTCTCATTAGGCAGTTCTAGCTGCTGGGCAATAAACACCCGTTGATCCGTAGTTGGCAAATAAGCAATCATTAATTCCAACCGCATTTGCCAGTGCGTCAGGGTTTGATCGGGATCGAAGCGTTGCAGACAACGGCTTAACAGGCGCAGTTGCCGCCATAACCGAGAATCTAATACCAACTGGGGATCAAGACACCGCAATGCGGTTAAATCCGACAATAATTGCAGTGCCGGTTTCCAGTAAGGCGCCTCTAGAATGTACTTCAGTTCTCCTTTGAGACGGGTTTGTAAGGCTGGGGCTTTGCTATTTTCCGCGCGCGATTGGTCATAAACCCCACTGGCAATGGCATAGCGGATATAGTCCTCGGTTTGCCCTTCAATTTGAAACCCGAGACGAACCGCAAACTTAACAGCGCGATAGATACGGGTGGGATCTTCAATAAAACTATTGGCGTGAAGGACTCGCACTAAGCGCGATCGCAGATCGATTAACCCCCCAAAAAAGTCTAGCAGTTCCCCGCTTCTGGGTTGCGTCAACCGAATGGCCAAGGCATTGATGGTAAAGTCGCGGCGATATAAGTCTTGGCGAATGGAACTGGCTTCTACTTCGGGATTGGCTGCCGGATACGGATAAAACTCAGTTCTAGCCGTGGCAATATCGACCCACAAGGAATCCAATTCAGGATGATGATGCCAGAGTAAGGCGGCGGTTTGAAACTCGCCATGGACGTCTAAACGAACGGGGGGATAATCATTTTCCAGGGCTTTGGCTAATTCTACCCCAGCACCGACCTCAGCGGCGCGATGAAACCCATCAACCACTAAATCAATATCTTGCAGAAATAGGGGTGAATCGGCCTCTACGGAAGAGGAATACTGAGGACTGGATAGAAGAATGTCGCGCACAGCACCGCCGACAAGATACAGTTGCCATCCCCGTTTTTCGGCTTCGGTGGCGGCATGGGACAGCAAATTCCAAAGGGCAGGGGTGAGGCGATTTTTAAAGTTCGGCAATAAACAAGCCGACCTCAGGGATTGCCCGTCAGAATCTTGATTGTCAATTGCCCTTTCTTGATGGAGTTGCCGTAAGACATCCGTGCGCATTACCACTCCCAGTAGTTGATTATCTTGCAGAACCGGCAACCGTCCCACATCATAAGTGACCATCAGTTCCTCAATTTCGGGTAAAGCAGTATCCGGGGCAATGGTTTTGAGGTTGCGACTCATGTATCCTTTGACTGGGGCATGACCGAAGCCGTGATGCAAGGCTAATTCCAGATCACGCCGGGAAATAATGCCGACAAGTTGACCGGTTTCATCGACCACTGACAAGCCGGAATGGCCATACCGAAACAGGATGCGTTGGGCTTCGGCAATGGTTGTGTCGGGAACAATTGTGCGAACTGGAGAAGACATTAATTCCCTTGCGGTGAGGGGAGGGGGAATTTGAGATTTGATTGTTTCAATGAGGTCAGTGAGGACTTGTTGGGGGGGTTCCGTTTTGAGATTGGCAGAGGCCGCTTGGGGATGACCGCCGCCGCCATAGGGGGCTAACAGTTGATTGAAATCAACACTGGGAAGGCGCGATCGCGCGATCAAACTGGTTCGCCGTTCGTTACCGTGATAGTAAGCATGGGCAAATAACAAGACCTCGGCCTCCACCATCCCCGCGATTCGTTCCGCAACGCTGGATAATCCCGGTACAAACCGGTCACTCTCCAGGTAAACCCAAGCTAGAGGATAACCTTGAACGGTTTCTCTTTGCAGGTTTTCTAAGGCATCGGAAAAAAACTGTTGTAACTGCGGAGACAGACTGGGTTCCACATACTCGGCAATCACATTAATATTTGCCCCTTGTTCCATTAACCAAGCCAACGCTTTGGCATCACGGGTTGTGGTTTCCAGATAAGTGAGGGAACCCGTATCAGCATGGATTCCCAAAGCCATCACCGTCGCTTCAATGGCAGTTAAAGAAATCTCCCGCTGTTGCAATGCTTCGACAATTAAGGTAGTGGTGGCGCCGACGGTGTCGATGTAAGCGGCTGTGGCGGGAATATCCCCTTGAAAGGCGTGATGATCGTAGAGGATAATTTCTTTCAGTTGCGGATAATCAAACCAAGATTGGGCTTTTCCCACGCGATCGCGCTGTTGCGTATCCACTACCATTAAGGTTTCAATCTGATCGGGATTAACGCTGCGCTGTTCTATCACCGCCAATTCATCGCGATGCAAGGCAAGAAAGGATTTTACCCCCGGATGGGCGCCGCCGGTTAACACCAACTTTGCCCCCGGATAGAGACAGGTTAACCCCGCTGCTGCCCCTAAGGCGTCAAAGTCAGCAGTTTGATGGCATAAAATAAGCGTCAGCATAACGGATTAGGCATTTAACTAACCCCGCTTCCTAAAATATACAAACTCAGTAGGGTGCCGCTATTCCAGAGACTGTGAACAATAATGGAGGCGAGAATGTTGCGCGATCGCGTATAAACCACGCCTAACACTAAGCCTAACACCGTCAACGGCAACACTTCCGAGACACTCAAATGGGCAATGGAAAACAGTAAACTGCTAAGTAAAATCGCCACCCAAACGGAAAAGTAACGGGTAAGAGAAGGGAGTAGAAAGCCGCGGAAAATAATTTCTTCAAAAACCGGGGCTAAAATCGCTGCTGTGGTGAAAAATATCAGCAACGCCACCGGATCTTGGGCTTGCACTGCTAAAAATAATAAGGGATTGCTGCCCCCTTGTCCTTGCCAAATTTGCTGATTCAGAATCGAGACTAAAACAACCAAAGGAATGGCAGTTAAATAGCCGCCAAGTCCCCAACTTAACCAATTATTCCCTTTGATGCGGAACCAATCTTCCGGCAGGGGAAAATAATCTCGAATGGAGAAATAAAGGATGGTCAATCCCCCTGCTGTCATTAGGATATAGGTAACCAACACATACAATGCCTTGCCGCGAATCGCCCATCCTGTGGGATTAACTCCGGAAACGGCAATCAGCAGCGGCAATAAAATCTGACCAAAAAAGAAAAATCCCACCACTAACACTTGCCAAGTGGTTTCCCAATTCCAAGGGGTGTCCCAACCTGTATTTTGATTGGTAGCCAAGACCGCATTTTTTCCTTTAAAAAACCATTGACCAAGGAAGAACAAAAGCAAACCAAAGCCAATTAAGCCCCCAATCAACGGCAATCCCGTAACAATGCCCAGCTTCCATACAGCTTGTTCGGCTTTTTCCTGTTGGGCCGTTTGCAGCGACGCCAACGCGGTTTGATTATCTTGAACCTTATATAATCGACTTAGTGCTTCATACTGAAACCAACCATCCAGTCCATTTTGAATGTCTATCTCGGCATTGTCAGCAATTTGGGGCGGTGTTTGCCATAATCCCGCTAAAGTCCTTGCTGTGCGTGGAATGTTTGGGAATCGTGATGATTGGGAAAATTCATTTTGTACCCCTTGCCAAGTCTCCAACGCTGTGGAAATATTGCCCTGCTTCGCCTGTAAAATCCCTGTTTTTAACTCTAGTTCGCCAATAAACCCATTTAATTCTTGAATGGAACTCTTTAATTGCTGCTGTTGCGGAGAAACATCCGGAACTTGGGCTAAACTGGCAACAGAAGACTGGTTGACAGCAAGATCCCCCGATAACTGTTTTAACTGCGCTTTGAGATCCCGGCGGCGATTTTTGGCAAATTCTAACGTTTCCTGATACTTGCGTTGCGCATCGGCGTAGGGGGTTTCTCCGAGTAACGCTTGGGAAGACAGTTGCGTGTCATCTGCCGTTGCTTCTAAGCTGGTGACATTCAGTGATAAATTGACTTGGTATAATTCCAATCGCGCTTGAATCTGTGGCTGTGAGAGACTATTTCCCAAAGATAGAAGCATTTTCCCCACAGCAAAGATGGTCAAAACAAGTAAAATAAAACGTTTCAGGGTCATAAACTCTAAAATTTTCGGCAAGGGACTCTCAATGATTGTAACTGATTGCTCAGGGCTCAGAACCAATCGCCAATAAAGGGAAGTCTCGTAGTACAATAACCTCGTTTACCGAATTGGAGGAGAAACAGTGACAACACGGGTGGTAATCGTCCGTCACGGACAAAGTACCTATAATTTAGAACAAATGATTCAAGGACGGTGCGATCAATCCGTTCTCACGGAAAAAGGCCGCGCTGATGCCGAAAAATTGGGCGCTGTGCTAAGTCAACTTGATGCGGCGGCACTCTATTCGAGTCCCCTACAACGGGCCAAAGAAACTGCTGAAATTATTCAGAATCGCTTTCAGGTTTCTCCTCCCTTAGAGGTTTCGGAATTGTTGCAAGAAGTGGATCTTCCTCTTTGGGAACAACGGAAAAAACAAGAGGTGGTTGAGGAATTTCCAGAGGATTATGAATGTTGGAAAAATCGGCCTCATGAATTTTATATGACGGTTGGGGAAAAGAAACATTATCCGGTTTTATCCCTGTATGAACAAGCGCAAAGTTTCTGGAAAACCGTTATTTCCAAGCATCAGGGAGAAACCATTTTAATTGTTGGCCATAATGGCATTAATCGCTGTTTAATTAGCAGCGCGATCGGCGTGCCGCCGTCTCTTTACCATTCTATTCAACAATCCAATTGCGGGATTAATGTTCTCAATTTTAAAGGGAATTGGGGAGATCCAGTGGAATTAGAATCCCTCAATCAAACCTCTCATTTAGGAACAAATCTCCCCTCGCCTCGCAAAGATCAAGGGGTACGGCTATTATTAGTGCGTCATGGGGAAACCGAATGGAATAAAGAATCCCGTTTTCAAGGAAAAATGGATATTCCCCTTAATGAAACTGGCAAAGAACAAGGCCGAAAAGCGGCGGATCTTCTCAAAGATACGTCTCTCAATTTTGCCATTTCCAGTCCCCTGTTGCGTCCGAAAGAAACAGCAGAATTAATTTTAGCTCATCATCCAGGCGTAGAATTGCAACTTCAGGATAAGTTACTAGAAATTAGTCATGGAACATGGGAAGGAAAATTAAAACCGGAAATCCAAATGGAATACCCGGAATTATTAAATCAATGGCAAGAAACGCCGGAATTGGTGCAAATGCCTGACGGGGAAAATTTACAACAAGTTTGGGATCGCGCGATCGCCGGTTGGGAAGAAATTGTTGCCGAACAAAGCAATGTTTCTTCTGATAGTATCAATACTGGAATTATTGTCGCTCACGATGCCATTAATAAAGTCATTCTTTGTGCCTTATTAGGGCTTTCCACCAGCAATTTCTGGAATGTGAAACAGGGTAACGGTGCCGTTAGCGTTATTGATTATCCTGATGGCAAAGACGGCAAACCGGTATTGCAAGCAATTAATATTACCAGTCATCTTGCCGAAGGCATTTTTGATGCTACCGCAGCGGGCGCTTTATAGTCCAATATTGTTGGTATAAGCAAGGTAGGGGTTTGCCCCTACAGGGAATGTTTCCCGCTAACTGGCAAAGCGGATTTTTAAGTAATCGTCATCCATTTTTGCCCCTTGCGGCTGCAACGTTGCTAAAGCTTGTGGCAACACTAAATTCCGCCGATGATTGCCGATGCGAACGTTTAATTCATCTCCCGTTTTATTGAGTTGAATTTTATCTTTGGCAATCCCTGGTAAATACAATTCTAAATTGTAACTTCCATCCGCTTGTTGTTTCACCTGAATGGTATTTTCTTGATGATAAACCTGGGTAGGATCTTCTCCTTGATACAGTGTATCTTTTAGCTGTTCCAAGGCTTCTAAACCGCACATTTCTGAAGAAAATAACGGGACTTCTTTCACCGGCAACGGATGGAAGTTCTCATGAATTTCGCTGCGATAAACCTGTTGACTTTCTTTCCATTGTTTAAAGAAGGGATCATTGACTTCATCGGGAATAATGCGGTTTGCCACAACCATATCGGTTGCTACATTATACAAACTGAGATAAGCATGGGCACGGGCCGATTCCTTAATCACCATTTTTTCCGGATTGGTTACTAACCGTACCGAGGTTTTCTGATTATCGGTTAAGACTTTTTCTAGCGCCTCAATTTCTTCGTAAAATTCATAAGGGGCATCCATGACTTCGTCGCTGGGGAGAGAAAAACCGGCAATGGGACGGAAAATAGGTTCCACAACCGGACGCAAAGCGGAGGAGATACCTCGAAAGGGCTTATAGAAACGCCGCATATACCATCCCCCTACTTCTGGGATGCTTAACAGACGCAACGCCGTTCCGGTGGGGGCAGAATCTACAATTAATACATCATACTCCCCTTCATCGTAATGGCGTTTCATGCGGACTAACCCAAAAATTTCGTCCATGCCAGGGAGAATTGCCAGTTCTTCAGCTTGTACACCTTCTAACCCTCTGGCTTGCAACACTTCCGTAATATAGCGTTTAACAGCCCCCCAGTTGGCTTCCAGTTCAACAAGGGCATCCAACTCTGCCCCATACAAGTTGTCTCGAACTTTGACCGCTTCATGGGTCATTTCTTGGTCAAAACTATCTGCCAAAGAGTGGGCAGGGTCAGTACTCAGCACCAGGGTTTTATACCCCAATTTGGCACATTGCAATCCCGTCGCGGCAGCCATTGATGTTTTTCCAACGCCGCCTTTTCCAGTCATTAAAATAACGCGCATGGGCAACACTCCGAATTAATGTTAAAAAAAGTTTACACTGTCCTATTGTTACAGAGGAAAATGCTGTTTGATAACCTCCCAACGGGTACAATGCCAATAATCAATATGAGAGATGATTTTTTGCTCAGCATTAAGTTTGAGTTCACTCCAACCAGGGATAGAGATACGCGGTTGCCAAGGCAGCGGCGTTGTCCAATTCAATGTCCACTCCGTATGAATGGTGTTGTCTTGTTGCCGAATCTCGTGGAGTTCTAGCTTAATATTTTTAAACCAGGTACTAATAAAGTTAATCAAAGACTGATAGCGGTCTAAACCTCGAAATTCCGTAACCGGATCTTTAAAATAAACATCTTCGGCATAGATGTCGTAGCTTTGGTTAGCCGGAAAGCGTTCGTAGTCAGCTTTGATGGTTTCGATGAGCGTCATGAAGTTGGCTATCTGATTAGAGTCAGCATCTATTTTCAATGGTACCTGGTTCAAAGTTCATTCATCTTTATACTGCTGTTTTCATTGCTTAGCAATTAATCCGTAAATCAATACAGAAAGTGGTGGCGGAATTTTTTCCAGAAAAGATTTGATAGGCGAAACTTCAACAAATAAGGATTGCCATAAGGAGGCGTAAGTCATTGTCCACCAAACTAATGCATAAAATCCAATAATCCTTGCAGTTGTTATGTAAATTGATCCCAAAGTAAATTGGTAGTTGCCAATTTTGCCAATATCAAATTACTGCATTTCAATTAAAAATCCTGAAAGAATTCCTGCACCAACTTCGAATAAGAAATTCATCAAGTTACTATTAAAATTCATTTAATTATCTAATATTTGAGCAAGCAATCTGCCTAACATGGCGACAATAATAACTCAGTTTAAGTATGTCTTTTTCAAAATTAACGAACAGCGCGATCGCGCTTTAATCATTATGCAATTGCAAGATTCAATTAGCGACGAGAATTTTCTCCACATAAGAAATGCCTATTCCTCAAGATAGGTTGCAATCCAAACTCATAACGATTATGATTTATATAAGAACGGAATTAAGGGATTAACCAGCAATGGAAATCAAAGAAATTCCCCTAGAAGAGATTCGTCGTCCCTTGCCGCGACAGAATGATCCCAATAAGGTAAAAGCCTTAATGGACTCAATTGCTGAGGAAGGATTACACGAACCCATTGATGTTTTGGAAGTGGATGGCAACTACTACGGATTTTCCGGATGTCATCGCTACGAAGCCCATCAACGTCTCGGGAAAGAAACCATTAAATGTCGCGTTCGCCGGGCCCCCCGAGCCGTCTTACAAAAGCATTTGGCCTAAGAGTTCAATCCCATGGATGATTCAATTGTTGCTGGTGGATCATAAGATTTAACCAAGTAGCTGCATAATTAAAAATTAAACGCGCAACAAAAATTATAAGGAGATAACCATGCAAACGGCAGACCCCAAACAAACCCAAGCACCGGTCAATATTGGTATTGAAGAAAGCGATCGCCAAGCGATCGCGGAAGGACTCTCTCACCTATTGGCCGACACTTACAGCCTTTACCTAAAAACCCATTACTTCCACTGGAATGTCACCGGTCCCATGTTCCATTCCTTACACCAAATGTTTGAGGAGGAATACACCGAATTGGCGCAAGCAGTGGATGATATTGCCGAACGCATCCGTACTTTAGGAGAAGTTGCCCCTGGCAGTTACAGCCAATTTACAGAACTTTCCTCAGTTCCTGAAACGCGCGAAGTTCCCGAAGCCCAAGAAATGGTGCGTTTACTGGTCGAAGGAAATGAAGCGGTAGTGCGAACGGCTCGTGCGGCCTTCCCAGCGGCAGAACGGGCTGGCGACGAAGCAACCGCCGACCTGCTAACGGAACGGATGCGGACTCACGAAAAAACCGCCTGGATGTTGCGTAGCATGATTCAATAAGCAACAATACAATTGAATCAAGCGCGATCGCGTAAGGGTTTCCTTGCAAGCCCTTACTTTTTTGTGTCCAACCCATATTCTGAAACTTAACAAACGGGGGAAAATCTGCCAAAATAGGGATTATGGCTACACTAACCACTTCTCCAAACAATCTTAATTTTCCGCTCACTGCCGTTGTTGGACAAGAGGCCATTAAACTTGCCCTGCTTCTTGGCGCTGTTGATCCCAAACTCGGGGGCATTGCCATTTCCGGAAAACGGGGCACAGCAAAATCGGTCATGGCGCGGGCAATTCATTCCCTGTTGCCCCCCATTGAAATTGTCAAAGGCTCTCTGGCCAACTGCAATCCCAATAATCCTGAAGAATGGGATGATGAGACATTTGCCGAGTATGGCGATACGACAGAAATTCCCACAGAGGTTATTCCTGCCCCCTTCGTGCAAATTCCGCTCGGGGTAACCGAAGACCGTTTGTTGGGCTCTGTGGATGTGGAAAAATCAGTCAAGGAAGGCAAAACCATATTCCAGCCGGGGCTTTTAGCCAAAGCCCATCGCGGGGTCCTCTACGTTGATGAAATTAATCTCCTCGATGACCAAATTGCCAATAAATTATTGTCCGTTCTCAGTGAAGGGCGCAATATCATCGAACGAGAGGGCATTAGTTTCCAGCATCCTTGTAAACCGCTTCTCATCGCCACCTATAATCCAGAAGAAAAACCGCTGCGAGAACATTTATTAGACCGCATTGCCATCACTTTATCCGCAGATGGGGTTTTAGCATTAGACCAACGGGTGCAAGCGGTGGATCAGGTCATTAATTATGCCAATTCTCAACAAACATTTATTGACCAATACCAACAAGATTTAGAAGGACTGCGCACCGATATTATTTTGGCGCGGGAATGGTTGAAGGAAGTGACCATTGCCCCGGAACAGATTAACTACTTAGTAGAAGAAGCGGTGCGAGGAGTCGTGCAAGGCCATCGGGCTGAACTGTTTGCGGTGCGGGTGGCCAAAGCTGCAGCTGCCTTAGATGGGCGCAATGAAGTCAATGGCGATGACCTGCGCCGGGCAGTGGAGTTAGTTATTGTGCCGCGTTCCACAGTTGCCCAAAGTCCGCCGGAACAACAACAAGAGGAACCGCCGCCGCCCCCGCAAAACGAAGATCAAGATCAAAATCAAGAGGAAGACGAAGAATCTCCTCAGGATAACAACCAACCTCCACCGCAAGGGGAAAGTCCGCCCGATCAACAACCGGAAGCGGAAGAACAGCAAGAAGAAGAGACCTCAGAAGAAGATGTCTCAGAAGATGAACAAGGGGAAGAAGAACAGGAAGAACAACAAGCCCCGCAAATTCCAGAGGAGTTTGTGTTTGATTCGGAAGGGGTAATTATGGATCCTACAGTGCTGTATTTTTCTCAAATGGCACAGCAACAGGGAACCTCTGGAAATCGCGGCTTGATTTTTTCTGAGCAGAACGGGCGTTACGTGAAGCCCATGCTTCCCAAAGGCAAAGTCACCCGCATTGCCGTGGATGCCACGCTGCGTGCCGCTGCCCCCCATCAAAAAGCGCGACGGATGCGCCATCCCAATCGGCGGGTAATTGTTGAACAGAGCGATATGCGCGCCAAACGCCTTGCTCGGAAAGCAGGGGCACTTGTGGTATTTTTAGTGGATGCCTCGGGTTCGATGGCCTTAAACCGGATGCAATCGGCAAAAGGGGCGGTTCTCAAATTACTCACAGAAGCCTATGAAAATCGGGATGAAGTGGCCTTAATTCCCTTTCGAGGGGAACGCGCCGAAGTGTTGTTGCCCCCCACCCGTTCCATTGCCATGGCACGGAATCGCTTGGAAACCTTGCCGTGCGGCGGCGGCTCGCCCTTAGCCCATGGGTTAACCCAAGCCGTTCATTTGGGGCGCAATGCGCAACTGTCGGGGGACATTGGTCAAGTGATTTTAGTTGCTATTACCGATGGACGCGGCAATATTCCCTTGGCGCGATCGCTGGGTGAATCCTTACCGGAAGAGGAAAAACCCAATATCAAGGAAGAGTTGTTGGAAATTGCCGGTAAAATTCGCGCGATCGGCATGAAATTGTTAGTAATTGATACGGAAAACAAATTTGTTTCCACCGGATTTGCGAAAGAGTTAGCCCATGCCGCCGGCGGCAATTACTATCATCTCCCGAAAGCAACGGATCAGGCGATCGCGGGAATGGCAAAACAAGCGATTGCTGATATGAAATAGTTCCCTTTGTTATTAGTTATTGGTGGTTTGTTATGGCCAATAACTAGTAACTTTTTCGCCATCATTTCGAACCAATCGCTAACCATGTATCTGAAAAATTATACCGCTGGCGATTACACGCCAGGTGCCTCCTTCCTGAAACAACTGCTCTGGTATTTTATCGGCTGCCCCTTGGTGCGCAGCTATTGGCTTCCCTTTTCTGAATTCAAAGTATTTTTATTGAAATTATTTGGTGCTGAAATCGGTCAAGGCGTTCGTATTAAACCGGGCGTTTTAATTAAATTTCCTTGGCGATTATCCGTGGCAAATGATGTTTGGTTCGGGGAAAATCTTTGGATTGATAATTTAGCCCAAGTTACCATTGAAAGCAATGTTTGTTTATCCCAAGGGGTCTATTTATGCACTGGCAATCATAGTTGGCGCGACCCTAATTTTCGCTTAATCACTGAACCCATTGCCCTAGAAGAAGGAAGTTGGATTGCTGCCAGAGCCGTCATTGGACCGGGAGTTACTGTTAAAAAAGGAGCCGTTTTAGGATTAGGCAGCGTTGCTAGCCGCTCCTTGGAAGCAATGACAATTTATATGGGAAATCCCGCCCAACCGATGAAAGCGCGAATCATTGGCAACTGATTATTTGTTGCTTACTGGTTGCTGAAAATACGTTAATATCGTGTAATGTAGTTTAAAACAGGCAGGTGATGATGGCGCCAGATTCCCTTCCTACCGAGATTATTCTCAGCAATCCTCGTCAGTCGTTAGGAAAAATTCACCTTGATTCCACACCGCAACCTGGACAACATATTGATCTCAATGGTGAAACTTACCGCATTTTAGAACGCCACCATCATTATCAATATAAAGGCGGCGGTTATCGTTTGGACAAAATGTCAATTTATGTGCAATCAGCCCAACGTTCCCAAGAAACAACCTATCTAGAAGGAAAATGGGTCATTGGCGATATTACTTGTCAGTATAATGCGCGATCAGAACTGTTGCGCTGTGCCGTTAATCCGGAAGGCCCTTGTGAAGGATGTCCTCACTATGAACCGATTACTGAATAAGGGCGCCTAATTTCTCTCCCACCGCTAAGCGCATGCCATTGACAAAATCCCAACCTGACTGGGGCCGTTTTCCGGAACGCTGTACTTGAGACAGTAACAGCACTCCATCACCCGTTTGCACAATGGGACCAAATTTTTTCATCATGGCAACAATTTCCCCGGCTTCTCCCGTTGAGAGAGAAACATTCCGCCATTGTTGAGCAAGGCTATCATATTCAGCAGGGAGTTGCGGCCAATATGCCTCTGCTAAAGGAATTATCCCCAGGACTTTTAGGGTGTCTCCTCTTAGGGATGTGAAACAGGAGGGATAAAAGCCTCTAATTTGATTATGGAGCGCGATCGCGGGGTTTGACCAATCCAATTCATAATGATGTTTTTGAAGCAATGGCGCATAACTCGCCTGACTATCATCTTGGGGCGTAGCTTCAATTTCTCCGTTGTCCCATTGGAATAGCGTTTTTATGAGTAAGTCTCCTCCGAGTTTCGCCAGTCTTTCCCCAACCGTCTCAGCATTATCTAATAAGCTAACAGGCGTAGTTGCCTTAAGCAACATGTCGCCAGTATCCATGCCGGCATCCATCAACATGGTGGTTATCCCCACTTCTGTTTCTCCGTTATACAAACTCCACTGAATGGGCGCAGCGCCTCGATATTTTGGCAAAATTGAACCGTGGACATTAATGCAACCATTACGCGGCATTTCTAAAATTTCTGAAGACAGAATTTGCCCATAAGCAGCCACGACAAAAACATTTGCTTTCATCTCTCGCAACTGCTGTAAGGCAGCGTCTTTTTTCACGCGCTTCGGTTGTAAAACGGGAATATTGTTAGCAGCGGCAACTTCTTTAACAGGAGAAGGAATCAGTTTTTTCCCTCTCCCTTTCGGTTTATCCGGTTGTGTAACTGCTGATAAAACTTCAATTCGGGAATGTTCAACTAAAGCTTCGAGAGAGGGAACAGCAAAATCGGGTGTCCCAAAAAAGACAACTTTCATAGGATTAATCATTAACAATTAACAATTCGGAAACCTACCAAATAATTCCAAATTAACGAATGATGGCTCCTCAATTTCTTGTCAATTGCCAATTGTCAATTGTGCTTAGCTGCGATTTTGGGAAGAACCAATCATGGGACGTTCGGTAGACTCACGGAACTGTTGGACATTTTCTCCATAGGCAATGGGTAAAACACATTCCACATTTTCGTGAGGACGGGGAATAATCACCCAAGTTTCCAATACGGCACCGTAAGCTTGATCAACAGCATAAATTCCGGCATCCATTGCGGTTTTTACTTCCGAGACATCCCCGCGAATAATAATGGTAAATCGGGCACTACCGGCACGGATATACCCCACCAAAGTGACTCTTCCCGTTTTAACCATTGCATCCGCTGCTGCCAGGACTCCCGGAAATCCTCTTGTTTCAAGACTGCCAACCGCATCTAGAGACATTCAGGTTTCTCCTTAATATTTAATTGATGTTCAATACAATTCCAGAATTAATTTTACACGCGAAAAGCCTCCACGTCTTCACTATAAGCAATCGGCAGCACTGATTCTAAATTTTCTGGGGGATTGGGAATCATATAATGCGTCAGGACTTTTCCATTGTAGGCTTGTTCTGCTGCTTCCATTCCTGCTGTCATCGAGCGTTTGACTTCAGCGACCGGGCCGCGCACAGCAACAAAAAATTGACCCCGTTCGGCTTTATCATAGGAAACAAGTGTCACTGCTGCTTCTTTGACCATTGCATCCGCTGCCGCTAAAACCGGTGGAAAACCATCAGTCTGAATCACACCTACAGCAACTGGCATGTTGATTGTCTCCTTTCAATTTCACCTAAAATTATTAACATTTACCTTTTTAGAACAAAAGGCAATATCTTGCTTAAACAGGAGAACCTAGACGAGATAGAACATGGGTCCAGACCGCACCCGATTTACTCCTCTGAGCAAGCGTTTCCTGGGACTGCCTGTCCCTAATTAGCTTTACTTTATCATGAAATCTTCTCAAGCACAGGAAAGCGTTAGCGATTTACAATGAGGAGTTAAATCGGTTCCACTTGCGCTCGATAGAGAAGTTTTTCGCCATGTTGATATCCCACATATCGTACGCGAACTGTTTCACCTGGTTGCGCCTTGCCTGATAAAAGTTCGTGTTGCCCTGGATTATAGGGAAGTTCTTCTCCAACTTCGCCAATTCTGATGACGCCCCAAAATTGCAGCAACTTTTCCAGGGGATTCAATAATTTAATGACCCGTTGCGCCGGTAAATCCGGATTTTGCGCGATCGCGCTGAGGGCAGTGGGCCATTGCAACAGCCAAGGTTCGATAATCTGCAAACTTTCCCGTTGAAACTGTTCCCGCAATGAAGCTTCACTTGGAGAGGAGTCTGTCATTGCTGTTTCCGAGGAAAACCGTTCCACTAGTTCACTTAAAGACACCGATAACACTGGGGCAAGAGACAACAGCACCTCCACCCGCATTTGTCTAATGTTTCCCTGGCGCAACCGCCGAATTTGTTTTTCAGAGACCCCTGCTTGTCGACTTAACTGCTTAAAACTGGAAATCCCAACTTGCGCCATCAATTGGTTTAATACAGGAGTATAGTCCTCATTAATTGCTTCACTCATTCCACATTATGAATTCTGTTTTAATTTTACTGGTGATTATCTACGGTCTCAGCCTCATTGGGGCATTTCTAGGTGTAACTTTAGCCCTTCCGGTGGAAGAACGACAAGAGAGTTTAACCCTTTTAATTACGGCACAAGCGATTCTCATTGCCAGTGCTTTGGGATTTTACTTTGGCCGCAAAAGCTGAGTGTCTCTTGGTTCACCTTGATCACTTTACCGGAATTGAGATTCGCTATATTAAGGGGCACCATCAACTTTCTCTATTAAAAGTCTTTCTTGGGAAAGATTGAAGATAATGTCAAGTTCTTTTTATAATTATTTACATAACAGCCAACTTGCAACAAAACTGAAGAGGTCAGTTATGGAACTATCCTTAGAACAAGAATTCAATTTGCGTTCCTTTGAAACTCAAGTCAAACAAATGAGCCGTGAGCAAGCCCAAGAGTTTTTAGTCAAGCTCTATGAGCAAATGTTAACGCGAGAAAATATGTATAAAGAATTCATCAAACACGAATGGGGAATCGATCAGCAAAGCTAACTCAGCATCGCCTCGACTAGGCGTATTTCAAGCTGGGCGACCTCTATCTCTTGCTTGGTTTGTCGAAGGCAAAAAAGCCGGGGATAATGGGGCGTCAACATCGGGTTTCTTGATTGAGCCGTGTGGAGTTGCAACAAGTAAGCTTAGATAGACTGGCTTCGGGAAATTTCAGGGACCCTGACATATTGACCGTGTTAACTCTAATTATTTATGTTGAAATGCCATAAGTCGAGGCTAGATTTTACCGTTGGCGATCGCCTGGGGAGTTATCTCACCACTCAGTACTGGAGGGAATGCTGCCAAGACAGACAGTGGAAACACCAAGATTAG
>PXPI01000002.1 GCA_003021905.1 Cyanobacteria bacterium SW_9_44_58 | reverse complement strand
TGTAAGACGGACAGGAAAGACTTCGGTCTTGCTGGACGCTATGCCCAATGAAAAGGGAAGCTCCCGTCAAATCAGAGATTCTGACGGGAGTAGTTCACAAGTCACTGGTTACTGTTAATTTATATGAAATCGATTAATTGATGCTACACATGAGGCCTTCTTCGCCTTGTCTCCCCCTTTCCCCAAAAAGATCTATAGCAAACATTGATCCATTTGATATTAATTTTTCTTACCAAATAACCCTCCAAATAGTCCCCTTTTCCCCTTCGATTTTTTACCGCTGCTATTACCGGTTTTTGACTGTTCTAAAAGTTTATCTAACACTTGTTTCCCTTCTAGAGCCATTTTATTGTTGGGATCCAGTTGAAGAGCTTTATTAATATAAACTTTTGCCATTCCGAATTGCTTTTGCCTAACATAAGCTAATCCCAAGAGCGTATGAGCATCAACATTATTGGGCTCAAGCTGTAGGGCTTCTCGCAACTCTAAAATAGCTTTGGAATAATCTTGTTTATTAATAAAGTTTTGACCTCGACGCAAATAAGGTTCAACGTAACTCGCTGTTTGATTTGCCGGGGATTTTTCTTGTGGGACTGGTTGCGATTGATGATTGTTTTCGGCTTGAGGGGAAGCGGTTTGAGCAGCAGCCGGCGCAGGAGCGGCACGAGGCTTACTACCTTCAATTTGGCCATTTTTTAGCATCAAATAAACCAAATTTAATTCGCTAATTAAAGCAATTTTTTCGAGAGCTTTATTAATGATTTGATATTCTTGTTTCGCAATGCTATTTAAATATTTCTGATACAGAGCTTCTCCCTTTTCTCCTGCTTTTGCCAACTCTTGCGCTGTTTTACTTTTAAGGGGAGCTTTTCCCTGTTGCCCTAAGCGTTCGCCAATTTGTTCTAAAACCGCTAAATGTTCACTGCGAGCTTCTTCATTTTTAAATAAAATTTCATAAGCGGGATTAACTAATTTTGAGAGTAATTGATCAGCAAGTTGTTTTTCTTCTTCACTGTCAATTTTGCGAAGATCAGGAAAAAGAATCCGCGTAATTTGAAGATACTGTCGGCGAACTTGCTCAGGAGAAGCACCAATGGGAACTCCTAAAATGGCATGATAATCAGTTATATCAAACTGAAATAGTCCACATTTGATTTGCGGAATTTTGGGCATCGGGAACTCCTTTCCTCAAAAAGTATCAAAAACGATGTATCTAGTATGGGGGATTTCACTAAGGAAGCCTGTGATCCGGCAAAGCAACGCAATAGTTGATCCCTATTATGCTTTTAAAATTTTCTGCAAGTGGAGCAGGATTGTTTTTACCCTTGCTTTAGTTAACTTACCCATTACCTTGACTAACATGAATATTAGTCAATATTATCCGTTTAAATATTCGCAAATATCTGCAATTCGGAAATATTGAATTGTTTGATTTCATGTTTCTCAGCGAGGCGTATTGGTTAAAGCTTGCGTTAACTGCTGATGAAGCAATGGATTGGCGGCCACAATTCTCCCTTGTTCTAAGGAAATCGGACTGCCATCATAAGCAGTGACGATTCCCCCGGCTTGTTCCACTAACACAATTCCGGCAGCAATATCCCAAGGAGAAATGCCTCGTTCCCAATACCCATCAACCCGCCCAGCAGCAACATCGGCTAAATCCAGGGCTGCCGAACCGCTTCGGCGCACCCCCTGAGTAAGATTGGTAAGATGACAAAATTCTGCATAATTATTATCTTGGGTTTCCCGACGGTCATAAGCAAATCCCGTGACTAATAAACTGTGCTCTAGCTGTTGGGTGGAAGAAACTTGCATGGGACAACGATTATAAGTGGCGCCCAATCCGTTTGCCGCTCGGAACAGCTCTTCCCGAGCCGGATTATAGATTACTCCCACTTGAGGAACCCCAGCAATGAGCAATCCAATGGAAACAGCGTAAATGGGGTATTGGTGAGCATAATTGGTGGTCCCATCCAGGGGATCGATTGCCCAGAGATAGCGAGCTTCAGCTTTTCCTTGTTGACCGGATTCTTCCGCTAAAAAGCTATGGTCGGGAAAATGACGCTGGATGATCTCTAAAATTACTGCTTCGGAAGCGCGATCGGCATTGGTAACGAGGTCTCCGGAACGTCCTTTCTCTTCAACATGACTTAAGTTGCCCCAATAATATTGCTGAAGAAGGCTTCCGGCACCCAACGCTGCTTCTGTAGCAATTTCTAGATAATTTTTTAAGTTGTCAGCGGTTTCCAAAAGGGATAGTAATACCAAATTCCATAATCAACGCCTTCATATTGTAAACGGATCGCGATCGCGATGATTGGTGTCCTCTTAATTTCGCTTAATTGCTCATGAGCGTGATAAAATCTGCTAGAGGATTTTGGGATCAACGGCCAGATTCCCCTGGAATTCAATTCCAGTTCCCATGATCGGCATTGCTAAATGCCTTGTTGGCTGAGAGGGGTTCTCTGGAGAGATCCGTCAAACTGCATAAAATGGGAATAGCGAGTCTCGTTGAACCTCCCAAAGTTTCATCAACTACGATCAAGATAGTCAATTTATAACCAAACTTAAGCGTAAGCATGGTCAGCACTAAAACAAAAACAAACGTCGGTCGGATCGTGCAAGTCATCGGTCCGGTGGTTGATGTGGAATTTCCCACCGGCGATTTGCCTAAAATTTATAATGCCTTACGCATCGAAGGCAAAAGTGAATCAGGAAATGAAGTTGCCGTTACTTGTGAAGTCCAACAGCTCCTCGGCGATCGCGTCGTGCGTTCCGTTGCCATGAGCGGCACAGACGGTTTAGTTCGAGGAATGGATGTGGTCGATACCGGGGCCCCCATTACTGTTCCCGTTGGCAAAGCCACCCTCGGCCGCATTTTTAACGTTCTCGGCGAAACCGTTGACCAAAAAGGGGAAGTCAATTCGGAAGAAACAGCGCCGATTCATCGTCCGATTCCCAAGCTGACTGACTTAGAAACCAAACCCTCCATTTTTGAAACCGGCATTAAAGTAATTGACCTGATTGCACCTTATCGACGGGGCGGAAAAACGGGTCTTTTTGGCGGGGCCGGCGTTGGTAAAACCGTCATCATCATGGAGTTGATTAACAACATTGCAAAAGCCCATGGCGGGGTTTCTGTTTTTGGCGGGGTCGGCGAACGCACCCGCGAAGGGAACGACCTCTACAATGAAATGCTCGATTCCAACGTGATTAACGCGGACGACCTCACCCAGTCGAAAGTGGCTCTGGTTTACGGGCAAATGAATGAGCCCCCAGGTGCCAGAATGCGCGTTGGCTTAACCGCATTAACCATGGCGGAATACTTCCGGGAGGTGGGTAAGCAAGACGTGTTGCTGTTTGTGGATAATATCTTCCGCTTTGTGCAAGCCGGCATGGAAGTCTCGGCACTCTTGGGACGGATGCCTTCTGCTGTGGGCTATCAACCGACCCTGGGCACCGATATGGGCGACCTGCAAGAGCGGATTACCTCTACTAAAGAAGGCTCCATTACCTCCATTCAGGCAGTGTATGTCCCTGCGGACGACTTAACTGACCCGGCACCGGCAACCACTTTTGCTCACTTAGATGCTACAACGGTATTAAATCGGAACTTAGCATCAAAAGGGATTTATCCGGCAGTGGATCCCCTAGACTCCAGTTCCACCATGCTCCAACCCGATATTGTTGGCAAAGAACACTATGATACCGCTCGGGAAGTGCAAGCCACCCTGCAACGGTATAAAGAGCTGCAAGACATTATTGCCATTCTGGGCTTAGATGAACTGTCCGAAGAAGATCGCTTAACGGTTGATCGCGCTCGGAAAATTGAACGCTTCTTGTCTCAGCCCTTCTTCGTGGCAGAAGTCTTCACAGGCATGCCGGGACAATATGTCACCCTTGATGAGACGATTAAAGGCTTCCAACGCATTCTCTTGGGAGAATTGGACGATCTCCCAGAGCAAGCGTTCTACTTGGTTGGCAATATCGACCAAGCCCTGGAAAAAGCAGAAAAACTGAAGCAAGAACAGCAGTAGTTGGGATTTTCCCATCAACCGCAAATCGTGGGAAATTCGGGGAGTCTCTCCCCATTCCCTTTCTGAACTGAATTGATTAATGAGTGATTGAGAAATATGAGTTTAACTGTACGGGTTATTACACCAGACAATACCGTCTGGGATTCAACAGCCGAAGAAGTGGTTTTACCGAGTACCACTGGACAATTAGGGATTCTCAGCGGTCACGCTCCCTTGCTGAGCGCTTTGGATGTTGGGGTTATGCGGGTGCGGCCTCAGAAAGATTGGCTTAGTATAGCTGTAGCGGGCGGTTTTGCCGAAGTGGAAGAAAATGAAGTCACCATTTTAGTCAATAGCGCGGAGCGGGGCGAGGAAATTGACTCGGAACAGGCTCGCCAAACCTATGAAGAGGCCAAAGCTCGCTTAGAAAAGGCCCAAGGGGAAAATAGCCGCCAAGAAATTATTCAGGCGACCCAAAGCCTTAAAAAAGCGCGATCGCGCTTACAAGCGGCCACTGGAGAAGCACCGGCTTAACTCGGAGTCAGTTGCCAGTAACCAGTGAACCGATTCTTGCTTGATTACTGAAATTCACGGGTGTAAAGCCCCCGTTGACGGCGTTTTGTGATATAATAAAACCTAAGTAAGGATGGGCAGTCCTGAATAAGGCTCGCTGAGGGGAAAGAAACGGGGACAAGGTCTGGATTAAATTCCGCACATGTCTAGTTTCTCCCGTTGAAGCGAGAATCTCTTTCCTTTTAGGGAAGAGAGTGTCAATGGTAACTGGTCCTGGGTTAATTGCTACCGGCAAAAATAACGTCGGGAAAATGTTTTTGAGCATCCGACATGGGCGTGTATTTAATGTTTTCTTGCCAGTAATTGATGACTTCTGTGGCTTTATTTAGCAATTCAATTTTTTCTTCTTCTGTAATCCAGCTTTTCGATTCCAGTTCTGTTTTAAGCTGTTCCCACGCATCATTGCGCGGCCAAAAGAAATAAGCGGTTAAAGGGCTGGTTCCTCTACCAACCACATGATCCACAGCAACAGCCACATTTTCATCCAACCATAGAACTTTTAAGATAAAACGCGATTCGGAAGCGACTTCAACAGATTCCATTTCCATTTATTTCAATTTTTATTTCTAATTGTACAGTGTTTCATTTTAACGGATATTTTTCATGTCATCACCGCAAGCAATTGTAATTTTTGATATTGATGGTGTCGTGCGGGATGTTGCCGGTTCTTATCGACGCGCCCTCGCTGATACAGTGGAACAGCTAACCCAGGGGGCTTATCGCCCCACCCCGGAAGCCATTGACGATCTCAAAGGAGAGGGGATTTGGAATAATGATTGGGAAGCTAGCCGGGAATTGGTGTATCGTTATTTTGAATCGCAAGGCTACTTCCGGAAAAACTTAGAAATTGACTATTCTCAATTAGTTGCTTTTTTTCAATCTCGCTATCGCGGAGATGATCCCCAGCAGTGGAATGGTTATATTGCTCATGAACCGCTTTTAATGAGTAAAAGTTATCTAGAAGCGCTCAGTGCTCATCGGATTGGATGGGGGTTTTTTAGCGGTGCGACACGGGACTCGGCAGAATATGTTTTACAAAAGCGGTTAGGGCTATTGTCGCCTGTGTTGACAGCAATGGAAGATGCGCCGGGAAAACCCGATCCAACGGGATTGCTCGCCACCGTAGAACAATTATATCCCGAGCAAACGATACCAGTGTTTTATGCGGGGGATACTGTTGCCGATATGCAGACAGTGGCCAAAGCGAAAACGGCCCAACCGGAACGCACTTGGTTAGCTGTGGGAATTCTCCCTCCTCATGTTGCAACTTCCTCGGCGCAGCGAGCCCAGCAGTATTCCCAACAATTGAAAGATGCCGGGGCAATGATGGTTTTAGACAATATTGAGGCCTTATCCGGAGAAGTAATTCATCAGATATTAGGGCATTATTAAAGGTTGACACTCCTCGCGATAAATCGACGAGGATTCTAGAGGTTGCCTAACACGAGGCGGGACGTATAAAGTTCGGAAATGAATTCCGAACACAGTCCCTTGCTAAAGCCGTCGTG
>PXPI01000001.1 GCA_003021905.1 Cyanobacteria bacterium SW_9_44_58 | reverse complement strand
ACGCTGGACACCGAACCAATTAAGTCATTAAATTTTGTCATGAACCTTACTCAGTCAATGTTGTTACTGTACCTCGTGATTCCAATAACTGCTATATTATCAAAAATTAATTAGAGCAGGTGTTATTAATTGTTGATATGTCTACGCAGTCAGAGATAAAAAATGCTTTAGAAAGATTACAATTCGATACTAATCAAGTTTTACATTATTTACAGAATATTATCAATGAAGAAATCAGTATAGATAATTCTAATACTTTTATAGTAGATTATTCCCAATATAATTTTTTACGAGATAATCCCCAAATAAAAAAACAAATAGAAAACGATTCTTATTTAGCCTTTAAGGCAAGAATCAGAGATGATTTTGTAGAGTTTTGTCGATGTATCTCTTTACAGCTAGAAATTTTAACTGATTATTTTTGTAAATTAGATAGTAATACTAATGAGGCTCCATATCTAAAAAAAAGAATTAAACCTTTTCTAGACAAAGTTTGTAATGATGAATTAGATGATAAATACAAAGATGCAATTTATCGTATTATTGATTTAAGAAATATTGCTAGTCATAGAGATACATCTGATTTACCTATTGAGGAACAAATAGCTAAACAAGAAAATGCAGTTCATTTATTTATAAGTAATCTAAAGCAAGAAGAAAAAACAAAAATGGAAGAGGATCTTAAAAGTATTATTAATTATAATTCAAATTGGGATGTTAAAGTTTACTATAAAAATAGAAGATTTGCTTTTGTTCATATTTTAAATATTGATATAAATTCAAATAAAGATAAAGTGATAGAACAAGTTAGAAAAAATATAAGGAGTATAAGTGAAAGAATTTCGAACAATAAAGATGTAAAAATTAATTTACATAAAGATTATAAAGATGGAGCTAGCAATAAATTGAATGATTTTTTTAAAAAATCTGATTATCGTGAAACCCAAGACATTTTACTTACTCTTTTTGAGTACTTCGATATTTTTATTGATCAATATCACCATAATAATTAGGAGTATATTTTGAAAATAAAATATGAAAAACTTAAAGAAGGAAAAATTATATGGTTTAGTGGATTTAATCGTAATAGAAACCGAAAAAATAATTTCGGGTTTATCGATGATCCAGAAGAAGAAGATACTTTTGTTCATAAATCTGAAGTTATTTATGATGAAGACCTAGCTATTTTAGACTCAGATTCAAATCCCAATAAAGCAAAAGGAATTATTGTTAATTATAAATTAAAATATAATGAAATAAAAAATAAGAAAGATGCATACCAAGTAACGCTTAAAAGAGTTATTGGTTTTACAAAAAGTCATCAAAGTAAACTTAAAGAATTCTATATCCGTTCCGGTCAAGTAATCAAATATGAATCCATTAGAGATTTAAATCCCAATTCTGAAGAAGATCAAGAAAAAATTAAAGATTTTGCTAAAGATTTAAGTCTAGAGAATTTTATAAATCTGACGCGATATCTTTTGACTGAGGACGCTTATCAAAATATTCTTGAAGTATTAGCTAATTTTATTGAGACTAAAAAAGCCAACCAGGATGAAACAACTATTAATGAACTTTTTACTAGTTATCCTATCTATTTAAACTGTTCTTTATCCTATTTAGATTACTTAACTGATCAATCTTTATTTAGTATTGCTTCCAACTCTTTATCTTCAAATCTTCATTTAGACTGTACTGATGAAATTCTAGATAGACTGGTTGAGCCAAAAAAGGATAATATCTTTCAAATTCGTCAGCTCAATCATTCCTTTTTATCGAGATTGGCTCAAAAAATCGAGTATTGGAATTACTTATCCCTTGATGAATTAACTTACCTTTATTTTCAGCAAAAAGAAAATATTAATCAAATTGATTCCTCTAGATTTTTACAAGTAGTGATAGATAAACTAAGAAACAGTCAAAATACTGTAAATACTCAAATTTGGGAAACAATAAAACCGCTGAAAGAATATGTCGAATACCACGGTAAGCTTTGGAATATAGCACCAGAATATATTAAAGTCAATATAATCAAAAAACGTTACCAAAAGTTTTTACAAATTGTTGAAGATTGGAAAAACTATAAACCAAAAGATGCTGAAGCTATTACGATTAATTGTAAAACAGCCTATGACTTTACGAACTCAGATGAAACTTTAGCTATGGAATGGGCTGAAGATGCACAGGAAAGACCATCTCAGTTTACTAAAAGTACCATGTTTTCTGCTCGTGGAGCGGAAAAAGCAGCGATTTTTCATTACGAAACAAGAGGTTATCAAGTAAAGGATACTGCAATACAACAGGTGGATGGATTCTCCGAAGACTGGAAATTATATGATATTCAAGTTACATCTTCTACTCGTACTAAATATATAGATGTTAAAAATGCAAGAAGTTCCTATAGCAAGAATAATCGCTTTAGTGAATTTTGCGTTCCTACCTTTAAAAAGCAATGCAATAATGAAGATGTAATTATTTTAGGAGTTTTCTCTCCCTATTTTCCTAATTTGCCAGTTCCTAAAAGATATATTAATAGTAAAAATATTAAAATTTTGGGCGAAGTCACAAAACCTTTACTAGAGCAACTTCAAGAACGCTGTAGCAAGTTATCTCCTCAGTTGGAGATCACTATCAAACGAGAGAGTAAATATAAAAAGAACTATCTTTCTGAATATTTACCTATCTGGGCTTTTGATTTTGATGAAGACTTTTATAGTGAAAGACTAAAAATCGAAGAACAATTTAGAAATTTGAGTTCAAATGAAATTCCCCCTTTATCAGAACTAAAATTATTACGATTATTTCCTTTATCACTTGCTTTATCTTCAACATTGAGTTTTCCTTCTTCTTGGAAAAAGAATTTAAATTCTTCTCAGCTTCGCTTTGCTGAAATCTTAAAGTTTTTAGTAGATGGAAATAACACTGATACTGGTAACGAAGACATAAAAGTAGTTAAGTTATTTCATATCTTCCTAGCAGTTTTACTTCATTTTCTTGAAAACTGCCTCCATCCCGATCCTAATTTCTCTCCCAGCATGTATAAACAGATACTATTTATTGATTCTCCTTACACTATGGGAACTTATGATCCGATAGGGTTTATTGCAAATATCTGTGATGTATTGGAAACCGTTTGGAATAAATGTAGAGAGGAGTTACTGAGTTTTAGCTATTTTAAGTTTGACTCTAGAGGACTACTTCGAGGTAAAGAAAAATCAACAGGAACATATAAAACCATATTGGCTTATTGTGGAGGTTGGCGTAAAAATAAAAACAAAGAAATCATTGCTCCTTGTGGAAACGAGCCCTTGTATATTGGTTGTCATGAAACCTGTCCCTATTGTCATAAATTAATTTGTGATCAATGTGGATTTTGTCAAGAGAATTGCTCTAGAGGTTAGAAACCTATACCTTCAGAAATATGAAAGTAGATTAAAATCAAACCTTAGTGGGAGTTTCCTTGACGTTGCATCAATTTATAATGGTCTCCCCCTAAATAAGCGCGACCTTTGTTCCGCTTTATATGAAATTCCAACGACTGGTGATTGAGGGTGGCATTATGGCAACTCAAAGTTATCTCCAACAGTATTCTCCCATTGCCCTGCGAGATTACTATCGGCAACAAATATTAAACGATCGCGCGGGTTGGTTTCTCGAAGACTATAATCCCCCCACCACCTTTCCCAGTATGGCTAAAAAAGGCTGGTGTCAATATCCAGCGCAACCTGATTTTGTTTATGCCTATTTTCGTCTCCTGGCATTGGGGGCAGTTGTCACGCAACAAATCCTCCAAAAAACGCAACCCCAAGCACCAGTTTCTGTTATGGATCATCGCCCTGTGCTGTGTTCCCTGATGGAAAACGATATCCATCGCGTGATTGCACCAGTTGCGATTACAGCTTGGCTAAGTTGGGATGAATTCCGTTGGCATCATTATATTCCCAATATCCCCAGTGATTTACAATATGGTCTTGTAGAAAACTATCCAGAAGCCATTACCGGCTACGCTGCGTTTATCGGCAGGTTCAATCGCACAGAAATCCTAAGCCAGCTGCCGCAGAAAACGATCGCGCACTGCGAGGAAATTGCTACCAGAGAAGTTTCACAACAACTCGGGATTCACTATCAACCCGCTCTGGTTTAGTTGATGGGTCGCCTGGGACTCGAACCCAGAACTATTCGGTTAAAAGCCGAGTACTCTACCAATTGAGTTAGCGACCCGTGCCAAGCCTCAGCTTTGCACAGTTATTAATGCTAACACGAGAAAAACGGAGATGGCAACTTTTCGCCCGGAAAAAATCCAAGACGGGGAACCCTGTTACAGGGGGCGTTTATAAGCCACCTGGAAGTCTTCAGGCGTAATTGTTACCTCGCTGGCGTCGCGAATGTCTGTTTTGACGCTCCACCCGCCTAGAAGGCGGGGGATTCTTGGTTCATCGACCCACCTTAAAGCATCCAGAAACTCGTTCTTTCAGCCCCAGAGGGAGGAGTCTCCCGCAAGCGTAGATTATCCTGTTCGGGTGCGCCCCACCCTACAGCATCAATTTAATGATTGGTTTGGTTTTACTGGTACGCTCTCTCGAACGCTAACGTTTTTAATGACCGGAGCGACGCAGGAGCGAAGCGACGAGGAAGTGAGGATTTTCGCGCCTCAGCTACCGCCATCGCAAAACGCTCGTAAACAGTTGGTGAAACGAATTCCCACCTGTGACGGGCTAGCTTGCTTAAGCAAATTATAACATGAAATTCCACGGTACTCCCTAAAGGGAGAGGCTTGATACCTTAATGAAAAATATTTGGTCAGTTCCCCGCGTTCCACTTTGTCTTCTAGGGGGTTTGCCAGTTCGATTCAGTCTTCTACCCCTTTAAAAAATTTTTCATGTTGCGCGATCGTGCACTTGGATTTTCTAACTCAGATCATAACCTCTAGTCTAGTTTCTAGGAGTGGGACTTTCAATCAGCAGAGAAGCATTTAATTTTGATCTAAGTTGAAAATGGGACCTTTGGGAACAATTCCCGTAGGATTAATCTGGGGATGACTGCGATAATAATGTTGTTTAATATGGTCTAGATTGCAAGTTTCTTTGACTCTTGGCTGATGATATAAATCGAGGAGATATTGCCAGAGATAAGGATAATCAATGAGGCGATAGAGATTGCACTTAAAGTGTACATAATAGACTGGATCAAAGCGAAATAACGTGGTAAATAGACACCAGTCTGCCTCTGTAATTTGCTCGCCGCATAAATAGGATTGCTTAGCTAAAATCGTTTCCCAATGGTCTAAGGCCGCAAATAATTCAGTAACCGCTTCTTCGTAAGCAGCTTGAGATTGGGCAAAACCAGCCCGATAGACCCCATTGTTAATCGGTTGATAGATTTGATCAATGGTTTGATCGATGGTTTCTTGCAACTCGGGAGGACAATAATCCGTTTGATTGCGGGCAATTTCTTGAAATTCATGATCAAACATCCGCAATAATTCTCGGGATTCATTATTAACAATGGTGCCTGTTTTCTTATCCCACAATACCGGAACTGTTACTCGTCCCGTATAATTTGGATCTGCTTTTATATAAATTTCTCGCAAATAGTTTGCGCCATGAATGGAATCGGGAATTGCACCGGCAGCGTTTGAAAATTGCCATCCCTCTTCCCCCATATAGGGATCCACAATTGAGAGCGTAATTGCATCTTCTAAGCCTTTTAATTTTCGCATAATCAGGGTACGATGTGCCCAAGGACAGGCTAAAGAAACATATAAATGATATCGTCCCCCCTCTGGTATAAAATGACTTTTTCCATCTGCTTTTACCCAATTTCTGAACGTAGTAGGGTTACGCAAAAAGCGACCGTCACTGTCTTTTTCATAACCTTCTTTACGCCATTGTCCATTAATTAGCATTCCCGTTGGCATGTTTTCCCCTATAAGCCTTACTTGATTCGTCTCAGATTGCAAGGATTTAATTTTTAGCTAATCTTTAAAGAGCAAATATTGTTTCCGGTTCTACGTTATTGATTAAGTTTGAGTTTATCTAAAAAATCATAACGCTCCAAAAATTTTAAGTTATCAGGCGTTAATAAATTACGTAATTCAGAGACTTTATCTAACAATTCCATTTCCCAATTACATTCTTCTTCTAAAATTTTAATATAACGCTGTCTTTTGTCAGCATTAGCTTCATTTTTTAGCATATAAATTGCAATTTTAATTTTAGATAAATTGCTTCTTAAATCTTCATGAAGCTTATCTAATATTTGTTCTTGCATTTTTTCTTTCTTGCTTAAAGTATTTACTTTTTCCTGTAAAGTATCTATGTCTCCTTGTTTTGAATTGGTTGTATTTATTGAATCAGAGTTAGCATAAGGAACTGTACTCGTTTGCAACCGAGTGCGAATTGCTTGGAGAAGTTCTTCATTGGTAAAAGGGAAAGATAAATAATCATTTGCTCCCAATTCCATCGCTTTACGATAAATTTTACGGGAAGACTTTCTAGTGACAAAAATAACAGGAATAAAACTTGTTTCTGTATTATTCTTTAAAGTTTCTAAAACTTGAAATCCTTCCATATCAGAAAGATTAATATTGCAAATAATGAGATCCGGTTTTTCCTGACCCGCTTTTTCCAGTCCTTGTTCCCCAGTTTGCGCTCTAAGCAGATTCATGTTGTGGCTGGTTAAAAATTCGATGACATTTTCTCGGATGGTATCTTCGTTATCAATTACTAAAATGTTGGGTTTCATGGATGATTCCTACGTACCGTCAAATGTGACTAATTAGGTCTGTTAACTTCTATTGTATAGTTATTTATTAGTTTAAGGAATAAAATTTTCATTCTCCTTGAAGAATTTTGTTAATCTAAATCTATGCCACACCATTAGCTTATCCTTAAAATCAGTTTGCTATAAGAGTCTAAACCCGGTAACCAGTATCAGTTACGCTATTTTATAATGCCGCCTTCTTAAAATCGAAAAAGAAGATTAAAAATGAGCAACAAAGAGTATAGTACGCAAGCCATCAACAGTGAAGACAATTTTGAAAAGGAAGCGGAATCAGCGTTGGGAGAGGTAATGGGAGATTCTGAAGATGTCCCAACAATGGCGTTTGCCAAGGAACTGTCTAGCTTGAATCAAGCTGGGGGAACCGAAATTGGCCGTCGCCGCCGCCATAATGAAGATTATTTTGGCATAGAATCTCGGGTTTTTAAGGAGCAAACACCGCAAAAATCAACAATAAAAGGGCGAGGACTTTATATTGTCTGCGATGGGATGGGAGGACATTCTGCTGGGGAAGTGGCGAGTGCCATGGCAGTAGAAATTCTCCAGCAATATTTTCAAACCCATTGGCAGGAGGAAATGCCAGATGCGGAAATTATCCGTCAGGGTATTCTACTCGCTAATGAAAAAATCTATGAGATTAATCAAGAAAAAGCGAGAGCGGATTCCGGTAGAATGGGAACAACCCTAGTTATGGCATTAGTGCAAGATACGCAAGTTGCGATCGCGCACGTTGGCGATTCCCGTAGTTACCAGATTAACTGCTATGGCGATATTCTGCAACTAACGACCGATCATGAAGTGGGTCAACGGGAAATTGCGAAAGGAGTTTCTCCGGAACAAGCCTATCGTCTCTCCAATGCCTATCAGTTAACCCAAGCCTTAGGCCCTCGTCCGAATCGCTACGTAAATCCCGAAATTCAATACTTAGATATTCAAGAGGATAGCTTATTGCTATTATGCAGCGATGGTTTATCGGATGGGAATTTATTAGAAGATTACGGAGAAGGGTATTTGACGCCTTTGTTGAACAGCAATGCCAATTTAGAAAAAGGGTTATTGGAATTAATTGATTTTGCCAATGAACAACATGGTCACGATAATTTAACTGGGGTGCTGGTGCAACTCAAAATAAGGACTGATCTCGGGAGCAATTATGATACAGTCTAACTGGCGTCCTCATCTTGCTCTCACTTTAGGCGATCCGGCAGGGATTGGACCGGAAATTGCTCTAAAAGCCCTGGCTGATCCGCAGATTGCTCAACATTGCCGGATTACTGTAGTGGGAACGCGATCGCTGTTGAATCAGACGTATCAGCAACTGCGATCCTGCTGTAAGTTAGCCTCTCCTGAGGAAATTTCTGTCAAAGAAGTTCCCTTATCTTCCTCGGTGTTGGATGAAATTCAATGGGGACAAGGCAATGTTGCCGGTGGAACTGCAAGTTTTGCTTATCTCAAAACAGCCATTGAAGAAACGCTAGCGGGAAACTTTGACGGCATTGTCACTTCCCCCATTGCTAAATCAGCCTGGAAATTAGCGGGACATCATTATCCCGGACAAACGGAAGTTTTAGCCCAAGCGACGCAGCGAGACCGGTTTGGAATGTTATTTGTCGCGCGATCGCCGTACACAGGTTGGACCTTGCGTACTCTCCTAGCAACCGCCCATATTCCCCTTAGTCAAGTTCCCGCTGCATTAACCCCTAGCTTAATGACGCAAAAGTTAGACTTATTAATTCATAGTCTTCAACAGGACTTTGCCATTGATAAACCGCGGATCGCGATCGCGGGATTAAATCCCCATAGCGGGGAAGCGGGGCAATTGGGAAGCGAAGAACAAGATTGGTTGAATTCGTGGCTGGAAAACGCTCGTGAGAGTTATCCCCATGTGCAATTGCTGGGATTGGTTCCACCAGATACCTTGTGGGTCAAACCGGGATTGGCTTGGTTTCAAGATGCAACGGTTTCCCCAGCAGATGCCTACCTCGCATTGTACCACGACCAAGGTCTAATTCCAGTTAAATTAATGGCATTTGACGAAGCAATTAATACCACCATCGGTTTACCGTTTATTCGCACCTCTCCCGATCATGGAACCGCCTTTGATATTGCCGGTAAAGGGGTTGCTAATTGTCGCAGTCTCAAGGCAGCCATTAATCTCGCCTCGGAATTAACTCAGAAACGCTATCAAAGCAATCGCCATCATTAAATCACAGATCTGAAACCCTATCGTTTACCGAAAATCACGGGTCTAAAGCCCCTCCCTTTAGGGAAATAATGTGATATGATGAACGTTAAGTAGGGACGGGCAGTCCCGAACAAGGCTTGCTGAGGGGAAAGAAGCGGGGGTGATGTCAGGATTCGGTTCCGTGTCGCCTAGTTTTTCCCGTTGAAGCGAGAATCCAACTCTCTTTAGAGGTTGGAGTGTCAAAGAAAGCCACCGCACTGTAAAGCCAAGCGTCTTTAGACGTTGGATCTAAAGCGTTAGCATTGCAGGAGCAAGCATGTTATTTTAACTGTGATTGTCATTGATAATGCGCCCTCGATAAATATGTTCCCTCGACGCGAATTGGTTAAGCTTTTCTCAACCTTTTTAGAGCTTGACGAAGATCAGTTTCAGGGTTGGGTTGTTAACCCCAAACTCCGTCGCAATATGGAAGAGTGCTTAACCCAAGTTTCAGACACCTCCGATCGCTTTTGGGCGCACTACTGGCATCAGCATTGGCAACGACAAACGTCTCCTTTAGCCAGAGAGCATCTAGCAGCTTATTTACAAGAACCAGCTTACTGGGCAGCCTATCACATCACTCGTCGCTTCTCTAAGCTCAACTACGGTTTAGCCGATTGTTTTCAGATTGCAATCGCGCAGCTTGATACGGTTCTCAAAGGCTTTAAGCCTGACTGCAACAGCACCCTTAAGGGATATGCCAGAGCAATTTTCAACAGCACAATCAAAGGGATTTTACGACAGCGTCAAGAAACTGACATCTGTTCCGATTGGGGATTATTGCGTAAACTGAGTCAAAAGCGCGTTACAGAAGCCCTAGAACGGCAAGGATTCTCCCCTGATACGATTGTCGCCTATACCCTAGCCTGGCAAGGATTTAATCAGCTTTATGTTCCCGAACCGGGGCAGGGAACACGACAGCTTGGCAGACCCGATCCAGAAACTTGGAGCGCGATCGCGCAATATTACAATCGGCGCTGTCACACTGCCGCTCCTCCTCTCGATCCAGTAAAAGACGGGAAAGTCTTAGAACAATGGTTGCTGAAACTAGCCCAAGCAGCGCGATCGTATTTGTATCCCGCCTTCAGTTCCGCAGATCAACCGGTTGCGGAAGGAGATAACCGCACCATTGCAGAAACCCTGCCCGATACCAAGAAAAACACGCCTCTAACAGAAATCATATCCCAGGAAGAGCGCCAAAATCGCGAAACACAGCAATCGCAAATGACGGCAGTGCTAAAGCAAGGGATCCGGAAACTGAATGCTCAACAACAAGCGCTCCTGGACTACTATTACCGGCAAGGCTATACCCAAAAAGCGATCGCGCAAGCCTTGGATACGAAGCAATATACGGTTTCCCGACAACTGAACAAAATCCGCAAAACCCTATTAAGCGCGATCGCGCAGTGGAGTCAAGATACCCTGCATATTTCCCTGGACTCAGACCTATTAAAACAAATGAGCAGTACGTTAGAAGAGTGGTTAACTACCTATTATACTGACATGGCAACAGAAACTGTCCCCCCTGAGAAGGCAGGAGATGAGCAATGAATCCCGAAACTTTACCCCCTGTTGACTCCGGTCAAGTTGAGCTGACCATTTCTTCCGCTATCCAAACTGCGGCCCAACAAACCTATCGCTCCCTCTCTACTGCTAGCGAACGCTGGCAATGTTATCTAAACTGCCTTTGCTTAGAGACCGTTCTTGCTTGGTTGGAAGAAGAAGGTGTTCCAGCTGCGCCTGCAGGGTCTCGTGTTTCCTTGCCGAATATTTGGACGCTGGTTAATGGTACTGCTATTGCCCTTGAAGGAGTGCGCGTCGCTGTTATTCCCAGCGAAACCATTGATACAAGTGAATTGCGAGTGCCCCAAGAGTGGATCGATGTTCCGAGTTGGGCGGCAGATTACTATTTTGCGGTGCAAATCAATCCCGATGAGCATCAGATACGAATCTGGGGATATGCCACTCATCTTCAACTGAAGCAACAAGGCCATTATGACTGGGATAATCACAGTTATGTCTTAGCGGCGGAAGAAATAGCCAATGACTTAAGCGCCTTTTGGGCGGCCCGTGAGTTATGTCCCAATGAAACCGCTCGCGCTGCTATTCCCTCTCTTCCCGCTCTCTCTTTAGAACAAGCAGAAAACCTATTGCAGCGTCTCGGCAATTCCCATGTGTTAGAACCTCGCCTTGCTATTCCGTTTGAGCGGTGGGGGGCTTTAATTGAGCATGATGGCTGGCGGCAGCGGCTATACGAAATTCGCCAAGGACTTCCTGAACAGCGTTCGATTTTACAATGGCTGCAATCTGGGATTTCCCAACTGGCTCAAGAACTCGGTTGGAGACAACTGGACTGGCAGTCTGAGTTAGCCCAAGCAAGAGGAACCCAATCTCAAGCAGCTGCAAGGGCCTTCTCTCGTCCCCTAACCATTGAAGGGAAATCTTATGAACTGCAAGTGATGCCCATCGGCGATCCAGCGGAACGAGTCTGGCGATTCCAGCTTCAACCCAGTGCTGTGGGTGAGATGATTCCCCCAGGTTTAACCTTGCGAGTGTTAAGTGAAGACTTACAACCGTTTGAAAATAACGAGGCCACTGCTGCGACTCCCACAGAACAACTCTATATCGAAGTGGCACTGGTTTCTAATGAGGGAATTGTGTGGGAAACTGAGCCCCAAGCAGAAGGCTGCGAGTATGAAATTTTACGGTTCTAAGTGAAGGTTGCCCGCCGGTAGGCGTTGGCTGCAAACCCTTAAATCAAAAAAACTATGTGTCCTGTTAGTGTCAAAAGCGGCACCGAAACCGGTAAACAATCAAATATTGCTCAACTGTGGGCAGTTCTGATTGGTGTTAATGACTATCAAGATAGCAGCTTAACCTCACTGCAATATTCTGCTGCTGATTGCCAGGAGTTGGGGAAAGCTCTCAAAGAAGCGACCCAAGCCTTTCAAAAACGGGAACTGCTAGTCCACAATGACTATGCTGTTGATCCCCCAACCGCGGCAGCGGTAAGAGGAAGCCTAAAGCGCATTGCCAGGGATGCGAGCGCGAATGATAAGATAGTCTTTTACTTTTCCGGTCATGGTGTCCTTGAGCCGAGCACTCAACAAGCCGTTCTTTGTCTCCATGATACGAGTTTAAATGATCTGTTGGGAACGGGACTTGCCATTTCGGAAATTTTAGGACATTTGGGGGAATGTGCGGCACCGGTTCAATTAGTTTGGCTTGATGCTTGTCATAGCGGTGGCGTGAGTTGGCAGCAAACTCCCCACAATCCCACCCCTCAATTGATTGAACGCTTGCAAGAACGAGCGACTCGGACGCAAGGATTTTATGCGCTTTTATCCTGCGATCGCGCTCAGCAGTCTTGGGAATTTCCGGAAATGGGTCATGGGGTATTTACCTATTATCTCATCCAAGGGTTACGGGGAGAAGTTGCAGACGAGCAAGGGATGATCGAAGCAGACCGTCTGTATCGCTACGTATATCATCAGACGTTGCAATACATTGATCAAACCAATCAACAGCTGCGCCTGATCAATCAGCAAAAGCGCAATCGCGGAGAAACCAACCTCCACCCCGAATATCCCCTACAAACCCCGAAACGCATCGTCGAAGGGGTAGGAGAAATTATCTTAGGGAAAACGCCTCAAACGGATGTCTCACGCTCTCCTCGCCGCGCGCTTGTCATTGCGGCAAATCCCCAAAATCAAACCAGTTTAGAATTGGGGAAAACCTTAAGAGGAAACGGTGAGTTTGAATTAGATTATTGGTCGCCGACAAAAACCTCTCAAGCAACAGTACAGCAAGAAATTCAAAACACCCTACAATCAGGGGAAGTTCCGGAAAAAGAAACTGTCCTGCTTTACTTTAGAGGCGAGGCAGCCGTGGATGAAGCCGGGGAAGTTAATCTCGCCATCGGAAATGGAAATCGCATTGCCCGTTCTTGGCTGCGTCAACAGTTGTCTCGGGCTAGAATTGCGCAACAAATTGTTATTTTAGATTTGACTTGCCCTGCCGATTTACAAGAGTGGATTGAGGAGTTGAAACTCGGAACAGACTGGGGTCAGTGTCTCCTTGTTGCCGCTTCTGGAGAACAATCCCCAGACTGCTTTACCCAAGCTGTCGTTGAAACCCTTACTAAGGGGCATCGGCAAACGGGTTTATCCGTAGCAAGCTGGATTTATCAACTCAAAGCCCATTTAGCCGAAACTGCCACTCAGTTGGATCTTTGGCTCTCTGGGGGGCAAGGAGTAATTGAAGTGCTGCCTAGCAACAGCAATATTCAAGCCTCTCCCTCCTCAAGCCTTGATTTGGGAATTTGTCCCTATGTCGGTTTAAAAGCTTTCCGAGAAGAAGACACAGCTTATTTTTACGGTCGGGAACAACTGACCCAAAAACTGATTGCCGAACTCTACCACCGTTCCTTTTTAGCTGTTGTCGGCGCCTCTGGCAGCGGAAAGTCCTCAGTGGTACAGGCGGGAATTATCGCTCAGCTAAAACAGGGACAACAGCTTCCCGGCAGCGACCAATGGCGCATTTGCTATTTCCGAGCGGGGGAACATCCCTTAACCAGTCTGACACAAAATTTGGCTTCCTCTCAGCAGCAGCAACAGCAATTGGAAGGCTTACTCTATCAGGGCGTTGAGGGATTGGTGCGCTGGTTGCGTTCTTACTCGGAACCAATGGCGGTGCTGATTGTCGATCAATTTGAAGAACTGTTTACCCTTGCTGATGCGGTTGAACGGTCTCAGTTTTTGGAACTGTTGCTAGGAGCAATTAATTATGCACGCGATCGCGTTAAAGTGATCATTGGCTTGCGAGTTGATTTTGTTACCCATTGCTTAGAATTTTCGGAACTTGCTGCCCTGTTGCAACAGGGAAGTTTCTTTGTGTCTCCTCGCCTTCAGGAAACAGATTACCGAAATGTCATCCTAAAACCGGCCGAAATTGTGGGATTGCAAGTGGAACCCGCTTTAGCGGAAATCCTTTTGCAAGAAATCGGCCCTTCTGCAGGACAATTGCCGCTGCTGGAATTTGTTTTGGAACAGCTTTGGGAATATCGGGAAAACGGCAAGCTCACCCTCAAAGCCTACCAGAAACAAATCGGCGGCTTAGAAGGGGCATTGGAACAAAAAGCCAATACCGTCTATGAAACCCTTGATGCTGATGCTCGTGCTTGCGCTCAGTGGATCTTTCTCGCCTTAACCCAAGTGGGAGATGAGATGGCTGATACCTCTCGGCGGGTTAGCAAAGAAGATTTAATTGTTGGCAAATATCCCCAAGCTTTAGTAGAACGCACCTTACAGGCATTAGTGAAGGCGAATTTGGTCGTGGTCAATTCTGATGCCGTTTCTGATTCAGCGGCTGGTGAAAGCCGAGGAGTAACTGATTCGGCAGAAGATGAGCTAGCAGAATTTCCCGTCCAAGCGAATATCGAAATTGCCCATGAAATCCTAATCCATAATTGGTCTACGCTGCGTTGGTGGCTCGAACAAAACCGCACCCACTTACAACTGCAACGGCAACTCCAGCAAGCAGCAAAACTGTGGCAAGACAACGCTCAAAACCCGGACTATTTATGGCAAGGCGTACGACTCGCCCAAGCTGAGGAGATTTACGTCAAATATACCGAAGAATTATCAGAACCAGTACAGCAATTTATTGAAGCCGGTATTGCCCAACGAGATGCTCAAAAAAGACAGGCCCAACGTCGCTTGAGACGCGCCCAAGCGGCTGCTGCCGCCATTAGTATTTTAGGAATCGCAGCGACAGTGGCGGGCAGTTTCGCTTACTGGCAGCGGCAACAAACATTGCTCAAGCAAGTGAAAACTCTCAATGCAACAGCAGAAGCCCTATCTGAGCAACCGTTAAACGCCCTGACAACCAGTTTGGAAGCGGCACAACAACTCAAAAAAATTGCGTTTTCTCCCCAATCCTTAAAGTGGGAAACCGCAGGGACATTACAAGAAATGCTTCACCGCAGTCCCGCCCGCAATCGTTTATCGGGACACACACAACCGGTGCCGGCAGTGGATATTTCTCCCAACGGCGATCGCGCGGTTTCTGCGAGTTGGGATGGAACGATTAAACTCTGGCGGGGCAACGGCCAACTGATGAAAACCTTAAAAGCTCATCAGGGAGGAGTCACAGATGTCAATTTTCATCCCAAGGGAAATCGCTTTGTCTCCGTCGGTTTAGATGGAACGGTTAAACTTTGGCGAAAAGATGGCACATTGGTTAAAACCATTGCCACTCAACAACAAGCCACCAACCGTGTTCGCTTTAGTGTTGCCGGTAAACAGCTGATTACAGCAGGACGAGATGGCAGCATTGCCGTTTGGAATCTTGACGGGACATTGCACAACCGCTTTGTTGCCCACCAAAAAGGCGTAAACAGCATTGATGCCAGTCCCAATGGCCAGTTTATTGCTTCGGCGAGTCAACAATCCTCGGCGGTAAAAGTTTGGAAGCAAGATGGGACGTTAGTGCAAACCTTAACGGGTTACGAAGAGGGAGTGGGCAGCATTGCTTTTGGTGCCGACAGCGAACTGATTGCCGTTGCCGGCTTATCCGGTGAAATTCAAATTTGGGACAGAGATGGAACCTTGCGGGAAAACCTGCCAGGGCATCAGACAGCAGCAATGAGCGTTGCGTTTTCACCTGACAGTCAAATTTTGATCTCTGCTGATAGAAACGGGAAGATCAAGTATTGGTCTTGGCAAAATCGTCCGAATAGCGCGATCGCGACGTTAACAGCGCACCAAGGGGCAGTGAGAGATGTAAGCTTTTTCCCGCAAGGAGACAGGATTGTTTCGGCCAGCGACGATAAAACGCTAAGAATTTGGGATTTGAGGCGATCCAACAGACATCAAGGAGATATTTATACAGTTCAGTTTGCCCCGAACAAAAATCAGCTAGCATCTGCCGGTTGGGATAACAAGATTCGACTTTGGAATGCTGAAGAAATGGCCAATCAACCGCCGCAAATGCTTTTAAAGGGTCATTCCGAAAGTATTAAGGCTCTCAGTTTCAGTCCTAATGGTGAACGTTTAGCATCGGGGAGTGCGGACAAAACGATTAAAATTTGGAATTTGAATCAGCCAACCCCCCCTAAAACAACGTTAAAAGGTCATCAGGGAATTGTTACCAGTGTGGACTTTAGCCCCAATGGGAAAAGAATTGCTTCTGCCAGCGAGGATGGAACAGTTCGCCTTTGGATTGTTAGCGGCGAGTCTAAGAAAACCTTGTCCGCTCATCAAGGAGGTGTCACAGCTGTTCGTTTTTCCCCCCAAGGAGAGCTCTTAGCGTCTGGCGGCTATGATGGCAAAGTTAAAATCCGGCAACGCGATGGTACCGTTTTACAAGTTCTCAATGCCCATGAACCAGCTGTCAGCGCGATCGCGTTCAGCCCTGACGGCAAAATTCTTGCATCGGCAGGCTGGGATAATCAAATTAAATTATGGCGCGTCTCTAACGGTGAGCTCTTAAACACCCTAGCGGGACACAGTCAAGGGGTAACCAGTTTGAGCTTTACTCCCCATGGCAAGGTTCTTGCATCAGGAAGCAGCGATGAGACGATTAAACTCTGGAATCCGAAAACAGGAGAGAATATCGCAACCTTGGAAGGTCAGGGTCAACCGCTTCGGAGTATTAGCTTTAACGGCGAAGGGGATGCTTTAGTCGCCGGTGGAAAAGCGGGAAGTTTGAAACGTTGGGAATTTGATTTGAACTCGTTGCAGGAACAACGCTGCGATCGCGCTGCCAATTACCTTGCCGTCGGTGCTGAAACTGCCAAAACTTTTCTTTGCCGGAACTAGATTCCCGCCTGCTTATTGCGGGATTCCTATAGGTTTCTTATTCATATCGAATGCCGGCTTGTTGAAAGCGATTTAACACCTCTTGCAAGCGATCGCGCTCCGCAATTAAACTAATTCTGACATAGCCTTCCCCCGCTTCGCCAAAGGCATTTCCTGGGGTAACTACAACGCCGGTTCTCTGCAAAGTATCCAAAGCAAAATCAGTGGAACTCATCCCTTTTGGGCACCGAACCCATAAATACATGGTTGCTTTTGGTTTTTCCAGATTCCAGCCTAAGTTTCTTAACCCTTCCACTAAGAAATCCCGTCGCTGCTGATAGCGTTGTTGGGCTTGTTCCACATAGCTGTCCGGCAACTCTAAGGCGGTTTCCGCAGCAGCTTGAACGGCAGAAAAGATGCCATAATCGAGATTGGTTTTTAAGGTGCGCAGTCCCTGAATAATTTTGCTATTGCCCACGACAAAGCCGACTCGCCAACCTGCCATACTATAGGTTTTGGAAAGGGTATGGAACTCCACACTCAATTCTTTAGCACCGGGAATTTCTAACAGACTCGTGGGTTGGTAGCCGTCAAAGGCTAACTCGGCATAGCAGAGATCATGCACCAATAAAATGGAATAATGCCGGGCAAAGGCAACAATTTCTTCAAAAAACTCCCGTGGCGCCACTGCAGTGGTGGGATTGCTGGGATAATTGAAATAGAGAATCTTTGCCTGCTGAGCGAGGTGTTCGGGAATTGCCGATAAGTCAATGAGCCAGTCTTGTTCCGGTTTTAAAACCATCCGGTGCAGTTGCGCCCCAGCAATGAGAGGACCGCGAAAATGAGCGGGATAGGCGGGCGACGGCACTAAAACTAAATCGCCGGGATCAATATAAGCCAGTGCCAAATGGGTTAATCCTTCCTTAGATCCAATCAGGGGCAAAGCCTCGCTATCAGGGGATAAATTGACCCCGTACCGTCGATGATACCAGCGCGCGATCGCGCGGCGAAAACTGCCTGTTCCTTCAAAGGGCGGATAGCCATGATTTTCGCCCACTTTTAACGCCTCCACGGCGGCATCAACCACAGGTTGGGGGGCAAACCCATCGGGGTTCCCCATGCCCAAATCAATTAAATCTAATCCCTGTTCTCTCGCCTTAGCTTTTAATTCATCCAGACGAGCAAAGACATAGGGGGGAAGGGCTTGTAAACGCTTAGCAGGGGTAAATTCAAATCCCATTGCGGGTTCCAATTCCAGATTCAAACGTTACTCTCTTGGCTCACAGTAACCGATTTATTGGTTTCAGCAACTGTGGTGGAGACCATGGCTGCCGCCAACTCCATCGGCACCACCGCAAAGGGTAGGCGATGGATATCAGAACGGGGAGTACAAGCAATTTCACCCACTTGCCGCAACTGAGCCAAGGTTACGTTTCCTAATCCTAAATCTTCTAGGCTCTTGGGTAAACCGATTTGGGCATAAAATTCCAATAATTGCTGCCGTGCTGAGGCCGCTAATTGGTTATTTTGCACTATCTCTTCTAAGCGCAGCTGCACTAAAATCCCATAAGCGACCTTTTCGCCGTGGAGGATATCGTGCGTTTCGCGAAGATGGGTTAATCCGTTATGAATGGCATGGGCAGCGACAGTACGACAATTGGCACCCCCTAATCCCCCAATGACGCCTGGCAATAACACAGCGGCATCCACAATTTCTTGCCACACTTCGCCGCCGGGATTTTCCAGGGCAGTTGCCGACTTTTGCAATAAAATATCCCGTAAAACGCGCGCTTGCTGAACGGCAGCAATGGTTAGGCTTGCGGTTGAATCGCCGCTGCTAACTGAGGCTTCGTACCATTTGGCCAAGGCATCGCCAATGCCAGCAATGAGGGTTCGTTTGGGAGCGCTGGCAATTAGATCATAATCTAGGATCAGTAAATTGGGGGCATAAGGAAGAGGCACATCATATTGGAAGGCCCCCTGTTCGCTATAGATATTGGAAAGGGCAGTCCAAGCGGCACAAGTGGCAGCGGAAGTGGGAATGGTGACAATGGGCAAATTGGACTGGGAAGCCACTAATTTTGCCATATCTAGGGATTTGCCGCCGCCAACGCCAATAATAAAGTCTGCTTTGTGATCCGCAACAACGTTTTGCAAATATTTGTGGGATTTATCACAAGAATCGGGAAGATAAGAGGCCGTTGTCGCACTCAGTTCATAGGCTTCCAGAATCGGTTCTAGGTGAGGTTGAATCAGCGTTAAGGTATAATCGCCGCCGATAATTAAAGGGCGTTTCCCAAATTGCGCAATGTTGGCACCGGCGTGGGAAACGGCACCTTTTCCCCGCATTACTTGGGCAGGAGAGAGTTGTAAGGTAATGATTGAGGAAGTCGAAACTTGAGTTTGCTGCTTCATTAAATTCCTTTGTAATATAAGACACTAGTGAGCTACCGAACGCTAAATCAAAGATTATAGCGTCGGCTTCCTATCCAACAGACTGCGACACAGTAGAAGTCTTACGACCTCTGCTGTCTCGACTTATATCTGGGCAATAGGCGATCTCCCCCACTCCAGAGGATAGAATGCGCAGTCCTTCGTCTCGGATATTTTTGGCAGCGTTGATGTCACGGTCGTGGTTGGTTCCACACTTTTCACACTGCCAGCTCCTCACATCAAGGGTCAGGTTTCTTACTTGATGAAGGCAAACACTACAGGTCTTAGAACTGGGAAAGAAACGATTGATCTCTTGATAAACCTTTCCTTCCCATTCTGCTTTGTACTTCAGCATCGTACAAAATTGACCCCAACCTGCTTGACTAATCGCCTTTGCAAGATTGCGGTTCTTGACCATGTTCTTTACTGCCAGATTTTCGACACACACAACTTGGTTTTCGTTGATTATCCTGCGCGATAACTTGTGGTGAAAATCCAACCGGCAATCGGAAATTTTCTTATGGACTCGGGCTAGCTGTCTACGAGTCTGATTTCTATTATTGGAACCTTTTTGTCTTCTAGAAAGCCTCTTCTGTTTAGCCTTGAGATTCTTTTCATGTTTCTCAATCCATTTTGGGTGATCAAACTTAGAACCATCGCTGGTAATCGCAAAATGATTGATTCCTAGGTCAATTCCGATTGCTTTTCCATCTGCTGATTTTTCAGGAGTTTCCTTCCCGTCTTCAGTCAAGATTGAAGCATGATAATGACCTTGACAGTTTTGAGAAAGTGTAACTGTTTTGATTGTCCCTTCTATTTCTCGGTGTATTTTGGCGTGAACAACACCCATCTTGGGGAACTTCAAGCCATCATCGACTAAAAACACATTCTGAGGGTAACTAATAGATTGCCTCTGGTGCTTAGACTTGAATGTTGGGAAGGAAGCTCGACCTTCAAAGAAATTGATAAACGCACGGGATAGATTGAGAGCTACCACTTGCAAGCACTGAGAGTAAGGCTTTTTCATCCACTCATGTTTTTTCTTGAGATTGGTGATCTCTTTCTGAATCGCGAATCGAGAAAGCCCTTTTCCAGTTGCTTTGTAAGTTTCGTTGGTCAGGCTGAGAGCATAGTTCCAAGCAAAACGGCAACACCCAAAGCTCTGCGCTAGGTGCTTTCTTTGTTCTGCTGTAGGGTAAACTCTAACCTTTGTTGCTTTTAGCATTACCAATAAAACTTTTAGTAATAAATCAATTATAACATAAGATCAATTATCGAGGGATTGACCCTCTCAATTGATGGCGAGACTCCAACGCAGCGACGCAGGAGCGAAGCGACGACCGTAGCGACGCAACGAAGTGAGGAAGTGAGGAGAGTGAGGATATCCCGAAGCTAAACCTTCGGTTACAGTGCGGGACTTATGTTCTCGCGCTCTTATCAGGTGAAAGAAGTTATGAACCATCAAAGGGCTACTGGCTCTCCGTATTCCCGGTTCCCAGTTGCTGTTGCAGTGTCGGTGGAGGCTGGCTGGGTTCAAACAGATAGCTGGTGTGGCTTCCGTTGGGATACAAAAAGGTACAAACCGCCGATACTTCCGGATTATACTTGACAATCATATCCTGAATGCCAGCTTCTTTCCAATCGCTCAGCATTAAGGGAATTAGGCTAATGGGTTTGTACATTAATTGCCAATCTTCCAACTCAGTGCCTTCATTTTCCAGCTGACGCAATAAAACCAAGGTGCCTTTTTCTTGGAAGTCGCAATAATACTTATAAGCAACGGCACTTAAATAATCAGCATTGGCTTCAATGATGGAAAGTTGCTGTTGTTTCGATTCGAGTTGCTCTGCCATAGCCTCAGATGCGGTTAATTAATTTTCGGTGTTGGCGTATCGGAACTTGTGGGAAGTTGGGCAAATTGGGAGGAGAATATTTCAATATCTAAATCGGTGTCTTCCCGTTGCTGAGACAGCGATCGCTGAACCTTTCCCAAGTATACCGGTTTGGAAATCCCTTGTTCGGGATGAATGACAGTTCGCGCTCGAATGGTCATTTCACTATTGGGACCGCCTAACCGCCCGTAGGAATAAAGATCGGCACTTGCTTTTCGTAAACTGGCTTCGACTTCCGACTCAGTTACTGTGGGCGGCAATTTAATGACCACTTGGCTGCCGCCGTTATCATACACCACTGAAAAGGAAACTGCCCCCGGAACATCCGTATAGCTGAACAGTCCTAAAGATAGACCAAACAGTCCAGCAGTGATAACCCCCATAAAGCCAGTGATGCCCACTAAGCGGAACCGAAATCCCCACTTAAAAATAAAGGCAATTAATGTGAAGACTAAAACAGCAACCGTCAAAATGGCTGACCATTTAATATAGATTGTAAAATCACTATTCATTATTAAAGATTGATTATCGATTATCTAATTTCTATTATTAACGAGAGGAATTCGGAAACTCAACCACATTTCCTTCCTTATTCTCCCTTGCCACTCTCACCAGCAATCCCGCTAAGAACAAACTGGCTAACACCGAGTTTCCGCCATAGCTAAACAAGGGAAGCGGCAAACCGGTTGTGGGTAAAGAACCTGTTGCTACGCCAATGTTAATCAAAGTCTGTCCCACTAGAAAAATAACTGCCCCTGTTGCAATTAAGCGATGAATCGCATTCCGGGCTTGGTTAGCAACCATTAAAGCCAAGGCGGCAAAGCTGATAATCAACATTAACAGCCCCAAACAGCCGACAAATCCAAATTCTTCTGCAAACACAGCAAAAATGAAATCGGTGTATTGAATGGGCAGATAGAATAACTTTTGATGGGATAAGCCTAAACCGGTTCCCCAAGTACCGCCAGAACCAATGGCCATTAAACTTTGCGTGAGTTGATAACTATCCCCTTGCGCTTCTGCCCAGGGATTCAGAAATGAAGTTACCCGTTCTAATTGATAGTCTTGCGTCATAATACTCAATGTTGCCAACCCGAGGCCGCTCGCTGCCACCATTCCCAAATGACGCCAACGAATAACTCCTGCCAGGGCAATTAACCATAAACTCATCCCACACAGGGCAGTATTGCTCAAATTCGGTTGAATTAAAATCCCCCCTAACACTAAGGCAAATATCGCCAGCCAAAAGATACGCGCTCCTCGACTAAACCGATACCACTTTCCAAATACCAAGGCGCTTTGTAAGACTAAAAATGGTTTAATGAGTTCTGAGGGTTGTAGCAATAACGGACCAATGGCTAACCATCGTTGGGCCCCATTAACGGTAACACCGGCAAAGTTTGTAGCAAACACTAATCCCAACAAAAGAATGAGGGCAAAGGGAGCCATTCTTAACCAATAAATAAGGCGAACCCGGGTTGCAACATTAAATAAAATGAGTCCCAAATAGGCCCAGATTACTTGCCGTTTAAAGTAATAGAGTCCATCTCCAAAATTGGCATCGGCAATCGGATAGGATGCTGAAAGTAATACCACTAACCCGATTAAAAGCCAAAGTAAGGTTAACCAACGCAATAAACGGGCTGGTGTTGCCCACTGATTAACTTCCGGATTGAAAAGAGGAATGAGATACTTAAACACGAGCAATTGGTTTGCGGTTTGCAAGGTTAACATTCATGGGATTTTCACTATAATCTTAGCTTGTCGTGTCTGGTTTGAAAAAGGTCAGTTAATTGATCAAGTTTTTGAATAGCAGCTCTAACTCACTAGAATTGATTCGAGCTCCAAATTGATTAATATGGTAATTGACTAAGCAAATTGATTAGATTATTATAAGGTTAATTACACAATTACTTAGATTGTTAGTATAGCAGTTCTTGGACTCACGAGCTACAGTAGCAACATTGACTGATTAAGGCTTATGACAAAATTTAATTACTTAATTGGTTCAGTTCAGAGCGTATCTCATTAGAGTGAGAATTGCTATATTTATTTATAAAAGTAATAATGTTGCTAAGCCAAACTTTAAAATGTTCATTATTAGGATGGGGATTTTTCGTCGCTACAATGGTCTTTTCCGTAGGAAAAATACCTATTGTTCAAGCGAAAGAGCTAAATTGGAAACCAGTAAATTCTGAAACTAATTCTCTTCCCTCTGAATGGCAAAAAACAAGTCAGGATTCTTCTTCTAGTTCTCCTAAAAAAAGTTTTAGTAGAAAGGAATTAGAACAAACAATTCAAGCTCTGGAATTAATTAAAAATATTAGTCCTTCTTCTTTAAATATTAATCAAATTGAATCAGTTCAAAACCAACTCCAAGAATTATTAAAAGAGCGATCTCAATCTTATCAAATTTCCGCCGATAAAATCCAAGAATTAAGAAAAGTTTTTTTAAAATTAAAAGAAAACCAATTAACAGCAGTCAATACAATACTTTTACTTAAATCTACCACTAATAAAACATTAAGCTTGGAACAAAAACAGATTGTTAGCTTGCGTCAATTTATTCAAGATATCCCTTCTAACAATTTGAGCAATTTAAAGCAAAAACAATTAATAGTAGTTCAGGATTTTTTGAGCAAAATTCCTAATCAGGATTCTGTTAAACTATCTGATAAGCAAATCAAATCGTTAGGGAAAGCAATCGATTTTGTTTTCTTTGCTCCGGCAACGCAAACTGCACAAACGGCGCAAATTCCGGAAATAACAAATAATAAGCAAGTGAGTTTAAATCAGGAAGAACTTACTCAAGTTATTAATGCATTGCAAGCAATTCAAAAATTGCAATTGCGTCCCGATCAAGGCCAAGAAATTGCGGTTCTATTAAATGAGTTAGAAAAACTGCAACAAACAACGACCAATATTGTTTCTCTCTCTCCCGAAACAACTCAAAAGCTAAGAACTCTGATTGGTTCACTCAGTCCTGATAAAACTGCAGCCGTTGAATTTGTACTGTTAAGCGATAATCGCGTTGCAAAAAACCTTACACTTAAGCAACAAGAAGTTGATGAACTGATTAATTTGTTCCAGCAAATTCCAGAACAGGAATTGAATAATACTCAAATACAACAAAGACAAGAATTAATTAAATTTCTCCGCGAACTCCAAGCTCAGGAAAAAACAGAGTTTCAGTTATCTTCTACGCAAACCCAAACCTTTTTACAAGGCATACAAGGTTTCTTATTTGGGCAAGGGGAAACAACGGTTTCCAGCAAAAGATTTCAAGAAATTGTAACCTTCTTAGAAACAGCACAAAAAGAACTGTCTCTTTCTTCATCGCAAACTGAAACCTTAAGCCGCCTCCTACGTAAATTGGATAATCAACAATTTGTTATTTCTCCCGAACAAAACCAACAACTTAACAATTTTATCGACTCTCTAAATCGTCGCCAACGCGACAAAATTCAACGAGAACTTATTGTCGAAGCAGGGGGAAGCGTCGCTAATCCTGCCATTAGTATTCTCAACCCCATCGGTTACGGAAATTCCTGGGGCAATGTGGGAGTTGGTGCCAGTTTCCAAGAACGAACTCGTTTTGGGGAGAAAGAAGATGGTTCACTTTCTTTTTCTATGGGCTTTGGCGATCCTGAAGAAAGTGTCGGTTTTGACGCAACTGTTACTGTTCTGAGCGTAACTGACGAGAATCAAAGCGCTGCCTTTAGTACAGGCAGTATGAGTTTTGAGCTCAGTCGAAATCTACCGGGAAACAGTGCCGTTTCTGTTGGCGTTGAAAACCTCATTCGCTGGCCCGAGGGAAGCGGCGACACAGCCACAAGCACTTACTTGGTTGGGAGCAGTCTCTTTCAATTGCGAGAAGACCCATTGTCGCCGTTTGGAGTGGCTTACCTCAGTGTCGGGCTTGGAAACGGCAGATTTCGCTCTCCGGAGGCATTTGAAGCTAACGCCGGAAACAAGGGCTTTGAAGGCTTTTTCCAAGTGAATCCCTTTGCTAGTGCCGCAATACAAGTTCTCCCGAGGGTCAACGCAATTACAGAATGGACAGGACAAGATATTTCTATCGGCTTATCCATGGTTCCCTTTCGAGAATCTCCCTTAGTTATTACAGTAGCGGCAATTGACTTAACGGGGAATGTCGAAGAAACCTTCGGAGCAGAAGGCGAACCGCGATTTACAGCCGCAGCTAGCTATCAATTCTTTTTCTAGCTAAAATCGTTTTGTCTTGCTAGCAATTTTAAGCTAAAATTAGCGCCAACAATCGCTATTAGCTAACATCGCTATTCACTAACGTTGTAAACGAAGGAATTTTGAACCTGTAATTAATTATGAAACCAACTCGTGCAACTTACCTAATTATATTTACCATGGGCTTGATTGCGCTTAAACCTGTTCAAAATGCACAGGCCCAACAAGTGCCAATTCAATCCGATCAATTGCCGCCAGAGGTAGTTGATGCCGCCAAAGAACTAGCAGAAAGCCTGGGACAGGACTTGGATACAGTGCTAAAAAATAATCCTGCATTTGCTAAAAAAGCAAGCAGTTCCGTGGGACCAGAGTTTTTTAATCGCATCAATAATCTAATTCAAGATGCTGACACTGCCAACACTACTCCTGCTCAGGGAAGCAGTGATACTTTACCCCAGCCCAATACAGTTGACGGCATTCGCAGCAGCTTAGAATTGAATACTATTAATAATAGCGATCCAGTTCCAGCTAACCAAACCACTCAGAGTTCAACCAATACTAGCGGAATTCCCAGCAGCACTGCTACGGCTCCCTCTAGTACGAATGCCGACACCAGCTCTAATACAACTTCTTCTCCTGAAACTAATCCTGAGGAAATTCCAGTTAAAAATATTCCGCTTGGGGATTTAGCACAGTAAGTTTTGATACTTTACTTCCTCGAAGTAAGGATATTCTCGCTTCTATGGGAGGGAAGGGCGAAAGATAGATAACTGAATCCAGACATTAAATGGGGACATTAAAAAATGGCAGAATTAATCGGCACTCCAGAGAACGATAATTTTGAAGGAACCAATCAAGCTGACTCTATATTTGGTGGAGCACAAGGAGAAAATCAAACCGGAACCGGAGATGATTTGCTTAATGGCCTTGGAGGAGAAGATCTCATCCGTGGCGGTGATGGCGATGATGTTCTTTTCGGCGGTGCAGCAACCGATACGATATTTGGCGAAATCGGCAATGATGCCATTGATGGAGGCGCCGGCAATGACATTCTAAATGGGGAAGATGGGCGGCCTCCTTTGCAAGTTGAGCTAGATAACTTTACTGGCGCTCAAGCATCAGCAACAATTTCAGCAATACCGGTACAGGGAGGAATTCAATTTACAGTTGAATCAGTGGAACCTATTGCCGACATTAGAGGCGTCTTTTTCGATATTAGCAACGATGATTTACTAGATAACTTGATCGTCCGCGGTGACAATCTTACTGTTACTAAGTTCGGTCCTGCTGACAGTGTTAGGAGCGTTGGTTCACAGGATAATTTCCTTAATGTTAATATGCTTCCTGGTGGTCGTTTTGATGCTGGAATTGAGATTGGCACTTCCGGGATGGGCGATGATGATATTCGCTCCACCACCTTTATCCTCTCTCTTGATAATGATGAATCTCTCAGTCTAGATGAGTTTGATGGGCAAGCGTTTGGTTTAAGACTGACTAGTGTCGGTGAAAGTGAAGATGATTGTGAAGACAGCAGTCAATTATCCGGCAATGCTGAACTGTTAGTTGAGGACGCTGAAGAAACTGACGACGTGATTCTAGGTCAGTCCGGAGATGATCTCTTAAAAGGAGAGGAAGGAAATGATCAGCTCGATGGCGGTGACGGAGATGACACAATTAACGGCGGGAGTGGAGAAGATAGAGCAGCTTATATTGGAAGCTTTTCTCAGTTAGAAGAACGCAATGATAATACATTTGTTGTGGTTGATAGTGACGGTCAAGATGCCTATGAAATTACAGCAAACAACCAAGGAAATCTTAATATTACTGTCACTGATTTGCTAACTGGAGGTGATAATGTTGCTTCCGGAGAAGACGAGTTAACAAATGTGGAATTCCTTGAATTTAGCGGCGGACAGGCAGGAACCAATCCAGGCACTGTCAACGTTGCAGGAATTTTGTTTCCATCTGCAATTACATTCAATACGCTCATTTTAGACGGTTCCAACCAGCAACTTTCAATCACCTCTAATACGTCTATTCAGGGAAGCGCCGGTCAAGAAACCATTCTTGTGGAAGAGGGCAAGAGCATTAGCTTTACGCCGCAAAGCGGCGATCGCGTTGATGTCGCTAATCCCTTAAATAATTATATTATTGAGCGCACTGGATTAACCCAACTCACATTAACCGATCAAAATGGGGGAGAAACAATTACCTTAACTGTGAACCAAGGGGAACCCTTTGAGCTTCGATTTGCTGACGGTGATACAACAGCGAATATAAATAGCAGCGGTGACTTGATTATTGGCAGCGAGGCGCTAAATCTCAACGAACAAGCTAATGTTGGCAATATAGATCTTGGCCCTGACGAATCCGAAGTTTCTTCGCAAACTCAGACCAATTCCATTTTAGAAAAAGCTAATGCTGAAAACTTACTGAATGTCGCTAGCGGGAAGGAAGAACAAATCAAGGAGGTTGCTGAAAAGGCGGTATCTTCTTCAGACACTGGTCTGCTGGATCAACAAACAAGTTTGGAAATAACAAAAAGCGATTGGGAACAACCAGCAGATGAAGAACTTGTAATTTAATTAGCGTTGTGAGCGCGAAGCGGATTAGGGAAGGTGATTCGCGGTGTTGACGAGTTGCATCAAGCGAGGGGATGTCTGAGGAAACGCCAAACAGCAATTTGTGTTAAAAACGATTTATCAGTCACTTAGTCCGATAATAGGAAGGGCTGATTCATTCAAAAAAGAGCACCCGCCTCGTTAGACGCAGAGCTATCCACCTCTGACCATCCTGGAAAAAATGATTAAGTGGAAGCGATGAAGCGTCAGAAACCGCAAGCTCACTACATGTGGCTTGTGCGTAGTTCATAGACAATCTTATTAAGCGCGCGCCCTTTCTAGGGAGATATCTGATTTAGCTGATCGCTGTTTACCTGAATGCAACGAGAAGGTCCTCACCTTCGCTCCGGCCGACATAATCTTTGATTTGTCGGGCTGATGAATCGTTGCCAATGCCAAAAAATAAAAACCCGCTAGGGCAACCTTATCATCAATCAATATGTTATAATTTTAGCATTAGTTCAATGTGATAAATGCTGGTATTCGAGACAAAATTATACGGAACTAAAGAGCAATTTGCCATCTTAGATGAAGTTCTAAGAACGGCTCTGTTCATCCGTAATAAATGCCTGCGTCTTTGGGAAGACAAGCAGGCTAAGTCTCGAAACGACCTTTATCGCTATTGTAAGACTCTCGCTGAATCGTTTTCTTGGGCAAAAAAGCTCAATTCTCAGGCACGCCCTCGCAATGGCGGAACGAACTTGGGCAGCGATCGCTCGGTTCTACGATAATTGTAAGTCTGGGAAGGTTGGCAAGAAGCGAGTGCTTAATTCGGAGGTTTCCTTCGAATGTAAGAAGCACTCAAGAGGTTATCCAAAATACAGGCGCTATCAAACCTGCTTATCTGCAGAATACAAGACTAGCGGATATAACCTGTCGGAAACCAGAGATGAAATCATCTTTACTGACAGTTTCAAAGCAGGAACTTTCAAAATGCGGGGTGGTCGTGACCTAAACTTCTACCAGCCTTCCCAAATTAAAAGAGTTAGGATAGTTCGCCGTGCTGATGGATATTATTGTCAGTTTGTGGTTGACCAAGAAAGGATCAATCGTAAGAAACCGACTAACCATACCGTTGGTTTAGACGTTGGGATTTCCCATTTCTACACTGACTCTGACGGCAATCAAGTAGATTATCCCTCACGGGGTGACAACTAGTTCAAATCCCTTGTTGCATGAGTTCCATAGCTCGCAGACCCTTCTGATAAAAAGGAAGTTTGTTACGATTGAGCCTCATT